>JADFOJ010000030.1 GCA_022562915.1 Planctomycetota bacterium | reverse complement strand
AAGTGAGGCAGCGCCACCCCGTAGCGATGCTGCTGGTGATAGCTGAGGCCGAGCATGAGCGCCGCCCGGCCGGAGTACCGTGACCGGAACATCTCCCCGGCGTCGAGGTTCAGATGAAAGCGCCGCCCCCGCCGCTCGAACAGTTGCGGCGGCTGCCGGTAGTCCGAATCCAGCTCGTGCGTGTCGGCTTCGGGATAGACGTGACCGCTGGCGATGAACAGGTCCTCGTCCCCGTCGAGGTCGAAATCGTAGAAGCCCGTGCCCCAGGAGAGGAACGGCCGGCTGACCGCCGCCAGCCCGAACTGGCTGGTGCGGTCGTCGAAGAGACCGCCGCCGAGGTTCAGGTGCAGCGTGTTCGTGTCACTGGAGAAGTTCGTCGTGAACAGGTCGGGGTGGCCGTTGCCGTCGACGTCGCCGACGGCGATTCCCATCGTCGCCTGGGTGTTGCCGTCGTAGTTCGAGGCGACGCCGGACAGGATGCCGTCCTCGCGGAACGGGCCGCCGCCCGCCCGCCTGAACAGGAAGTTCCCGGTGGAATCGTTGCCGACGAAGATGTCCTGCGTCCCGTCCAGATCGACGTCGAGAACCACCACGCCCAGGCCGTAGCCGGGTGTTCGGGGGGTGCAACCGGCCCGGGCGGTCACGTCGGCGAAGGTGCCGTCGCCCCGGTTCTCGTAGAGCACGTCCCCCTGCGGCGTCAGCCCGGCGGGTCCCGCCATGACCGGGACGCCCTTGAAGGTCTTGCCGCCCCGATCGGGTGGGGCCTCGACGGTGAACGCGAGGTAGTTGACCACGTACAGGTCCAGGTCGCCGTCGCCGTCGAGGTCGGCGAAGGCGGCGCTGGTCGACCAGCGGTCGTCGCCGACGCCGGCCTGCTCGGTGACATCCACGAAACGCCCGTTGCCGCGGCAGAGGTTGCGCAACAGGACGTTGCGGCCGTAGCAGGTCACGTAGAGGTCGTCGCAGCCGTCGTTGTCGTAGTCCCCCACCGCCACGCCCATCGCCCAGCGGGTGAGGTCGATGCCGAGCTCGACGGTCACGTCCGTGAAGGAGCCGTCACCGCCGTTGGCGTACATGCGCGAACCCGGTCCGTGCTCGGGGTCCTGCATCGAGGCGCCGTTGGCGAAGAAGAGGTCGAGGTCGCCGTCGTTGTCGTAGTCGAGCATCGCCACGCCGCCGCCGTTGACTTCGAGTATCTCGCGCGACGGCGTGCCCCCGCAGGTCAGGACCAGGTCGATGCCGCTTGTCCCGGTGACGTCGAGAAACCGGATCGGTGACCGGTCCGCGCCGGGAGCGGTCGCGGCCGCTCCGTACAGCGCGGCGGCGGCGGCCCAGGTCGCAGCCGTCTGCGTGGTCACCATCAGGGGCACGGGCCCCACGCCGCCAGCAGCGCCAGGAAGTCGGTGATGCCGACGGTGCCGTCACCGTCGAGGTCCGGTGGCCCGCCGGGGTCGGCGCCCCATTGCGCCAACAAGTCAAGGAAGTCGGTAATGCCGACAGCGCCGTCACCGTCGAGGTCCGCCGGGCACACCGGCGCCTGGTAGGTTACCGTCAGCAGCGGCCGGTAGGCCTCGATGGGGTTCTCGCGGGTGCCGAACCGCTTGGCGGTCTGGCTCGATCCCTCGTTGCCGATCACCACCCAGCCGAAGTCGCCGGCGGGGTCGTCGAGCCACGACTGCACGTCGGCCACCATCTGGGCCGTCGTACCCCACGTGTAGTACCCCTCGTCGCCCACGGCGCCGCCGGCACTGACCACGGGGGCGTACTCTCCGCCCGCCGTGGCCCACATCGGCGCGGCGGGCGGGTCGGCCGTGTCGTAGAACCGGTAGATCCAGGTGGCATCGCCGTCCGCCGCCGGCGCACCGCCGCCTTCTTCTCCAGGCGCGTTCGACGTGCCCTCGCCCCAGTCCGCCAGCACGCGGTACAGGATCACGGGCTCCAGGTTCGCGGAGGTCCTGGACATGTACAGTTGCAATGTCACCGCGGTGATCGTCGAGCCGCCGGGAACGGCCCCGGCCACCTCGAAGGCGATCAACCCGCGCCGAGTGTTGCCGGAATCCGTCCGTCCGGCGAAGAAGTGCCGGCCGACTCCGTTGCTGCGGGCCGACTACGAGTACATCGTGTTGTCCCGGACGGTCGTGAGCTCGGCCGTGTCGGCCGCGGCGCGGTCGCCCGCGGCGATCACGACGGCGAGCAGAACGCCGGCGGCACGTGCGGCAGTCCGGGTGAGTCGCCGGGAAGAGACTGTGGCGTCCACGAGCGGATCTCCTTTTCCTCTAAGAGGATCTGTAGATCCATTTTACCACACCATCGGCCTCCTGCAAGCCGTAAAGAAGGGGACAGACCCCTTTACCGGCAGCCGGTAAAGGGGTCTGTCCCCTTCTTTCCCAGGAACTTCGCGATGTCGAAGTCCACGAAGTCGGCGTGGTGGAAGATGATCGACTCGATGGAACGCTGGACGGCGTCGCCCTCGTGGCTGTGGGTGGCGACGATGTGCATGACCTCCGGCGGCAGGCCGTGCTTGTAGCACAGGGCGACGCCCGAGAACGGATGGCGGAGCATCTCGCCGAAGCGTCCCTTGATCACGCGGCCCGAGTCGTCCTTGTCGTATTCGAGGGGCTTGCCGACGTCGGCCAGCAACGCTCCGGCGACGAGGTGATCGTGGTGGATCGGCACGCGGTCGCCGAAGGTGTCGTTCAGGACCTTCTCGATCGCGATGCATTGCTTCACGCACGAGTTGAGGTGCTCGATGAAGGCAAGGTCGATGTCGCCGGCCAGCAGCGTGAACGGGATCGAGCGCAATTCCTCGATCGTCCAGCCCTTGCCCCCGCACCCGGTGGTGATCGCCTCGTTCCAGACCGCCGCGACCTGGTCGCGCAGGCCCGCGTCCGAGATCGACGCAAGGTCGGGAAACAGTTCCAGGATCGATTCCGTGGCAATAGGTGTCATGCTCGGGGTCCCTGCGATCGCGGCGGCGGTCCGTCGTATTCGTGGCGTGCCGGGTCTATCCGGCGCATGGGACGCTGCCGGAGCTGTTCCTCCAGGGCGTGGGCGATGAGCCCAGGCACCCGGGCGATCATGAACAGGCCGTTCATCGACGCCGGCTCGAAGCCCAGGTCTGCCAACACGGCCGCGATCGCGCCGTCCACGTTCATGGGAAGTGTCTTGCCGGAGGAGGCAAAATGACGCTCGACCGCGCGAGCTGCATGCATGTGCGGGCCGTCCACGCCGGCATCGGTCGCCAGCTCGAAGAGTCTCTGGGTCCTGGGATCGTTGGTGTGTACCCGGTGGCCGAAACCGGGCATGCGCCGCCGGTCTTGTTTCAGCTCATCCAGGATCGATTCGGCCGCGGCGTCCGACGAATCGCCGGTTGTCTCGCAGCGGTCGACGATGTGCCGCAACTGTCGTGCGCAGTCCTCGATCGCGCCACCGTGATACCGGTTGATCGCCAGGATCCCCGCCGCAACCGCCGCGCCGAGGCTGCCGCCGGTGGAGGCGATCGTGCGGGCGGCCAACGCCGACGGCGGCGTCACCCCGTGGTCGATGGACGACACGAGGATCGACTCCATGAGCCTCGCGGTTTTCTCGTCCGGAAGCTCGCCGCGCAGGATCAGGTACACCGCCGCGCCGAAGCCCGTCTCTCCCATGAGCCGATCGATGTCGTACCCGCGCACGCGCACGTGGTTCGGCTCGATCTGCGTGATCGCCGTCTGCCAGGGACTCGGTGCGTTTGGCGTACTCATGGATCGCTCGCTGCCGGTTGAAGCTGTGTGAGAACCTCCAGCGTCTTTGCCGGAAGCTCGCCGAACGACTCGACCACGGTCGCGCCGGCCGCGGTCAGCGCCTCGACCTTGCCCGCGTGGGTGCCGCGGCCCCCTTCGATGATCGCGCCGGCGTGGCTGAAGCGGGTTCCCTCCGTCGCGGCCGCGCCGCCGACGTACGCGATCACGGGCTTGGTGACGTGGCCGCGGGTCATCATCGCAGCGAGGCGCTCTTCCTGGGAGCCGCCGATCTCGCCGAAGACGACGATCGCGTCGGTCTCGGGGTCCTGCTGGAACATCGCCGCGACGTCCGGGATCGCCAGGCCGATGACCGAATCCCCGCCGACGTGCACGAGCGTGCTCAGGCCGACGCCGGCCCTGCTCAGGTAATAGCCGCAGGAACTGGTCATCCCGCCGCTGCGCGACACGACGCCGACCGTCCTGCCGTCGATGGGCTCGTTGAACCACTCGCGAGCGGACTCCGCGCGGCCGCCGATCATCCCCAGCACGGCCCGGCCGGGGCTCAGCACGCCCAGCGTGTTGGGCCCGACGAAGGACGCTCCGTGCGTGGCGGCTTCGGCGGCGATCTCCATGGCGTCCCACACCGGCACTCGATCGGGCACGAGCACCAGCAGCTTTACGCCCGCGCGGATCGCGTCGATCGCCGCGACCTTGACGAGCTTCGCCGGCACGAAGAGCACCGAGACGTCGATCCGGCCCACGCTCTGAACGGCCTCGGCGACCCGGTCGAAGACGGGGATGCTCTCGACGTCCTGGCCGCCCTTGCCCGGTGTGCACCCGGCGACCACGGTGGTTCCGTACTCGCGCATGAGCCGCGTGCGAGCCCGGCCCTCGCGCCCGGTTATTCCCTGGACGAGCACGCGCCGTGTCTGGTCGATGATGATCATGACCGGCGACTATATGACCGTGCGCGATGATGCGCGGTCAGAGCAGTAGAGCAGTAGAGCAGTAGACCGCAGGTGAGCCTGCGTAGACCGGCCACCAAAGGGATCCGGAGATCCTTTCCGATATTGCTCCACTGTTCTACTGCTCACCTGCTCTGTGCCGCTTCCAGCCACCGGTGCCTCAAGCGCGACAGTCTCTGAGTGGAAGCGGCACTAGTCTAGGCCCTCGACGGGCAGGTCGACAAAGACCACCGGCCGGGCCGCGCGGCGGCACTCGATCTCCAATGCCACCAGTTCCGAGTCCCTGTCCGCGACGTCGTCGGCGCTCACCGCCAGCACGGGGCGGCCGTTGTCCTCGACCAGCAGTCCGCTGCTGTTGCCGATGACCAGCGCGGTCGTCGGCGCGTCGCAGCGATCGTGATCGATCCAGACCGTGCCGTGGGTGATGGGGAAGCGATAGCCGCTGCCGACGAAGCCGGGGATCGTTCGTGCCCGTGGCGACCATCGTGCGCCGTTCGCCTGTTCGACCAGCTCCGCGAACCGGTCGGCGATGAACGCCGGCGTGTCGTCCTTGCGGTACCCGCGGATCTCCGCGGGAATCTGCTCGCCGATATCCCGGAGGATCTCGACCGCGCGGTCCTCGCCGTTGCCGCCGAGGCGAATGACCGCCGGGATCGACAGCTCCAGCTCGGCGAACGCCTTGGCCAGGCCGTATGCCGAGTGGTATTGCTCCTGGCTGGCGACGCCGCTGCCGGAGCCGAAGTAGCCGACAAGGCCGTCCTGCGCGAGAATGATCCGCGCGGCTCGATACACCTTGCCCGCCGACGGATTGCCGGAGGTGTCGCAGAAGTTCGCAAGCTGAAATCCAAGCCGGCTGATGGCGTCCATGGACATCATCGAGCCGCCGCCGCCGGCGCCGTGGAAGCCGATCAGGCCGCGCGAGCCGGTGGTTCCGGTGGTTCCGGGGGTTCCGGGGGTGCCGTTGACCGGAAGCTGCGCGAAGTAGAACGTGCCGCGGTGATCGAGCTGTTCGACGCGGTACGCCCAGCGCTCCAGTCGGGTCGCGGGATGATCCAGCTCACGGGCGATCTCGATGCCCAGCTCCGGGTGCCTGAAGACGGCGTAGTCGTCGATGGCCATGCGGCAATCGACCGCGACGACGTCGCCCTGTGCGGTCACGACAAGTGGGTTCACCTCGAGGGACCTCGCCTCGCAGCCGGCGGCAAGCGTGACGATCGCGCGGATGGACTCGATGACCATGCCGTGATGACACGGTTCGATCGGAGAGGTTCTCAGTACGTCGGCAAGGGCGTCGTCCCGGACGCCCGTGTGAACATCCACCGGCAGGCGGTGAACGGACCCTGCCCGCTGCTCGATGCCGGAGCCGCCGTGGGCGTCGAGCAGCAGTATCGGCGCCCGCGCTTCGTCATCGATCGCCACGGAGACGAACAGTTCGTGGGCGATATCGAGCGCCCGTTCGACGAGGACTTCCCGAATCTCGAAATGACCGAGCTTCAGCGCCAGCAGGGCCGCCGCCGCTTCCTCGGCCTGGTCGGGCGTCTCGACGAAACGCACGCCGCCCATGGCGGCGCGGCCGGTGACCCACGCCTGGACCTTGAGGACCACCCGGCCGCCGAGGCGGCGCGCCATCGCGGCGGCCTCGGAGGGGTTCGTGACCGGCGCCCCTTCCGGGACGGCGACGCCGGCGCCGGCGAGCAGTGCCTTGCCCTGGTATTCGTGCAGTCTTGCCACGGTCGGCATCTTACTCTTCGTGGTGCAGGAACCCCCTGGCCCAACCGAGGCCCATCGAGACGCCCATCAGTGAGCCCGCCGCGTAGTCGATCGGCATGGGCAGGCTCAGTACCGGCAACGTGCCGTTGACGACTGCGTCGGCGAGGGGCCCGGACACCGTCATCGCGGCAACGAGGCTGCCGGCGGCACCGAAGAAACACGGCATTGCGAAGAGCAATACCGGCTGCGCGTGCGGCGAGACGAGCCGGCCGACGAGCCCCGCCGCCATCGCGCCCATGACCACCGCCATGAGCGTCTGACCTTGCAGCGGGCTCCTGGCGAAGAGCCACACGCCGGGCAGCACCAGGACCCCGCACGCCGCCCCCGGAAGCCCGTGCCGCTTCCACCACGGCGTCGCCGTGGAATTGTCAGCCGGAAGAATGTCGGTGAGACGGCCGGCGATGCGGAAGACGATCGCTGTCCCGCCGAGCACCAGCACGCCCCACATCGCCGTCTCCACCGCCGCCAGCACGAGCGACCCCTCGGCGAAGGCCAGATCGACGGCCGTGGCCGATTGCAGCCGAAGCGCCCACAGGCCGGCGCCGAGGACGAACAGCCCCACCGCGGCGTTGACGTACCTGCCGACGAGACCCGACAGCCCCGCCGCCAGCGCGAAGAGAATGATCATGGCGGCCAACGCCGTCAGGGGCGACTGCGCCTGCAACGCCGTCGGGCCGATGGTGCCCGTCGAGGCCACCAGGAACGGTACCGCGGCGCTGCAGACAAAGGCAGCCGCCACCCCGCCGCCGAAGACGACACCGTATCGGCGCCAACCCTCCAGTTCATGGTTCATGCCGCCATTGGTACCCGTAACCGGCCACCGTGACAAATCCCTATGCTAGGGAGGATGGCCGGTGAACCGCTCGTGCTCGACGGAAAGACGCTGTCGCTGGATGACGTCGACGACGTTGCGCGGCACGGCCGGCCCGTGCACCTGGGCGACGCGGCCCGCGCGGGATTGGAGCGGTCGCGGGCGGTCGTCGAGGCCGCGTCCGGTGGCGCCGTGGCGGTCTACGGAGTCAATACGGGGTTCGGATCCCTTGCGAACCGACCGATCAAGGCGGACCGACTGCGGCAGGTACAGCGGAACCTGATCCGATCTCACGCCGCCGGGGTCGGTGCGGCGCTGCCCGAAGAGGTCGTGCGGGCGATGCTGGTCATTCTCGCGGGGAGCCTGGCCAGGGGCCGCTCCGGTGTGCGATCGCAGCTCGTGGAACTGATACTCGGGCTGCTCAACCACGGCATCACGCCGGTCGTCCCGTCGCGCGGCTCCGTCGGGGCGTCGGGAGACCTGGCGCCGCTGGCCCACGTCGCGCTGGTGCTGATCGGCGAGGGCGAAGCGGTCATCGGGGGCCGCACCATGCCCGGCGCCGAGGCGCTGGCGACGGCGGGACTCGATTCCATGGTCCTGGAGGCCAAGGAGGGGCTCGCGTTGATCAACGGCACACACATGATGTGCGCCATTGGAGCGTTGGCCCTGTGTGACGTCCGTCGCCTCGGTGATGCCGCCATCGCGGCCGCCGCCATGGCGATCGACGCCTGCCGCGCGACCGACGAGTTCCTCGATGATCGGCTGCACGCGGTACGCCCGCAGCCGGGACAGCGACGTGTCGCCGAGGCGCTTCGCCGGCAGCTGGCCGGTTCGCAGATCATCGAGGACCACAAGACCGGCGACCCGCGCGTGCAGGATCCCTACAGCCTCCGCGCGGCGCCGCAGGTCCTTGGAGCGGTGCTGGACGCGATCGACTCGGTGCAACTGGTCTTCGAGCGCGAGCTTGGCGCGGTCACCGACAACCCGCTGGTCTTCGCCGAGCAGGGTGACGTCCTGTCGGGCGGCAACTTCCACGGAATGCCGCTGGCGATCGCCCTGGACCATCTGGCGATCGCCCTGTGCCACCTCGCCGGCATCGCCGAGCGCCGCGTGAACTGGTTGCTCACGGCCTCCGACGGCGAGAACCCGGTGAATATCCATCTTTCACCACAGCCGGGTCTGCACAGCGGGCTCATGATCGTCCAGTACACCGCCGCTGCGTGCTGCAACGAGATGCAGACGCTCGCGGTGCCGGCGAGCGTCGCCAACATCTCCACCTCGGCGGGCATGGAGGATTACAACTCGATGGGTGCGACCTCCGCCCACCAGGCGCGGGCCGCGGTGGACCTCGCGATCCAGGTCGTCGCGATCGAGTTGCTGGTGATGGCCGAGGCGATGGAGTACCAGCGTCCGCTGCGCAGCGGCGAGGGCGTCGAGCGGACCTATCAGCGGGTGCGCGCAGTCGTCGAGCGACTCACCGCGGATCGGCCGCCGTCGCCTGACATCGCCGCGATAGCGGAACTCATCCGGGCCGGTGCGTTTACATGACGCCCCCGCGAACCATCCGCGCACCGCGCGGCACCGTCATGACCTGCAAGACCTGGCAGGCCGAGGCGGCGATGCGCATGCTCATGAACAGCCTCGACCCGGAGGTCGCCGAGAGGCCGCAGGACCTCGTCGTCTACGGCGGCCGCGGTCAGGCCGCCCGGTCGTGGGAGGCGTTCGACGCGATCATCGCGGCGCTGCAGGCACTGGAACCGGACGAGACGTTGCTCGTCCAGTCGGGCAAGCCCGTCGGCGTGTGCCGGACGACACCGGATTCGCCCAGGGTCCTCATCGCCAACTCGAACCTGGTCCCCCATTGGGCGACCCAGGAGCACTTCGACGAGCTTGCCCTCAAGGGATTGATCATGTTCGGCCAGATGACGGCCGGTTCGTGGATCTACATCGGCAGCCAGGGCGTTCTCCAGGGGACCTACGAGACGTTCGCCGAGTGTGCCCGGCAGCACTTCGCCGGCTCCCTCAAGGGTCGGCTGTGCGTGACCGCCGGCTGCGGCGGCATGGGCGGCGCGCAGCCGCTGGCGGTCACCATGAACGAAGGCGTCTGTCTCATTGCGGAGATGTGCATCGAGCGTCTCCGGAAGCGCGTTCACGATCGATACCTCGATGAGTTCCACCGCGATCCGGACACCGCGATCGAACGGGCGCTGGCGGCGAGGAGCGAGGGCCGGGCATTGTCCGTCGGGTGGCTGGGCAACGCCGTGGATCTGCTGGAGGCGCTGCTCAAGCGGAACGTCACGCCCGACGTCCTCACCGATCAGACTTCGGCCCACGATCCGCTGAACGGGTACTACCCGCAGGGGCTCACCCGCGAGCAGGCCGATGCGCTGCGTGTCTCGGATCCCGAAGCGTACACCCGCAAGGCGATGAGCTCGATCGCCCGCCACGTCGAACTCATGGTCGAGTTCCAGGGCCGCGGCGCGTCGACCTTCGATTACGGCAACAATATCCGTCAGCGCGCACGCGACCACGGCTTCGCCGACGCATTCGCCTTCCCGGGCTTCGTGCTGGCATATATCCGGCCGCAGTTCTGCGTGGGCCGCGGGCCGTTCCGGTGGGTCGCGCTTTCCGGCGACCCGGCGGACATCGCCGCCACCGACGACGCGATCCTGGAACTGTTTCCCGATGACGATGCGTTGTGCCGCTGGATCACGCTGGCCCGCGAGCGGGTTGCGTTCCAGGGGCTGCCGGCGCGGATCTGCTGGCTGGGCCTCGGCCAGCGCGACAAGGCGGGGCTTCGTTTCAACGAGATGGTTCGCGACGGGGTCGTCAAGGCACCGATCGTGATCGGTCGCGACCACCTCGACGCCGGCTCGGTGGCCTCACCGAACCGCGAAACCGAGGCGATGAAAGACGGCTCCGACGCCGTGAGCGACTGGCCGCTGCTCAACGCGATGGTCAACGTCGCCGGCGGCGCGAGCTGGGTGAGCTTCCACCACGGCGGCGGCGTGGGCATCGGCTTCTCGCAGCACGCGGGGCAGGTCATCGTCGCCGACGGCACGCCCGAGGCGGCCGCCCGATTGGAGCGCGTGCTCACCAACGACCCGCTCACGGGAGTGTTCAGGCACGCCGACGCCGGCTATGACCTCGCCCGGCAGTGCCTGGACCGGTGGGGTCGGAGGGATGGGGAAGAGCAGTAGAGCAGTAGACCGCCGGCGAGCAGGGGCCTGCTCACCTGCTCCAACGAACCGTGCACGTTCGTGCACGGTTCGTTAGCAGCCGCCCCAGGACCCGAGCAGGTCAAGGAAGTCGACGATCGTGTAGGGATTGTTCCAGTTGCCCAGCAGTTCCAGGAAGTCGACGATGCCTACCACGCCGTCGGCGTCGAGGTCCCACGGGCAGGCGTCGACGTTGCCGCTCACGCCGTCGAAGTTTGTCGGCGAGTTGGGTCCGGTGCTCAGAACGCCCGTCGACGGGTCCTTGTTCAGGGAGTCCTTTCCGTTGGTCGGAAGGTCGCCCGGACCGTACGGCAGGTCGTCCCAGACCGAGTAGTCGATCTGGTCGGCGACCAGATCGAAGAATTCCTGGCTGATGATGTGATCCGGCGCGGGTGCACCCGGCAGCGCCGCGTACGCGGCCGTTCCGAGGAGAATGTGGGCGTTGGCCGTGCTGCCGGCGGGAAGGTTCGCCGGGAGTATGAACACGTTGGTGTTACTCGAGACCGGCTTGTTCAAAAGGGCGGTCTCGTCGGGGAAGCCGCAGCATTCGCCCAGCTCGATGAACTGGACGGTGCGGTCGGAGTTGCTGAAGAGTTCGGTGACCCGCCATGTGTGAGATCCGCCCAAGCTAGTGGTGAACGGGACAAGCACGGCGACCGTCGCGATCAGCCCGGTGAGAGCGTACCGTGTGCGCATGATCATTTCTCCTTTGTTCTGAACCCCGGAGCGAGCCCAAGTAGACGTGCCGTGTTACGCTACCGCGCGGGCCCGCCCATGACAAGGCCTTTTTTGGGCCCCGACGGGCCGTGGCGCCTAATGTCCGATGAGATCCGTGCCAGGGATAAGGAGTGCCATGAAGAGAATCCCCCTGTCCTTGCTCGCCGTGGCCCTGTTTTGCCTGGCGGCGGCACCGATCGACGACCCATGCACCTGTGCGGCGGCCAGGAAGGCCAACGGCTGGTGTGACCGGTGCGAGATCGGCTACGTCGCGTCGATCGAGGTCCGGTCCTCCATTCTCTTCGAGGCGCTGGACGCCCACGGGCACGAGATCGATCCCGAGTCCGCGTCCCTGCAGAGCTGTCCCGGCTGCGTGGTCGCACTCAAGAACGACGGCTACTGCCCGCAGACCCGCTGCGGTTTCGTCGGCAAGCTGGCGTATTTCTCCCGGCTGACCTACCTGCTGGCAAAGGGGGAGAGGACGGACCTCTCCAGGATCACGTGCACCGTCTGTACCGCCAACGCCGCCGACACGACGCTTCCCGTGCATGGGCGGGGCTGGTGCGACGAGTGCAAAGTCGGCTTGATCGGCAACGTCGCGTTCCGCGATCCGAAGATGTTCAAGGCCGCCGCGAAGGAGTACGAACGGTTGCTCAAGGCGATCAAGACATCCGAGCGGTGCGGGACGTGCGGTGCGGCGCAGTTCTACGGACGGCGGTGCCCGATCTGCCGGATCTCGTACACCACCGGTGAGCCGGTGAAGATGAAGCCCGTGCGCTCGGCCCCTCCCTGACGCCCAAACGCTCATGCAAACCGCGGCCGCCTGCCGAAGGGGTTTCTCATGGCCCCCTGGCGCGAGCGTCTGCACGAGATCATCTTCGAAGCGGACACCCCGGCCGGCAAGGCCTTCGACGTCGCACTCCTCGTCGCCATCCTTCTCAGCGTTATCAGCGTGAGCCTCGAGACCGTCGAGTCGATCGACGTCCGGTACCACGGACTGCTGCTCACGGCGGAGTGGATCTTCACCGGCCTGTTCACGGTGGAGTACGTGCTGCGTCTGCTGTGCACCAGGCGGCCGCACCGCTACGCCCTGAGCTTCTTCGGCGTCATCGACCTGCTGGCGGTGCTGCCCACGTGGCTGAGCCTGTTCATGCCGGGGGCGCACCACCTGATGGTGATCCGCGCACTGCGGTTACTCCGCGTGTTCCGGATCTTCAAGCTGGGGCGGTATCTCACGGAGGCCTCTGCGTTGCGCCAGGCCATCTGGGCCAGCCGCCGCAAGATCATCGTCTTCGTCACGTGCATCGCGATCATCGTCGTGATCATGGGTTCGGCGATGCACCTGATCGAGGGGCACGACGCCGGCTTCACCTCCATTCCCCAGAGCATGTACTGGGCGATCGTGACGATGACGACGGTCGGGTACGGTGACGTCGCGCCGGTGACGCCGTTGGGCAAGCTCATTGCCTCAATCGTCATGATCCTCGGGTACACCTTCATCATCGTGCCGACGGGGATCATCACCGCCGAGTTGACGCGAGGCCACGCCAGGCCCGTGAGCACGCAGGTGTGCCGGGAGTGTTCTCGCGAGGGTCACGACGTGGACGCGAAATGCTGCAAGTTCTGCGGTGCCGAGCTTTGACCGGCCTGACCGTTATCAACGCGCGCGTGCTGACACTCGCCGAGGGCGAGGCGCCTCGCCGCGGCGCGGCACTTGGCGATCTCGCCGTCATCGATCGCGGCTTCGTGCGCATCGAGGGCGATCGCATCGCGGCCGTCGGCGCCGGTGAGCCCGATCGCACGCCGGCCGGGCCCGTCATCGACGCCGGGGGCTGCGTCCTCATGCCGGGTTTCGTGGACTGCCATACCCACGCCTGCTGGGCGGGCGAGCGGTTCGACGAGTTCGAGATGAAACTCGCCGGGCGGTCGTACCTGGAGATCCTCGCTGCCGGCGGCGGAATCATGTCGACGGTGCGAGCCGTCCGCGCGGCGGACCTCGACATGCTCGCCCGGGGCCTGCTGCTTCGGCTCGCGCGGATGGCGGCGCTCGGCTCCACGACCGTCGAAGTGAAGTCCGGCTACGGGCTGACCACCGCCGACGAACTGAAAATGCTTCGCGCGATCCGCGTCGCTGCCGGGCAGGCGGCCCAGACGGTCGTCCCGACGTTCCTCGGCGCCCACGCGCTGGACCCGGACAGCCCGTCCCTCGTCGACCGGACGATCGACGAGACGCTGCCGGCGGTCGTGCGGGAGTTCCCCGGGATCACCTGCGACGCCTACTGCGAGCAGGGCGCGTGGTCGCTGGAGGACACCGGGCGACTCTTTGCAGAGGCCACTCGCCTGGGGTGCCCGCTTCGCGTCCACGCCGACCAGTTCACGAGCCTGGGCATGACGCCGCTGGCCGTCGACCTGGGCGCCGTGAGCGTCGACCATCTCGAGGCCACGACGCGGCCGGACCTGGAGGGTCTCGCCGCCGGCGAGACGATCGGCGTGGCGTTGCCCGCGTGCGGCTTTCACCTTGACGACCGTTACGCGCCGGCCCGCGAGTTCGTCGACGCCGGCGGGGCGCTGGCGCTGGCGACCAACTACAACCCCGGCTCGGCGCCGACGCCCTCGATGGCGTTTGTCACGGCCCTGGCGGTGCGAAAGCTGGGGCTCTCCACGGCCGAGGCGATCGCGGCCGGCACCGTCAACGCGGCATGTGTGCTGGGTCTCCAGGACACACTGGGCTCGATCGAGCCCGGCAAGCGGGCCGATCTGCAACTCCTGGATTTCGCGGACGAGCGCGAACTCGGCTACGAGTTCGCCGTGCCGGGACCGCGGTTTGTCATCTGTGCCGGACGGGTCGTCAAAAAGCCCTAGAATCCCGTCCGTGGTGATTTCCGCCAAACAGGACGTCGACGCGGCAGAGGCCGCGGCCCAGTGTGTCGTACGGACGCACGAGCGGCTGGTGGAGTACCTGCAGGTCGGCCGGACGCTCGCACAGATCGACCAGTTCGTCGCGGAGGTCCTGTCGTCGCTGGACTGCCGGAGTGCCTTTCTTCGCTATCGAATGAAGAACCATCCTCCGTTTTCCTCGCACGCCTGCCTTTCACTGAACGACTGCATCGTCCACGGCACGCACGACATGTCCACGAAGCCGCTGGGCGCCGGTGACATCCTGTCGGTGGACATCGGCGTGGTGCATCGCGGCTGGATCGGCGACGCCGCCTGGACCTACGCGATCGGCGAGGCCTCGGACGAGGCGCTTCAGCTCATGGCGTGCGGCCGCGAGTCGCTGCAGCGCGGCATCGACGCCGTCAAGGCCGGCCGGCCGCTGCTCGACTGGGCCAGGGCGCTGCAGCCCTTCGTCGAGCAGGAGTGCGGCTTCCACCTCATCCGCGGGCTCGGCGGCCACGGCTACGGTCGCACACTGCACGGCCCGCCGTTCATCTCCAACGTCACGCCCCGGCACCCCGGCGAATGGCCCGATGCCCGGGAGACCTTCAAACCGGGGATGCTGCTGGCGGTGGAGCCGATGATCGCCGTCGGCAGCGGCGAGATCATCTCCGACGGCAGGACTTGGCCGATCTACACCGCCGACGGGTCCCTCAGCGTCCATTACGAAGCGGACATCATGGTCACCGAGAACGGCGCCCGCGACCTGACCGCGGGAATGAATTGCCTGCCGGACATTGTTCGGTGATCGGCACCGGTGTCGCCTCGACCACTCTCCTGGAGGATCTGACATGCTGAGCACCATTGTCGTCGCAGGACTCCTCGCCGCCTCGATCGCCCTGGGGCCTCCGCCCACCGAGGTGCGGACGGTCGTGGACAAGGTGCACGGCTTCGAAATCGCCGACGACTACCGGTGGCTCGAGTCACTGGAAGCCGAGGACGAGTCGGTCAGGCAGTGGACGACGCTGCAGAACGACTACACGCGCGGAGTGCTCGACGCCGTGCCCGGCCGGCGGCTCCTGGAGGAACGGCTCGAGGCGCTCATGACACTGCCCGACGTCGGTTCGCCCACCATGCGCATGAACCGCTACTTCTACCGTGAACGCGAGGGCAGTCAGAACCAGGCCGTGCTCTACCTGCGCCACGGCTTCGACGGTGCCCGGCGAGCGATCCTCGACCCCAACGCGATCGACGAGAAGGGGCTCACCAGCCTCGACTGGTACGCACCCAATCACGACGGCACGCTGCTGGCTTTCGGGCTCAGCGAGGCCGGCGACGAGAACTCGACGCTGCACGTGCTCGATGTGGACGCCGACCGGTGGCTCGCCGAGGAGATCCCCGGCAAGGTGCGCGGCATCGACTGGCTGCCGGACTCGACGGGGTTCTTCTATCGCGACCTCGCCGACATCGGCGACCCGTACTCGGGGCGCATCCGTTTCCACCGGCTCGGCACCCACCACCGTCACGACAACACCCTGTTCGAGCAGTACGAGGGCTCGACGACCTGGGGGCCGTTCGCCTCCACCAGCACCGATGCCAGGTGGATGATCCTCGGGTACTACACGAGTACGAAGTCCAACGACCTGTGGGTCGTGGACCTCGATCTCTGGTTCCGCTCCGGGCGGTTCGAGCCGCGGGACATCATCGTCGGCGATGACTCGTCGAGCTCCGGGCCCGTGTTCGGCGACACGCTGTTCATGCGGACGACGAACAACGCACCCAACGGGCGCGTTGTCGCAGTGAATCTGAACGATCCCCTGCAACGCAACTGGACCGAAATCATCCCGGAGCGATCTCACGCCGCCCTGCGCGGCGTGTCGCTGGCCCGCGGCCGGCTGGTGGCGAGCTACCTCAAGTCCGCGGCGACGACCCTCGAGCAGTTCAGCTTCACCGGCGAATCGCTGGGCACGATCGAGCTTCCGGGTATCGGCAGCGCCGGTATCACGACGGCGCAGGACCGCACCGAGGCGTTCATCTCGTTCAGCAGCTACAGCGAGCCGCCGACGATCCGGCGGATCGACCTTGCCACGGGCAGCCAGGCCTCGTGGCATCAGCTCGATGTGCCCGGGTACCGCCCGACGGAGTTGACCGTCACCCAGAAGTGGTACCCCTCGGCCGACGGCACCAACATCAGCATGTTCCTCGTGCACAGGAAGAACCTCGTGCTCGACGGCGACAACCCGACCGTGCTGTACGGCTACGGCGGATTCAACATCCCGATGACGCCGCGTTTCAGTGTGACCCGGCTGCCCTTCCTGGAAGCGGGCGGTGTCTACGCGGTCGCGAACCTGCGCGGCGGCGGGGAGTACGGGGAGTCGTGGCATGAAGCGGGCATGCTCGACAGGAAGCAGAACTGCTTCGACGATTGCATCGCCGCCGCCGAGTACCTGGTCGCGCAGGGCTACACCACCAGCGACCGCCTGGTGGTCATGGGCGGCTCCAACGGCGGGTTGCTCGTCGGCGCCATGATCACGCAGCGGCCGGATCTGTTCTCCGGCGCGATCTGTGCCGTGCCGTTGCTGGACATGCTCCGCTACGACCGGTTCCTGATGGCAAAGTACTGGGTGCCGGAGTACGGCGACCCCGCCGTCGAGGAACAGTTCCGGTGGCTCCACGCCTACTCGCCGTACCACAACGTCAAGCAGGGGGTCCGGTACCCGGCGATCCTCCTCACGGCCGGTGAGAACGATTCCCGCGTCCACCCACTGCACGCGCGCAAGATGGCCGCCAGGCTCCAGAGCCTGGCGGCGAACGACTTCGACGCCGAGCCTGTCCTGCTGTGGGTCGAGCGCAGCGCCGGGCACGGCTCCGGCAAACCGCTGCGTTTGAGAATCAGGAGTGCCGCGGACCAGTGGGCCTTCATCATGTGGCAGACGGGTATCGTCGAGGGGCCCGTCGACGCGATGGCCCGGTAGCCTCGCTTCGGAGAGGGCCTCAATACCCGGTCGGTTCAGGTCGATATCGCCCCCGGATGAGCGACTACGACCTGATCTGCATCGGATGCGGTCCCGCCGGCGAGAAGGCCGCCACCCAGGCCGCGTACTTCGGTCACAAGGTGGCGATCATCGAGCGCAACTCGTCCCCCGGCGGGGCGATGGTCAACACCGGCACCATCGCCTCCAAGAGCCTCCGCGAGACGGCGCTGCTCTGCTCGGCGTTTCGCCGCCGGCCGCTGCCGGCCTCGGAGGTCACCGTCGACCACAAGCTCTCCGTGGCCAAGCTCATGGCCCAGCGGTACCGCGTGCAATACCAGGAGCACGACCGCATCGAGAACTCGCTGGACCGTTCCGGCGTCCATGTCATCCGGGGCCACGGGCGCATCGCGGGTCCCGACAGCGTCACCGTCGAAGCGATCGACGGCGAGACCAGGACGCTCACGACGAAGTTCATCCTGATCGCGACCGGCTCATCGCCGGCGCGGCCCGAACACATTCCGTTCGACCACGAGCACGTCGTCGACGCGGACGAGATCCTCGAGCTCGCCAGCATCCCCGATTCGCTTGTCGTCGTGGGCGGCGGCGTCATCGGTTGCGAGTACGCGTGCACCTTCGCCGAACTCGGCGTCCGGGTGACGCTGGTCCATCCGCGCGCGGCGCTGCTGGAGTTCATCGACGCCGAATGTCGCGATCACCTGCTGCGGGCCATGGCGGACGAGGGCATCGACATCCGTCTGAACACCTCGATCACCGAGGTCGTCCCGCAGGACAGCGGCACGGTGGTCGCCCGCTGCGACGGCGGCGATGAGCTGCACTGCGACGTGCTGCTGTGGGCCGCGGGCCGGTGCAGCAATACCGGGGACATCGGCCTCGACCAGGCCGGCATCGTTCCCGGCAAACGCGGGCTCATCGAGGTCAACGACAGCTACCAGACCGGCGTCCCGAGCATCTACGCCGCCGGCGACGTCATCGGTTTTCCCGCGCTCGCCTCGACCTCGATGGAACAGGGCCGGATCGCCGCCTGCCACATGTTCGAGATCGATTTCAAGAGCAGGCTCGCCGACCTGCTGCCCTTCGGCCTGTACACGATCCCCGCGGTGTCCTCAGTCGGTCCGACGCAGCAGCAGGCGACCGATGACGGGCGAGACGTCGTCGTGGGCAGGGCCCAGTATCGCCAGAACGTCCGCGGGCGGATGCTCGGTGACGAGCAGGGCATGATCAAGTGCGTCTTCGACCGGCGGACCCGACGACTGCTGGGCACCACGATCGTCGGCGAGGACGCGACGGAGCTCATCCACATCGCCCAGTTCATTATCACGGGCGAGGGCGGCATCGACGACCTCATCGGCGCGTGCTTCAACTACCCGTCGCTGAGCGAACTGTACAAGTACGCCGCCTACGACGCGTTGCAGGCACTCGCCGCCCTGGACCGCGAACAGGCTGCGTAGCAGTCGCGAGAGCCACCCAACCCAGGGGACCATGGACACACACTCTTGAAGCGGTGCATCGAAGGTCAACTGCCGCCACCCAATCAGCGAGCGACGAAAGTACGCCGGGATTGTTCATCGTGTCCATCTCGGCTGCTGCCGATCACCGCACCAGATCACTTGTGGATGGACCGGAACCATCTCAGCCACAAGGCTGTGAGCTGATCGGGCTGGTCTGGCAAGAAACTCGCGGCTACTCGAGATAGATCTTCAGCGCGCTCACGACGCGTGTGACTTTGCGTCGCCGCGCCTCTTTAAGCAGATCGCGTGTATGACCGACCGTCGTACCGATCCACTCGATGGTCTGCCCGATCGTGTCCGCCCAGATCTCGGCATTGATTCCCATCTCAGTGAGCGTGCCGCGATGGTCACGCTGGTCCGTCGGCACGCCGCCGGTGGCACCGACCAGGGAGACGTACTCGCTGGTCGAGAAGCTGAACAATGCGTTGATGGGAATCAGGGCGAGCCTGATCCGGGCCTGTCGAGCTCGGCGAGGTTTTCGACGCCCGCGCGGAGCGGGGCGGCGCAGCATCTTCATCCGCCGCAGGATCGAGGTTAACGAGCACTCATTCAGCGTCTTGGCCATGCCGGCGCGCATGGGGTTGAGGTCCACATAGACCATGCAGGCGAGCACAGCGGCCCGATCCAGCAGCCGGATGCTCTTGAAGCGGCCTTCCCAGAAGTGCCCGGTGCAGTCGTCCTCGCGGTTGGCACGTCGTGCGATGGGCTCCTTGAGCAGCTTGTGGAACCAGCTGATGCTGGCCAGGCGGGCCCGCCAGCGAACAATCTTCCGGCGGTCGGCGAGGATCGTCTGAATGTACTCCGTCTCGACTCGACACGCATCGGCGGGGCTGCCGGCGGCCTGCTTGAGACGGCGCAGCTGCGCCGGGAACAACTGAATCCAGTGGCGTGCGACCTCCAGATCGGAGAGCTTGCGGGCCTTCTGCGGATCGGTCTTAAGGATCAGGTGCAGGTGGTTGGACATGATCGTGTAGCCGCAGGCCTCGAGAGCGAAGACGTCCAGCAATTCGGCAATCCGATCTTCGATCCACTGGCGGCGGTGGTTGTATTTGTCGCCGCAGAGAAATGCGCGACGGACGCATCGGCTGATGCAGTGATAGAAGCCGGCAGTAGACGAGTCGACGATGCGGGCGCGCGGGTATCCCATGCCGGGCTCCAGACGCCGGAAATTAACGTCAGGCCCGCACGATGCAGGCACGTGACATGCGGCGATGGGCGCACCGTAGCGGCGGCTGGGACTCGATCCGGAATCACTGCGGAAACGCAAGTTGAGTGTGTGTCCAGATCCTCCCAGACCGTGACGTCGTCGGTCGCCCGCTCACCGACCTCGCAGCAGCCGCGAGAGCCACCCCGCCGGGACGTCCTCGACGAGCCCGGGCGAGTCGATCCCGTCGGTACGACAGACCGCGGCTGCAGCTGCGTAGCCGCTGCGGACCGCGCCTTCCATCGTCGCCGGCCAGCCCGTGTCGCACCAGTCGCCGGCGAGGTACAGGTTCTCGATCGCGGGGCCGCGCGAATGTTGGGGTGCCGCCGACGGCCGCCGGCTTACGGAGTCGGGCGTCGCCGCGAAGGTCGCGCGCTTCTCCTTGATGCACCGGGCCTGGACGGGCTTCAGGCCCGCCGCCCCGGGCAGTGCCCGGTGCAGGTCGGCGAGGACCCGCTCGAGGATCTGCGGCTCCGACAGCGGCATCCATTCATCGGCGGCACTGATCACGGCGTGCAGGTGCTGGCGGCCCTCGCTGTCGGTGCCCTTGTTGAAGAGCCACTGCACGCCGGAATCCACCAGCACCAGGTGCGGTAGCGTCATGATCTTTCGCTCGAACCACAGGTGCACGCCGAGGATCGGGCTCACTTGAATTTGGTCCAGCCCCTGGAGCCGCCCGTCGGCCTCGCGCATCGTCCTGGAGACGAGCTTGTCCAGCCGATCGAACGGCACCGCGCTGACGACCGCGGCGGCCTCCACGAAACCATCTGCGGTCACGACGCCGTTGACCCGCCGGCCGCCGAAGGATATGGATCGTGCCGAGGTGCCCAGTTGCACCGTGCCGCCGGCGTCCCGGAGAACGTCCCCGGCGGCGTCGTAGAGGTTCACCAGGGGAACGGTTGCCAGCCCCATCGTGTACGACCAGCGATGCTCCAGGAAGCCCTGCTGAAAGACCTGCAGCGCGTACGCCGCGCCGACGCGGTGCACGTCGACGTTGCAGGAACTCGTCACGATCACGTCCCAGAAGCCGCGCACCACTGTTTCGGGCTGGTGGCACGACTCGAGGAACTCGGCGAAGGTCCGACCGGCCCAGGCGTGCCGCTGCCCCGGGCCGAGCCGGATGATCCGCCACATCGCCCGCGCAATGTGACGCCGCTGTACGAAATCGAACAGCTTCAATCTCAGGAATGACGGCGTCAGGTGAAACGGCGCCGGCAACCAGCCGGCCTTGAGCGTCGAGACCTCGCCGTGGCCCCGAGTCCAGTACAGCGTGCGGTGCCACTGGATCTCGTCGAGCACGCCGAGGCGGTCGTAGAAATCGATCAGGTTCGTACAGCAGCCCAGCAGCACGTGCTGGCAGTTGTCGATGACCTCGTTGTTCCGAGGATCGACGACGCTCGTCGCGCGGCCGCCGAGCATCTTGCGACTCTCGATGACGATCGGTCGATAGCCGGCGTCGGCCAGCCGCAGGGCCGCGGCGAGGCCCGCCAGGCCCCCGCCGATCACCGCGACCGTCTTGTCCCTGGTACCGGCCGCCACGATCAGGGACCGGTCATGCTTCGCTCACCGCCGCGGGCGCGTCGACACCGCGGCCGGCGAACAATCGTGCTCGAAGGGCTATCGAGCCCTTGCGAAGCGAGCTGAGCCGAAGCCGGCGCCGCGCGACGATTCTCCGGGGTGACCGCTCGATCTTGGACAGCAGTGCCTCGTAGATGGTCGTCATCGCCCAGAGCGTCGGGCGGCCGCACCGGCCGATCATCCGGTCAAGCGGTGCCGAGTGTTCATAGAAAGACCTGGTTCGCGCCGCCAGTTCGCCGATCATGGCCCGGCACGCCGCCGGGTCGGCCCACTGCCGCAGTTGCTGCGGCGTCAGACCGTGCCGCGCGAAATTCTCCGCCGGCAGGTACACGCGCCCGGCGTCGTAGTCTTCCTTGTAGTCGCGGAGGATGTTGGTCAACTGGAAGGCAATACCCCGATCAACGGCGAGCTCGCACGCGGCGGGGTCGCTGTATCCCCAGACACTGATGCAGATCAGGCCGACGGTGGACGCCACGTGGTAGCAGTAGTCGCGCACGTCGCTGAAGGTCTCGTACTGAGCCCCGGTCAGGTCCTTGAGCTGACCTTCCAGGACCAGGTGAAACGATTCGGGAGGCAGGTCGAACCGCCTCGCCGTGTCGGCCAGGGCGACCCAGAGGTGCTCGTTCTCGGTGACCCGTCCGGCCAGCGCTGCCTCCGTCGCGGCCCCGAAGGCCGCGATCTCGCGGCGCCCGGCCTCGGACTCCCCGGTCCCGGCGTCCACGAAGTCGTCCGCGCGGCGCATCCAGGCATAGATCGAATAGATCGCCGACCGCTGCGGCTCCGGCGTGAGCTTCAGACCGTAGTAGAAGTTGCGGGCGCGGCGGCGGGTGACGGCACGGCAGGATTCAAGGGCCCGGGCCAGGGTTTGCTCGTCGCTTGCGGTCATGCGGCCTCCCGCCGGCGGTGCGACGCGAACCACGCCCGCGCGAGCAGCATCAGCTTCGCGACGGCGCCGAGCTTCGGCCGGAAGAGTACCGTCTCGTAGTTCCACGCCTCGATCGACCGCAGCACCCGGACCCCACCGGCCAGGAAGAGCCCGACGAACGGCCGCGTTGCGGGGCTGAGCAGGGGCAGCAGCCCCTCGCCCCGCTCAAAGAGCGGCCACGTCCGCTGGACGCATGTGCGGACGAGCTCGCGCGATTCGCCGAAGAACTCCCGGTCGGGGGCGTGCCCGTGCCGGGCGGTCTCGATGAGGCGTTGCTCGAAGTTCTCGATGGTGATCAGTTCGCGCGGGATGTAGATCCGGTCCCGGTCGAGCACGTCGCGGCGCACGTCCTGCCAGTGGTTGGTCAGTTGCAGTCCCGTGCAGATCGCGTCAGACAGTTCGAACAATTCGTCGGTCCGCGGTTCGCCGGCGATCATGAGCACGAGCCGCCCGACGGGGTCGGCGCTCAATCGGCAGTAGCCGACGACCTGGTCCCACGTGTCGTACCGCGTGACGGTCTGGTCCTGTTCGAATGCCCGGATGAGGTTGTCGAACGGCTCGATGGGCAGATCATGTCGCTTGATCGTCGGGGCGAGCGCGATGAAGACGGGGTGACGAGGCTCACCTCCGAAACACTGCTCGAGCTCGCGCCGCCACCACTGCAGCAACTCCAACGCGCGGTCAGGGCTCTCCATCTCGTCGCCGAGGTCGTCCGCCCAGCGGCAGAATGCGTACAGTGCCGCGAAGTCGTCGCGCCGCGACTTCGGCACCAGGCTACTGAGCACGCTGAAGTTCTCGTACCGGCGGCCCGCCAACCGGCGGCACCACCGCCGCGCGTCCTCGAGCGAGAGCGTCCGGCAGTGTTCCGGTCCGTAGACGTCGAGCTGTTTCGCGATAGTGGTGGTCATGGTCCGGGGAGCGTCGCAGCCGATCTGGCCGCACACTGTATCGGCGTCTGCCGCGGTCGGCCAGCGCGGGGGTGCCCGACCGGTGCTATGATCACCACGCGATTCAAGGACTATTGGTGAAATGAAGCTCATCCTGCCCAACCCGCGAGGCTTCTGCGCGGGCGTGTACATGGCGATCGACGTGGTCGAGCAGCTTGTCCAGATGGGTCAGGACAAGCCTATCTTCGTCTATCACGAGATCGTGCACAACAAGCACGTCGTCGACCGGTTCCGGCGACGCGACGTGACGTTCGTCGATTCGCTGGACGAGGTCCCGATGGGTTCCATCGTGGTCTTCAGCGCCCACGGCGTCAGTCCGGCGCTGCGACGCCAGGCCGTCGATCTGGAACTGACCGCGATCGACGCCACCTGCCCGCTGGTCACCAAGGTGCACGCCGAGGCGATTCGATACGCAGAGAAGGGTTACCAGATCCTGCTCGTGGGCCACGCGGACCACCAGGAAATCGTTGGAACCCGCGGTGAGGCACCGGACGCCATCCAGATCGTCTCGTCGGCGAAGGACATCCCCGGCCTTCAGATCAGGGACCCTGACAGGCTCGTCTACCTCACCCAGACGACGCTGAGCATGGACGACCTATCGAAGATCATCGATGCGCTGCGAGATGCGTTCCCCAATATCAAGGCCCCGCCCAGCGACGACATCTGCTATGCCACCACCAACCGCCAGAAGGCCGTTCACGCGATCGCGGCGGAGTGCGACCTGGTGCTGGTGGTCGGGAGCAAGAACAGCTCCAACTCGGTACGGTTAACGGAGATCGCCGAGGCGTCCGGGACGGCCGCCTACCTGATCGACGACAAGTCCGAGCTGGACAAGGACTGGTTCGAAGGCGTTGACCGGGTGCTCATCACGGCGGGCGCCAGCGCCCCGGAGGATCTCGTTCGTGAGATCGTTCTGTACCTCATCGAAGAGTACGACGGTGACGTCGAGCAGCGCGACATCTACCACGAGACGATCGAGTTCGGGCTGCCGCTGACGCTCAAGAAATTCATGCGCGCCCACGGCATCGACGGCGAGAACCGGCGCATCGTCCGCGACGACGCCGTGGCACTCGACGGCTGGCTGGAAGCACAGGGGATCACCCACCAGACGGTCGGCATGACCATCGGCGCGACGGGGTAGCGAGATAAATAGACTGGGAGTAATTTCCGGCCGGTGGCCCGCTGTTGCGCCGTGACCGCAGCCCGGAAAATACTCCCGGTCTATTTATCTCGCTACCCCTCCGGCTCGATGAGCATCCGCAGCTCCGACAACGCCATGCCGCGGAGGCGGTCGTCGACGGCCTGGTCGTGAACTCGCTGCAGCGATTCGCACCATCGCTCGTACTGGTCGCCGCCGGCGCCGGTCGCCTGCTCGACGACGTTGATCACCAGGGCACGGATCTCGCGTTCGCGGGCCGTACCGCGCCAGTCCTGGGGGATGCGGTGCCTGAGCAGCGCCAACAGCCAGGCGATCCAGTCGCTGGTGCGAACCTCCAGCCGCAGGCGGCGGCCGAACGCGGCGATGTCCAGCCGTGTCAGGAAACGCCGCTGCAGTCGATCGCCGCGACTGGCTTTGACGTTCAGCCAGCGCCGCGCTCGCCGCCGGTGTCCGGGGCTCGTCGCCACCGTGGCGACGTAGACGGGATCACGGATGAGCATCGCCTCCGCCAGTGGAAGGATCGCGTAGCGCGTCATCGCGCGGCCGGTGTCGCCCCGATCGGACCGGTACAGCCTCGTGACCAGGTCCGCGTAGCGGCGTGCGTACGCCAGCCCTCCCCACAGAAGGCAGCGATGCAACGCGACGACCAGGTCGCGGCGGGCCTGCCGGCCGGCGTCGGTCTCCGAGAGCCCCGGCATGCTCCGGAGGGTGCGCTTCATGAAGTCCGCGAACTGTGCAACGTCGAGGCGCCCCCCCCCGCCACGCCCCGGCACGCCCGCCCGGCCCGCACCGCCCCAGCCCACCTGCCCCTTCCACCCGCAGCGGAGCAACAGCAGTGTCCGTCGTACCACGCGGTCGACGTCATCGGAATCGGTCAGGCGTGGTCGAGCGAAGATGCGCCGATCAACGGCCAGCCGCCGGCCGAAACTCAACGCCTCACGTGCCCGACCGAAGCCTTTCGATTCGATCCGCTGCACGGCGATATCCAGCGCCTCCAGCGACAGCGGGAGGAGCCCCAGTTGAAACGCCGCCCCGACCAGCACCAGGTCGGTCACGCGATCCGTGTGAAAAACGCTCCGGGTGACGGCGGCGACATCCTCGATCAACCGCGGCTCGTCGCGGGTGGTGGCGCGCAGATCGCCGGCCGCCCGCGGGCCCGCGCCCGGGGTGCCGGGCTCGTCGCCGAACGCACCCAGGTTGGACACGACGTAGGTCCTGTCCAGGTTGGCCACGCGTAACGCTCCGGCCGGGTCGATCGCGCGCAGCGACTCCTGCGTGTCGAGGCCCAGCAGCAGGTTCGCCTCCCCGTAGGGCAGCCGGCCCGTGATCGGCAGCGGTCCCTTGTCCGGGCGGGGACGAGTGAACATCACCTGGGCCCAGGCGCGTCGGCCCGGACCGATCGGTGTCGGGTCGTAGAGGTTCTTGACGTGGTAGCCCATGATCCGCCCGGCATCGCACAGGACTTGTGTGGCCACTCCGGGAAGTTCTCCGCGGAACCCGGCAAGGTGGGCTCGCCAGATGCCGTCGCCGCCGTGAATCGGCCTCGGGATCTCCAACCGGCCTTCGCCGAGGTTGTCCCATGCCGACGCCGGCGGCCGGTCCCGGACGACCTCGACCGCCTCGAACAGCGGCCGCAGCCTTATGCGAACCCCGGCACCGGTGGTGCGGCGGGCACGTGGCACGGGCCCCAGTGTGAACTGCGTGTGCAGCCGGGTCGTGCCGGACTGGTGGGCCGCCTGAGGCTGCGGCGACTCGAACGACCGCCGTATTGCGCACGCCGACTCCACCGAGTGGACGATCCGCTGCCGCGGCTCGTATCCCAGTTGATCGATCTCGGCCCAGGCTTGCTCCAGGCCCGTGATGTCAAAGCGCGGCGGCGGTCCGTCGCGGGCGATGATGACGGTCAATCGTGCCGCCGGCGTCACCTCGCGAAGCAGGTCCCGCAGGGCGTTGTGCCGGTTGAGGTCGGCGACTTCTATGCGCACTGATTCGGAACGCTGGACGGGAATGGCGGCGCGGGCAAGCCGCTCCACATCGGTGACGTCGTCGGCCTCCAGCACGCACACCACGAACAACCACGGCCGGTCATCCCACGCCGCCTGGCGAAGCGACCCGATCCCCTCGGTGAGAAACCGGCGGTGCGTCCACGTTTCGACGGTGACCACGCGATGCCCCGCGGCGTCTTCCGGCTCGCTGCCGTCGATGGCCAGCGTCGTGGGTTGCACTCGCTCCGGAACCTCGTCGTCGTCGCCGGGCTCGTCCGGTTCCCGGTCGCGCAGCCACTGGTCAACGTCGGCGAGCACCTGCCTGACCAGGACCAGCGCCCCGGCGTCGCCGAGCGTTTCGCCGCGCGGCGGGGGCGGCGTCGCCAACGGCGGCGGGTCGGCAACGAACGGAAGCTCCAGCCCCGGCCGGATCATGTGCAGCAGCGGAACGATCTTGCGGGAGAGGATCGAGGGATGCAGCGCTTCGTCGGGATTGAGTCTGCCGGCGGTCTCTGCCGTCTTCTCGGCGGCGGAGGAACCGGCCGCGGCGTGGCTGGTGACCGACGCAGCGTGCTCGTCGCGCTGCCGCATCGCTTCGGCCACGAGCAACACCTGAGCCTGCACCGACCCCGGGCGAGGCTCCAGCACGATCACCTCGTGGCAGCGGCCGAGCATGCGCTGGACCACCGACTCGTCGATCGGATTGATCAATCCCAGTTGGAGCACCGGTACGCGACCGTGCAGGTGCAGGAAGTGAACGACATGGTTGATGGCGTCGAGGGCCGGCCCCACGACAACGAACCCGACCGGCAGCAGCTCGCCCGGGTTCGGCGCGCTCTGCATGCGGTTGAGTTCCAGCCGACGCGCGACCCGCAGGACATCGCTCTGTTCCGCCCAGCGGGCGCGTCGTCGCGGCCGGACGACGGCGGCGGCGACGGCGTCGAGCACGCGGTTGGGGCGCGCCTCGAGCGTCTCGCTGGAGCGGAGGATCCAGCGATGCACCACCATCGCCACGGGACGGCGCGCGGCCCGGCTCAACCGCATCAGGTGCTCGACCGACACACGCGTCTGTTCGACACCCGCCGGCTCCACGCACGGCATGCCCAGGCGCCGGGCCGCCTGGCGCGGGCACGTGGCGGGGCTGCCCCATGGGTCGTCCTCGAAGATCACCGCCATCGCGCCGCCGCGATCGAGGTTCATGCGGCTCGCGTCGCGCAGGGCGGCCATGGCAAGGTCGATCTCGTCGTTGGCGACCAGTGCCAGGGACCGGTGCCCGCTGACGGCGCTGTGCGCCGCGAGCCGTACGGCCCGGCCTGCGTCAGGGGTTGCCAGCAGCGCCGTGCCATGCCGGGCCAGAAGGGCCGAGACCGCCTCGTCATGCCGGAGGTCCAGCAGAGGCGTGAAGGAGCCGCGGCGGGGCCCCGCGATCAGCTCGATACAGGTATCCGCCTCCAGGGCGCCCTTGAGCACCGCCTCCGCGGCCGAAAAGAGCGTCCAGCCTTCATGGCGGGCCAGCGGAATCGTCGGTTGGTGGGAAAGCTCGGCGGGCACGACCGGCTGATTGTACGATCGACGTGGCCGCACGATCGGCATAGCCTGCATGAGGCGGGCGCGTTGGCCGGAGGAGGTTTCTTGGCGAGAGTCGATGCCGTGAGCCAGGCGCCGCCCGATGATCCCCGCCACCTCGCGGCGACCCTGGCACCCGTGCTGACCGATGCGTGCGAGGGCCGGCTTTCGGACATCACATGGTTTCGAACCGACTGGCAGCGCGGCGGCGCCGCCACCGGAACCGCCCGGTACCGGTCGCCCGATGGCCGGGCCGTGGAGGTGGTCGTCAAGCTCCCGGTCGTGCAGCGCGAGTTGATGTGGACGCAGCGTCTACAGGATTCCAACGGACACGGCTCGGGCGACGGCCCGGTCGTCGCGCGTCTCTACGCCTCCGGACAGACACTGGGAGGGTACGACCTGTCCTGGCTGGTGATCGAGCGCTTCGAGCACGGGCCGCTCGGGACACACTGGCACGACGATCACGTCTCCCGCATCGCGGACGCCGCGGCGCGTTTCTACCTGGCCGCGTCGAACTGGTCCGTGGATCAGCCGGCACGCCGTGAGCCGTGGGATGACTTGCTCAAGGAGGCCCATCAGAGTTTGAAGACCAACCCCGTGCCCCGGCAGCAGGAGTGGCGCAACGCGCTCAAGGCGTTGCGCAGCTGCCTCGGCGGGATCGTCGAGCAATGGGAGGCGCGAGACACCGCCCAGTGGCTTCACGGAGATCTGCACCTGGCCAATGCCATGAGCCGGGTGTCGATGGAATCCGGACCGGTGTGCCTGATCGACCTCGCCGAGGTCAGGGCGGGTCACTGGGTGGAGGACGCCGTGTACCTGGAGCGACAACTCTGGTCGCGGCCGCAGCGACTCAAAGGCCACGGTCCGGTCAAGACCATCGCGGCCGCCCGCCGCCGCAGGGGGCTGCCGGTGGAGGAGGACTATCCCCGCCTGGCCATGATTCGCCGGGCGCTGCTTGCCGGCACCGCGCCGAGGTTCCTGCGGTCGGAGGGCGACCCGCGTCACCTCGATGCATGCCTGGACTGGCTTGTCAGGGCGGTCTCGGAACTGAAGTAATTGCCCGCCTCGCGGGCAACGGCTACGATCACCGTTCCCACCATGGACGATCGCCTCAAGGAAGTTCATCAGACCGAGATCGCCGAGAGCCGCATCAACGAGGACTTCGTTGAGTGGCTCAAGACAAAGGGCCCGCAGTACGTGCTGTTGGGTCTGATCGGTGTGTGCCTGTATCTCGGTGTCGTCCGCTGGAAGCAGCACCGGGCCAACTACTTCAACGACGCGTGGACGGAGTACGTGGAGTGCCGGCTGCCGGGCTCCTACGAGGACGTTGCGGCGCGGTATGCCGACGTGCCCTGGTTGAGCGAGCAGGCCCTGCGGGCCGCGGGTGACGCGTGGCTGCTGGCCGTTCAGCGCGGCAAGGCCCTCGGTAGTAATGCACCCGGCGTGACTACCCCGGCGCTCTCCGAGCTGCAGCGACTGGATTATCTCGACAAGGCGGCGGCGCTCTACCACGCCCTGGCCAACGGCGATGACGGATCGCTGGCCATGACGCTGTACGCGGTCAGCGCGATGCAGGGACTCGCCGTCGTCGCCGAATCAAAGGGCCAGATCGACGAAGCCTCGCGGTGGTACGACATGGCCGCCGCACGCGCCGAGGAGTTCTACCCGGATCTTGCCAGGCGCGTCCGCGATCGGGCGTCCACCGTCGGCGAGTACACCGAGCCGGTGACGCTTCCCACCCAGGCCGAACTGCCTGCGCCGGCCGCGCCTGCCGTACGAACGCCGGTCTCGATCGAGCAATCGCTGCGCGAGTTGCTGCTGCCGGATGACCCCGGCGCCGGCTGATGCCTGGGCGAGACGAAGGGACTCCCGACGACCCGGATCACGGCGGCGAGTTGATTGCCCGTGGCGGCAAGGTCGACCGTCAGCGGCTCTTCGAGCTGTACCAGCAGCAGACCGGTGACGACGAGCAGCCGGTCTCGGTCTCCTTTCGCCTGAGCAGGAATCTCGACAAGCGGCTCGACCGGTACCTGGGGGACCGGATTCCCTTCCTGAGCCGGACGTCCCTTCAGAAACTGATCCGGGAGCAGGGCGTGACGGTGAACGGCCGCCACCCCAAGCCCTCGACGCGCCTCCACGCCGGCGATGAGATCGTCGCGATCCTGCCGCCGCCGCCGAGCACGGCGATCCCCGCCGAGCCCATCCCGCTGGCGGCGCTGTTCGAGGACGACCAGATCATCGTCGTCAACAAGGCCGATGACATCATCGTCCACCCCGCGCGCGGCAACACCAGCGGGACGATGATCAACGCCCTGGCATGGCGCTTTCAGCACACCACCGGCGGCGCCCTGTCCACCGTCGGTGAGGAATTCGCACGGCCCGGCGTCGTCCACCGGCTCGACCGGCACACGACCGGCGCGATGGTCTTCGCCAAGACGGAGACCGCCCACTGGCGGCTCGCGCGGCAGTTCGAGAACCGCACGGTCGACAAGCGATACCTCGCCGTCGTGCACGGCCGGATCGAGACCCTCGCCGACGTCATCGACGTGCCGCTGGGCAAGCATCCCACGGCCAGGGAGAAGTACGCCGTTCGCTGGGACGACACCGGCAAGCCCTCGGTGACGATCTACCGGGTCCGCGAGCGCTACGACGACTTCACGCTGGTGGAGCTGGAGCTCAAGACGGGCCGCACCCACCAGATCCGCCTGCACATGAACTCTCTTGGTTACCCGATTGCCGGCGATGACATGTACGGCGGTCGGCACCTGACGGTCGCCGACGTGGCGGGCGCGGCCGGCACGCGAGACCGTTCGCCGCGCGACCCCCTGCTCACCCGCCAGGCACTGCACGCCGCCGTGCTCGGGTTCCGGCACCCGATCTCCGAAGAACCGATGACCTTCCACGCCCCGTTGCCCGATGACCTGCGCGAGTTGATCGCCCTGCTGCGCACCCACCGGCACCTCGACACCCCCACCGTCGCCGGCGCGACCATCGATCTCGAATCGATGCTCCAGGGCCCGCTCAGCGAAGCTTGATCGAGACCAGCGCGACCATGGCGCAGACGGCCGCCAGCACCCAGAAACGCGTCACCACCTGCTGCTCCGACCAGCCGCCGAGGTGGAAATGGTGGTGGATCGGCGAGCAACGCAGTATCCGCTTGCCCTTGGTCCACTTGAAATAGCCGACCTGCATGACGACGCTGGCCATCTCCATGAAGAAGACGCCGCCGATCACCAGCAGGAGGATCTCCTGCCGAATAGCCACGGCGATATACGCCATGAGGCCGCCGAGGGAGAGCGCCCCGGTGTCACCCATGAACACCTCCGCCGGTGCGCAGTTGAACCACAGGAATCCCAGGCACGCGCCGGCCATCGCCCCGGTGACGATCATGAGTTCCTGGGTCCCGTCGATGTAGGGGAACAAGAGGAACCGTGCCGTCTCGACGCTTCCGGCGATGTAGCACAGCACCATCAGCGCAAAGGCCGCGATCACCGACGTCCCCGCGGCAAGCCCGTCCATGCCGTCGGTGAGGTTCACCGCGTTTGAGGTGCCGGCGACCATGAGCGTGCAGATCAGCACGAACGCGACGCCGCCCAGCACGATGACGCCCTGTTGAGGGTCCAGCGTGCCGGGCTCGTACGTGCGCTGGAACGGCAGGACCAGGACCTGCGACAGCACCGTGCCGGCGCCGTGCCTGTAGATGAACAACCCCGCGACCGCGCCGATACCGAGCTGAAAGAGCAGCTTTTCCCACGCATGGAGTCCCTCGCGCGAGCCGGGGCCGCGTCGTGCCGATGTCAACTTCAGCCAGTCGTCGATGCCGCCGAGGATCGCCAGCCACGCCAGCACGATGAAGGCGATGATCACGTAGCGGTTGTGCAGGTCCGCCAGCAGAAAGGTCGTGATCAGGACCGACCCCACGATGAGGATCCCCCCCATCGTCGGCGTGGCGGTCTTGCGCGCCATCAGCGCGTTGAGGTCGGCGTGGTAGAACTCAGGCGAGTCGCCGATCTTCTGGCGCATGAGCCATCGGATCACCGGCCGCCCGGCCACGAGCACCAGCGCGAAGCTCAGCAGCACCGCGGCGAACGCGCGGAACTCCAGTTGATAGAGCACCTGCAACAGGGAGTACAGCCCGAATTCGTCCAACCGGTCATCGACGACCTGTAGGAGGTTGTACAGCATCGGTTGGTGGTCAGGCGTTCGAGTGTTGCAGTTCGGAGACGGCGTCGATGACGGACTCGAGCCCAAGGGCGCGAGAGCCCTTCAGGAGAACCGCGTCACCGGGGTGTAACGATGCCGCCACGGTGCCGGCACCGGCCCGGTCGAGGTGCCTGATCAGCGTGAGCCGGTGGCGGGGCCACCGGTCCAGGATCGGCTCGGCCGTGTGTGACGACAACGCGCCGACCAGCACGACGTGGTCGACGGAGAGTCGCCGGTCGAGGTCGAGTAGCCTCTGTCCCACCTCGCGGTGCTGCTCGGCGGCACACCGGCCCAACTCCAGCATGTCGCCGAGTACGACGACGCGCCTCGGCGCGTCCGCCGCGAGTTCGGCGAACGAGTCCAGCGAGGCGGCGACGGAGTCCGGGTTGGCGTTGTACGCGTCGTTGTAGAACGTCACCTCGCCGACGACGTGGCGGCTCAGCCGCATGGCGACGGGCCGGCATTCGGCGAGCGCCGGCCCGATGAGCGATTGGTCCAGGTCCAGGTGCCGGGCCACGGCCACCGCGGCCAGCGCGTTGAGTGCGTTGTGGCGGCCGGGCAGGCCGAGGTCGTAGGACGTCCTGTGGTTCACCTCGAAACGAACTCCGCAGCCGCGCGGCACCCAGGCTGTCAGACGCAGATCAGCGTCGGGAGCCTCGCCGAAGAGCGTCACCGTCCCGGCCTCGGCGAGATAGCGGCGCAGCCCCGGCACGTCGGCGTTGACGACCGCGTGCCGCGTGCCCTGGAGATGCCTCAGCAGGGTCGCCTTTTCCCGGGTCACAGTCTCGATCGATCCGAACCCGGCCAGGTGAGCGCGGCCGATCATCGTGATGACGCCGATGTCGGCGCGGGCGATCCGCGCCAGCGTCTCGATCTCGCCGGGGCGGCTCGCGCCGATCTCCAGAACGAGGTACTCGTGGCTCGGGTCCGCGGCGAGGATCGCTAGCGGCACTCCGATCTCGTTGTTGTAGGACCGCGGTGCGGCGCAACCCCTGCGCGCCGTGGACAGCACCGCGTCGAGAAGCTGCTTGACGGTCGTTTTGCCGCATGAGCCGGTCACCGCGATCACCGTGGTGCCCGTCAGCGTCCGCCGCCACGCGGCGGCGAGGCGGCCCAGTGCCGTCCGCGTGTCGTCGACGAGCAGGATACCGTCCGCCCGCCGGGTGCCGGCGATGGGTTCCTTGTGCACGAGCAGCACACGCGCTCCTGCGTCGCGGGCCCGATCGAGGAAATCGTGCCCGTCAAACCGCTCGCCGCGGATCGCCACGAACGCCCTGCCGTCGAGATCGCCGCGCGTGTCGATTCCCACGCCGCGTAGCGGACCGCCGCGTGCCGGGCGTGTCAGCCAGCGGCCGCCCGTGACGGCCGCCACGATCTCGGGTGTGAAGAAACTCATGGTCTGACGGCCTGCCGGCAGCTGGCGATGGCCTGCCGCGCCACGATGCGATCATCGAAAGGATGCCGCTCGGTTCCGATGATCTGGTACGGCTCGTGGCCCTTGCCCGCGATCAGCACGACGTCACCGGGTCGGGAGCCGCCGATCGCGGTCTCGATCGCCTCGCGGCGGTCGGTGTACAGTGTCGTGACCGATCGCTGGTCATCGGGCACGCCCGACGCGATCTCATCGATGATCGCCGCCGGCGCCTCGGTGCGGGGATTGTCCGACGTGATGATCAATTCGTCGGCGATCCGGGCGGCCACGCGCCCCATCCGCGGGCGCTTGGTCCGGTCGCGGTCGCCGCCGGCGCCGAAGACGACGCGGAGACGCCCATCGCGCGGCACCAGCGGCCGCAACGTGCGCAGGACGTTCTCCAGCGCAACGTCGGTGTGGGCGTAGTCCACGAGCACGGCGAAGGGGTCATCGGGGCCGGTGATCGACTCCAGCCGACCCGGCGGCGCCGCGCACCCGTCCAGCGCCGACTGCAACATCGCCCGACCGATCCCCAGGACGAAGCCGGCGCCGGCCGCCTGCAGCGCGTTGATCACGTTGTGGGCACCTGCCAGCGGGAGCCTGACCTCGAAGGAACCCCACGGACCGTGAAAGATCGCTTCCACGCGCGAGATCGTCTGGCGGCCGATCTCGGCGAAGCACTCGGCACGGCGATCAGTCAGGCTGCACGTCAGTGTCTGCGCCGCACAGTCGGCGATCATGCGGCTCGATGCCGGGTCGTCGAGATTGACGACGGCATGGCCCGTCGCCGGCAGCGATCTGAACAACATCGCCTTGGCGTCGGCGTAGGCATCGAGGGTGTCGTGATAGTCGAGGTGTTCGCCGGAGAGGTTGGTGAAGACCCCGACGTCAAAGGCGAGCCCCGCGGTGCGCCCCTGGTGCAGGGCGTGGCTGGAGACCTCCAGCACGGCCGCCCGACAGTCGTTGGCCACCATGGTTGCCAGCGTCGGTGAGATGTCCACGGCGGGCGGCGTGGTCATGGTGGTCATCGAGGTCATGGTGACCGACTGGTCGCGGGCGCCGTCATCGATGCGGACGGTGCCGATCAGCCCGCACCGAAGACCGGACGTGTCGAGGATGTGGTGGATCAGGTGGCTGACGGTGGTCTTGCCGTTGGTGCCCGTGACACCGACCAGCCGCAGCGCTTCGCTGGGTCGTGACCAGAGCCGCTCCGCCAGTGGTCCCAGCACCGCGGCCACGTCCGGCGCCGTGAGCACGGTGACGGTCGCGGGCACCTCGACCGTCGCGCCGCGGGGAACAAGTACGGCGCTCGCGCCGGCGGCGACGGCGTCACCCACGAAACCCAGGCCGTCCGTCCGGAGGCCGGATCGTGCCGCGAACAGGCATCGTGCGGTCGCGCGGCGTGAGTCCTCCACGATCCCGGTGATCTCCGCTGACGCGGAACCCCGGATCGGTTCTATCGGCAGACCCTTGATCAGCTCGGCCAGCTTCATGCCGGGTGCAGCCCTCCCTGGCTCAACCCCCTGAACCCCCAGAAGGTATCGGATTTTGAAGGTTGCGTGGGAGAATACCGCCCGCACGACCCCCCGGAAGGGTCTTCACGGCAACACCAGCATGGCGTCTCCATAGCTGTAGAAGCGATACCGTCTCCGCGTCGCCTCCGCGTAGACATCCTGGAGACGGTCCAGGCCGATGAGGGCCGCGACGAGTGCAAGCAGTGTCGACCTGGGCAGGTGGAAGTTCGTCAGCAGACCGTCGAAATGCCTCGGCTCGTCCGGCGGTGCGATGAGCAGGTCGGTGCAGCCGCGAACGGGGCCGTCGAGCATGTTCGCGGCGGGCAGCGGGTCCGGCAGCGATTCCAGCGTGCGAGCCGTGGTGCTGCCGACGGCGAAGACGCGCCCGGTCCGCGCCGCGAGCGCGGCGATCGCCTTCGGCGACACCGAATACTGCTCGGCGTGCATGACGTGCCCGGCGAGGGTCGCCGCGGTGATGGGCCGGAACGTCCCCGGCCCGATGTGCAGTGTCACGTCGATCCGGCGCACACCGGCGGCGTCCAGCCGAGCGAGCAGGTCGCCGGTGAAGTGCAGTCCCGCCGTGGGTGCGGCCACCGAGTGGGCCTGGGCACTGTCCGCGTAGACCGTCTGGTACCACGCCCGGTCGAGGTCGTCGGCGACGGCCCTGCCGTGGCGTGCCTTGAGAATGTACGGCGGCAGCGGAGTCAACCCGACCACCTCCAGGACCGCGTCCGCCGGGAGGGGCCCGTCCACGGCGACGGTCCATCCTTGCGCGTGCGGCTCGATCAGTTCGAGCCGGTGCGGCGTGGGTTCGCCGGTCCGGCTGAGAAGTTCGATTCCGTCGCCGGCGTGCAGGCGGCCGTTGCTGCGGAGCATGACGACGCACCTCCTGGAGGGAAGCTGCTCGACGAA
>JADFOJ010000108.1 GCA_022562915.1 Planctomycetota bacterium | reverse complement strand
CGACAGTTCAACAGCACGCTTATTCATTACAGGTAGAGCTCCCGGTAAGGCCATTACAACAGGATCAACCAGGGAGTTGGGCTTTGCGTTAAATTGATCTGGATGAGCAGTGCTAGCAGATCGGCTGAACATCTTTGATCGTGTTGCCAGTTCGACGTGGATCTCCATGCCGATCATCAGGCGGGTGCCGGTGATGGTCACGTGAGGCTCCTGGGCACGCCGGGTCATGTGCTGGGTCCGAAAGTCGCCACCAGCCGGCCTGCTCGCCAGACCCGAACCGCGCCGTCGGACTCGCTGACGGTGAAGGCGATGGATTTCGTGTTGGCGGTGATCCCGGCGGCGGCCGCGTGCCGCGCGCCGAGACCGGACGGCAGCCCTTCGCTGAGGCCCACCTTGAGGCGGGCACCGGCCGTCTCGATGACGCCGTTGCCTCGGATGATGAACGCGCCGTCGAGCGAGCTGTACTCCTTGACGGTCTCGGTCATGGACTGATCGAGAATGTTGCGCTGTTTCTCGTCGTAGCCCTTGAAGGGATTCAGGATCATCTGCTCGGAGTGCTCCAGGACCTGTTTCGCGGCGCCGATGACCAGCAGCGCACCGACGCGTCGCCCCTCGCGTCCGTGCTGGCCCAGCGCCAGCGCCAGACTCAGCACGCGGTGAAAAACCGCCCGCTTGATGTGCTCGTCGATCGTGGGCTGCTCGGTCGTGTCGAACAGTTCGTACTCGGCGCCGATGGACATGACGACCATCGAATCGATGAGTGACCGGAAGGGGCCCGTCAGGAAAACCACGGCGTCGCCCAGATCGATGACCCTGTTCGAGAGGGCGACGATCGCGGCGAGCTTCACCTGCCCGAAGCGGTCGAGCGTGACGTCGGGCACGTTGATGGTCGTGGGGTGGGACTGCCCGAGTTTCTCGATCCGGCGCTGGTCCTCCGTGTCGCGGGCGACGAGGATCGTCTGCGGCGGGACGGCCTCGACCTCCGGCAGGGCATCGACGTACACCACGATGGCCCGGGCGCCGGTGCTCCGGGCGAGGGTCGTGGCGGACTCCAGGAGCAGGTGGGAAACGCGCGCGGCCTCGAGCATCGCCGTAGCATACGGGCTGATCCGGAACCAGGAGGTTGAGATGACGTGGACGCTTGTCGTGATGGTTGTCGCCGCCGCCGCGGCGCCCGACGCACCGTTGCGGTCCGATCGGCTCTACTTCGGCGCCGGCACTCCCGTCACGGTGCGGGTAGACGTTGCCGGGTCCGATGACGTCGCGCTGGCACTCATGGAGGCGGACGGGACGCTGCTCGCACCGCCCCGGGCGACCCGTTCCGGATCGGTGGACGTGTCCGCCCTGCTGCCGGAGTGCCTGGACCTCACCCGTTCGTGCTACCTGCAGTGCCTCGTCGGCGGTCTGCCGTCCGGCTCGGCACTCGTTTTCCAGCCGATGCTCTCCCGGCTCGCGCCGCGCACCGAGCAGGCCCGGCGCCCCGACGGTACGCCGTACACTCGGATCGTCGGATGGGGGCCGCCGCCGGAGGACGGGCCCCGGGACGGCCGGGTCTACTCGGGGCTGCGCGTGTACCCCGAGCGTGACGTCGTCCTGCACACGACACTGGGAGACATCACCGTGGCCATGCGTCCGGACGAGGCGCCCAACACCGTGTGGAATTTCCTGCACCTGTCGGAGGGAGGGTTCTACGACGGCGTGGCGTTCCACCGCGTGGTGCCGCTGACCAGGCACGGGCATCCGTTCGTCATCCAGGCGGGCGACCCCACGGGTACCGGCGAGGGCGAGCCGGGGTACTGGCTGCCCATCGAGCCCAGCCGGTTGCCGCACGAGTTCGGCGTGATCTCGATGGCCCGCGCCGACGACCCGGACTCCGCGGGCAGCCAGTTCTTCTTCTGTCTCTCGCGCGACGGCACTGCCCGGCTCGACGGTCAGTACTGCGCCTTCGGAAACGCCGTCGACGGGGCCGCGACGATCCGGGCCATCGCCGAGGTCGAGCTGGCCGACGTCTCCACGGGCCGCCCCCAGGACCCTCCGGTTATCCTGGCGGCCGTCGTCGTGAACGCGCCGCCGCGTACACCCGGCACGGGCCGGCCGGACCGGCCGGTGTCCGAGACGAGATCCGGTCCACCGGCGGAAACCCGACCGCGGCGCAAACCGAGATAGACTGCCCCCACGAAACCGGTCACCAGGAAAGAGGATCACGATGAGCGAGTACCCCAGGGCCGTGATATCCACCTCGCGCGGCGAGATGACCGTCGAGTTGTGGAACGACGTGGCGCCGAAGCATGTCGAGAATTTTCTCAAGCTCGGCCGCGAGGGTTTCTACGACGACCTCAAGTTCCACCGGATCCTTCCGGGCTTCATGATCCAGGGCGGGTGCCCGCGCGGCGACGGCACGGGGGGGCCGGGGTGGTCCGTCGACGCGGAGTTCAACGACCGCGAGCATCAGCCCGGCACGCTCTCCATGGCTCGCTCGTCGGACCCGGACTCGGCGGGAAGCCAGTTCTTCATCTGTCTCACGCGCGAGCGCTGCCGGCATCTCGACGGCGAGTACACCGCCTTCGGCCAGGTGATCGAGGGGATGGATGTGGTCGACGCGCTGGGGAACACCGACGTCGATCCGGGCAGCGGAGCGACCAAGGGCACGCCGCCGACGCTGAGCGGCGTACGCGCGGTTGAATGACTTCTGACTCTGGGTGGCACGGTCGAGCGGTAAAAAAATAGACCGGGAGTAATTTCCGGCCGGTGGCCCATCGCCATGCGGTAACGGCGGCCCGGAAATTACTCCCGGTCTATTTTTTTACCGCTCGGCCGTGGAGCGACGTCCAACCACGGGCGACGTCGTCCGCCTGCGGCGGACTCCGTCGACCGTGCCACCCCCTTTTGGGCTACGGCCGCAACACGGTACGGTACCGGGGGATCCTGAACATCGTCGGCAGCAGGTAGTTGCGACCGTGATACCGGTACACCCGACCGCTCACCAGCAGCGGTGTCCTGGGACCGCTTCGCCGCGCGTGCCGCTGGAGGTCCTCCAGCATCCGGCACGGGAGAAGGACCATGGGCGGATCGCTGAGCCCCGTCGCGTCTGCGCCGAAGACGTACGACCACGCGCCGTCGGGCTCGCGCACCATCCATCCGTGACGCCACAGCACCAGTGAGCCCGGGGCGACCAGCCGGTCCGATGCCGTGTGCGGGCGCGAGGTCGCGGCCGCAGTCGATTTTCGCGGCGAACGGACGATCGGTCCGACCGAGCGGTCCAGGTCGCGCAGGATCGTCTCGGCGGAACCGTCCCGCGGCGCGGCGTCGCCGGCCGGCGCACCGAGGACGCCCGGCCGTGAGGGTGCGACGTATTCCACGAGCCGCGGTGCGTGCGTGGGCATGAGGAAGTTGCGACCCTGGTAGACGAAGACCTCGCCGGTGAGTTCGAAAACGATCTCCTGCCCGGGCATGGACTCGACGAGTTGTTCCAGGCTCGCCAGCAGCGTGCATGGCAGGAGCGTGAACTCCAGGAGCTCCTTATCGGGGTCGTCGCGGGCGATCCGAAAAACCCACCACCCCGGTTGCTCGCCCCGATGAAGGCTCCCGGAGGCCTCGAGGATGTACGCCCCCTCGCGAACCAGCGTGCCGCCGGTGTCGGTCGTCTGGGCCGCGTCGGCCCTGAGCCCCAGGGCAATCAGGAGGACGGTCGCACGATGGAGTCTGCCGGTGGGCACGGGGCAAAGGTTCCGGGGCATGGGGACACGGCGGCACGACGGATCCGTCTCTGATCGATCGGTTCGATCGGCACGGGGCCCTTGGCGGGAATCATGAGATTCTATAGAGGAATGGTTCGAGCCGGCCGCGCCGGCGATTCAAGCGCGGCCTCGATGGGGGCCGATGGGAGGAGGTGATGCGCGGAGCACGCCCCTCGATTGCCGGTTGCGCGGCCCTGGCCATGGCGGTTCTCGGGGAGACCGCCGGATGTGCCCGCCCGACCAACCCGTGGGTGTACGCGGAGCCCCCCGCCGTGAAGCTGACCGCGGCAGCGCGCCCGGTTCAATCCGGTCGCACGGTCGTCGCGGTGGCCCGGTTCGCCAATCCCGATGTGCCGCAACTGGACTGGCCGACCGTCGGTGCCGAGATGTCCAGTGCCCTGCGGCGCTCGCTGTACAACGAGACTGACTTCGAGGTCCGTATCGCGCCGGAGATCGAGCGGGCCGTCTCCGACCCGGCGTTCCTCGACCGGGACTCCGGCGGCGGCGGCCCCGTCGAGGTCGACTTCGTGGTGATCGGGAAGGTCACGGACTTCCATCACACGGCGGGGCTCCCCAAGGGCGCGTCACGATGGGGGATCTTCGTGCGCCGCCACGAGGCGGTGGTGGCGATCGAATGGAAGGTCGTCGACGTCCGCGCCCGGCGGATCGTCGCCACCGACCACACGTACGGGACGGCGAAGGCGAGCCGCGAGAAGTCGATCCAGGAACAGTACGCCGGTCTGGACATGTCCGCCTACCTGTTCTGGAACACGCCGCTCGGTCGAGCCGCTCACGCCGCCATCGACGACACGATCGAGCACATCAAGGCGTTATTGCCCGGCGAGATCGGGGGCCGGCCGACCATCGTGGAGATCCTGGGGCCACGCAAGGTCGCGCTTCAGGGTGGATGGCAATGGGGTCTCGCCGACGGCGACCAGTATTACCTCGTCGCGCGGGACCGGGGCGACGCCCGTCCGCGAACGCTCTATGACGCGGAGACGGGCAAGCCGTTGCAGGTGACGCTCAGCGACGTGCACAAGGGCAACGCGGTCGGGTGGGTGCTGGGCAAGCCGCCGGAGGGCGTCGATCTGCGCGGGGCGTCGCTCTCCGGAGAGGCGGGTCCGCCGCCGGAGGATCTCCAACGCCGTGGTGCGGTGGCAGGTCTCGGCGGCGACGGGTCGTAGAGACCCCCGAACCCCCGAACCCCCGGATCTCCCGGATCTCCCGAACCCCGCAACACCCGGAGAACCTTTTCTTCCTTATTGCCGGACGCGCGGCGGCCCCTTATTCTCTGGTTGGCGGCCGAGTACCCAAGTGGTCTAAGGGGACGGATTGCAAATCCGTTATTCGTGGGTTCGAATCCCACCTCGGCCTGTGGCTGCCTGTCGGATTTGGGGTTTTTGCCAGTTCAATCGGGCCATTGCCGGTTTTTGGGCGTAGGGTTTTGAACCCGGGCGTCCAGGGTTTCGCCCGCCCGGCAGGGTCCGAGAACACAGGGGTCGCAGGAGAAGGCAGCCCATGAAAACCAGTGTTTTGCTGACCATGCCCGGTCTGGCCGCTGTGGCCGGTACGGCGGTGTTCCTCGGACAACTCGAGGCGCGTGCCTACCCCGGCGACCTGCACCTGGCGCGGTCGCCCGCGCCTGCGGCGCCGGCGGGCTTCCCCGGTCCGTGCGGCGGGACGCCCGCCCCGGCTGCGGGCCCGGACCTCATCGTCTGCCGCATCGGTGGGTCTACCGGTACCGACTTCCAGGAACACACGACCGTCGGCGGCATCTCCGCGTACGCCCTCGGCACGACGTCGTGCAACAACGGCGACACGCTGCTGTTCTGGATCGACAACGGTCCGAACGACGACCAGCATCCGGTCATCGCCCAGAACCTCTTCCGCCTCGCGAACGGCCGCTTCGAGCAACTCGGCATGAGCTGGCTCAAGCACGGGTTCTGCGCCGCGGACTCCCAGGCGTGCTCGAGCTGCTCGCCGGACGCCGCTTGCGACGTGCTGCAGATCGGGTGTTCCGATACGTACGGCTCCAGCATCAACGGCAACGCGATCTTTCTCGGGCCGCGGTCGGAGGTCAACCCCGTCTCCGGCGCGTTCCCCTTCCCGCACGGCGCCCCGTCCGGCGCCAACGCGGGCCGGCTTCACGTCGCCCTCGCCGATCTCGATCCGGCGCTGAACCCGGGCGCGAAGTACTTCGGTGAGAGCCAGTACATCACGCCGGACGACGCGGGCACCGCCAACGCCCACAACAACAACACCTACCGCGAGGTGGTCGTGGGCTCGTTCGCCGGCGGAATCTACAAACTCTCGTTCTCCGGGCCCGTCATCCAGCAGGAGCCGGCGATCAACGCGTGGCAGGCCCAGGACCCGGCGGTCCGGCTCACCGCGATCGACGTGCCGTCCGACGGCCGCTTTATTCTGGGCCACAGGGCCACCGACAACGGTGACGGTACCTGGCACTACGAGTACGCCCTGTTGAACATGAACTCGCATCGCGCCGGGCAGTCGTTCACCGTCCCGGTGGGCACCGGCGTCACGGTCTCCGGCAACGGCTTCCACGACGTCGACTACCACTCCGGCGACGGCGAGGGAGGCGTCAACTTCGACGGCACCGACTGGTCGTTTGCGGAGGGCCCCGGTGCGGTCGGCTGGTCGACCGACCCGATCGCCGTCAACGTCAACGGCAACGCGCTGCGATGGGGCTCGCTGTACAACTTCCGGTTCGATGCGGACGGGCCGCCGGAGTCCGTGACGGCAACCATCGGGCTCTTCCGCGCCGGCAGCCCCGGCGAGGTCACGGTCACGACCGTCGGTCCGGCCGGCCTCGCGCCGTGCCCGTGGGACTGCGGTGACGGTGACGGCACGGTGGGGATCGTCGATTTCCTGGCGCTGCTGGGCGAGTGGGGCTCCACCGGCGGGCCGTGTGACTTCGGTCTCGGCGCTCCCGGCGCCGGTATCGAGGAGTTCCTGGACCTGCTCGGCAACTGGGGGCCCTGTCCATGATCGCGGGCGAGACATGAACGCCAGGGTCTTCTTGGCGGCGCTGAGCCTGGTTGCCATGGCCGTGCTCGTGGGGCAGTTGAGAGCCGGCGGCGATCGCCCCGACGGCCTCGTGCCTGAGGCGATCCACGCCGCCGACGGCATTGCCGGCAGTTGCGCGGGCGCCGGCCCCGACGTGATCGTCGGCGAGCTGACGGGTATCAGCAGGTGGGGTGCGGTGGGGGACCTCGCCGGCTACTCGCTGGGCACGACCTCCTGCAACATCGGCGACCAGACGTTGCAGTGGGACGCCGACACGGTGAACCATCCGGTCATCGCACAGAACATCTATCGGTACGGCAACGGCCGCTTCGAGCAGCTCGGCATGAGCTGGCTGAAGCACGGCTTCGCCGCCTTCGCCCAGACGCTCTGCTGCACCTGCCAGAATCCGGGTGACAGCCAGGTGCTCGGGATCGGGTGCTCGGATCCGTACGGCTCGTTTCTCAACGGCGACCAGGACGGCCTTCCCGGCAGTTGCGGGGGCTTCTGCGGCGGCCTCGGTCCGCGCTGGGAAGTGAACCCGACCACCGGCGCCTTCGCGTATCCCTACGACACGATCGGCATGACCGGGGACGCGGTGTTCAAACGTATCCAGCTCCGGCTCGATGACATCGACCCCGCTCTCAACGTCGGGGCGAACTATTACGGCGAGGGTCACTACGTGACACCCGACGATGCCGCGGCGGGGAACCATCACAACAACGCGTCGTACGAGCAGATCCTGGTGGGCAACTTCGAGGTAGACAGCTGGGTCCTGCTGTTCACCGGCGAGACGACCCGCGAGCGCGCCGCCATCTATGCGTGGCAGGACAACGATCCCGGGGTGACCATCGAGGTCATCGAGGACGACGGCGACCCGCTGGACGACCACGATGGCCGGTTCTACCTCGGCTACCGCGTGACTGACAACGGTGACGGCACCTGGCACTACGAGTACGCGCTCTACAACATGAACTCGCACCGATCGGCGCAGGCCTTCATCGTGCCGGTGCCGGCCGGAGTGTCCGTGAGCGACATCGGTTTCCGCGACGTGCCCCACCACTCCGGAGACGGGATCGACGGCGTGACCTTCGACGGGACGGACTGGACGGTGACGCCTGGTGCCGGGCAGATCATCTGGTCCACGCAGGATATCGGAGAGAACCCCAACGCCAACGCGCTGCGCTGGGGAACGATGTACAACTTCCGTTTCGATGCGGATGCGCCGCCTGCACAGGTTACCGTGACCATCACCCCGTTCAGGCCCGGTGGACCGCCGGTGCTCACGACATCGGCGCTCGGCCCGGTCGATCCGTGCCCGTGGGATCTCGACGGCGACGGCATCGTCGGCATCACCGACTTCCTTGCGCTGCTTGCCGAGTGGGGCGTGGCCGCGAACGGGCCTCCCGATTTCGACGGCGACGGCACCGTGGGCATCACCGACTTCCTGGATCTGCTGGCCCACTGGGGTCCGTGCCCGTAGGCGGTCTATTCCCCCCGTCTCCCCCCGGCGGTCATGCCAGGCGGCACAGACGAATAAGTTTCGCGCACCGGCATGCGCCGCGCAGCTTCACGCCCGGATGGCCCGCCCGCCCTGACAGGACTGAAGCCAGGGGCCGGTCCTGCCGATTCGAATGACAACGGCCCCAGGCCGGCCCGCGCGGACTCGCGCGGCAACCTGCACGCCTCGAATGCCCGACGCGGAACCAGTCGGCCGAGGCCCGTATCAGGCCCAAGATCCGATCCCTGCTGCAAGTGAACCGGGAGGCATCGGAGCTGCGTCTTGACCCCTGTCTTCTCGCGACGATATGCCCTCCTGTTGTGCGTCCTGATCCCGATCGAGATCGCGTCGGCCCAGCCGGCTGTGCGCGTGACCAATGTGAAGGCCCTGCAGCATCTGCAGGAGGCGTGCAGCCGGCACTTCCGGGCGGAGCAGGCGAGAGCGACCACCTGGTGCACGCGCACCGGCGAACCGATCCGCCAGGAGCACGACGATGGGCGGATCACCGCGTATATATCCGTCAGCGGCGCAAGCCCCTACGCAAAGACGACGCTGAATGCCCGTGCAGCGGACACCGTCTCCGCCGACGAACTGTGGCCGGGCGGAAGCAGCGGGCTCAACCTCAACGGCAACGGTGTCGTGCTGCACGAGTGGGATGGCGGCGGCGTGCGCACCACGCACCTGGAACTCCTCGGCGTCTCGACGTGGGCGGATGACACCTGGCCGGGGTACAGCAACCATGCCACGCACGTGGCGGGCACGATGGTCGGGCTCGGCATCGATCCGACCGCCCGCGGCATGGCGTTCGGCGCGAGCTTGCAGTCCTACGACTGGAATGACGACGATGCGGAGATGGCCGCCGCGGCCGCCGCGGGCGCGCTCGTCTCCAATCATTCCTACGGCTGGATTCGCGGCTGGTTCTGGAACTCGTTCAACGGTGACTGGTACTGGTACGGCGACACGACGGTGAGCCAGACCGAGGATGCCCAGTTCGGCTTCTACGACTACACCGCGCGCACCTGGGACCAGATCGCGTTCAACGCCCCCCACTACCTCATCTGCAAGTCCGCCGGCAATGACCGGGGCGATGGGCACAACGGCGGCCACTGGGCCTGGTCCGCCGGCGTCGGCTGGCTGTGGTCCGGGCGGTCCCGCGACGATGACGGCGGTGCGGCCGGGTACGACACGATCGGCCAGCAGGG
>JADFOJ010000029.1:32990-36033 GCA_022562915.1 Planctomycetota bacterium | reverse complement strand
GCCGCTGCCACCGCCACCGCCGCCGCTGCCGAGGCTCTGCTGCGTCTGGTTCAGCGCGGTGGAGAGGTCAAGGGACGGGGCGTTGTCGAAATACGGTGGCTCGAAGAGCAGGTCACGGATCGGGTAGTACTTGATGTCCCGTGCGGCCGGAGCGCTGAGCCGCTCCTTCGTTCCGACCTCGATGAAGCCGTTGCGAAGCTGCCATGTGGTCGGGTCGAACTCCTCGCACTGATCCAGGACGAGTTCCACCACCGTCAACGCCGGCTTGTCCACGACGTCGAGCGTGATCGGGGTATCGGGGTCGATACCGTGCCCGGCCTTGTCGTCCTCGTAGCGGCCGATGATCGGCACTCCCAGCACCGTCTGGAGGTAGTTGAATGCCTCCCGGGCAGAGGTTTCCTGGAACTCGACGGTGATGTCGGTGTATATCAGCACGCTGAGCATCTGGCCCATCGACAGGCTGTGCGACTGTGAGTCGGCCCGCTGCTGCATGACGTAGTTGATGCGCTCGGACAGGCTCTGCCCGGGTGCGGGCGACGCGAAGACGCAGATGCCGGTGAGCGCGAAGGCGAAGGCCGTGGCTTTCATGGTTGGTCGTGCTCCGAGATGGTCACCGTGGACGTGGTCGTGACAGGTTACCCCACTGTAATGAAGATTCGTAGAAGTATATTCAATGGTCGCAGAATACACGAATCGTTTTGACCGGGTCCTGTTCGGGTTTCTCTCAGGACACCGGCCGGTCATGGGGTCAGACGCCCGGCACGGGTGGGGGTTCCGGGAAGAGGATCGCCGCCGGCAACGGCATCCAGGCTCCATAACGTTTCTGCGGCGGTCGCGAGGGCCAGGGCCTGGACGGGCACCGGCTGGTCCCAGTCCCACGTTGCGGACCGGATACCTCCCAGGGCGCGGCGTTGATCGGGGCAGGCCCACACGAGGGAGTCGCGGACCGCCAACTGCATGATGAACCGCATGGTCGCCAGCGACCGGCGCAGGGCGCCTGGTGCCTCGGCGGGCGAGGTGAGCGCTGTGTCGCGGATCATCCAGGCGAGCAGCACAGCGGGCCGAAGCGTCTGGCTGGTCGGCGGCCCCGGTTGCCGATGCCTGCTGAGGGCGAAGCCGCCGGCAAGGTCCGCCTCATCGGGCACGGTCGCGCGGCCCAGTTGACCGGCATCGAGCAGGTCGCGCACCGCCCGCAGCGGGCCGGCGCGGAGCGGTTGGCCCGTCGCCGCGGCGTAGTCCGCTTCGGCCCACCCGATCCAGGGCATCAGCGAGACGTGCCGGTGCGGGGGCACCGACGACCATGCCGCGTCGATGGCCTGCCTGACCGTCGCGGCGTCGATGGACGTTCGGTCCGCGGCCAGCAGTTTCGTCATCGCGGAGGCGATCATCGCCCTGGCGTGCGGTGGCACGACGGTGCGCTCGTCGACGTCGATGAAACCATCCTGCGGCGTCCATGCGGATCGTGCTCGCCGGGCGGCCTCCAGGAACAGCCGCGGCGTCTCCCGGGCGTCCAGGTACGACCGGTGCTCCAGGGCGGCGTGCACGATTGCCGAGCAGGCAACCGAACTGGACAGCGGATCGATCTCCCCACCGCCCACATGGCCGAGGTCGTCGAGGATCCGTCCACTGAGGTCAGCGACGCGGGTCGCCGTCGATGCGTCGAGGCCCGGCACCCGTCCGTATCGTGACAGCGCCCACGCGGCGAGTGCCTGCTCCACGGGTGGGGCGATCAGCGGCCGGTAACGGTCGGCGGCGGGGTGGTACGTTCCCATCAGGCCGACCTCCTTGATCGTGTCCGGCGCCATGGCCGCAGCGAGGTGCTCCACGATCCCCTGCGCAAGGTCCTCGATCGCGTCGCGGGTCACCTGTTCGTCGAGGACGAGCCTGTCGCCGCGCACGGTGTTGAACGGTGGCTTGCCCGGCGCCGCCTGGGCGAGATCGATTGTGCGGAACCGGTACAGTGAAATGTCGAATCGCCTGACCAGGTCCGGCAGCGGCATGACGTCCAGACCGACCTCGACCGCCAGCGCCGGCAGCAGCCGTTCGATGCGGCCGGCGGTGTTGTTCGCTCTCATCCGGGCCGGAAAGATCATGGCGAGATTCCGCCCGCGCCGGACGGCTGCGCCGTCCAGTCCGGGGACGAGCTGCCCGGCGACCTGGGCGAACTCCCTGCCCAGCAGCGGGATCAGCTGCCCGGCGACTTCCAGTTCCAGTGAGAGCCTCAGGCCGGCCCGGGTGAGGGCCTCCGGCGGCAGCGCGGCCACGGCCGGGTCGCCGAGCACCTCGCCCATCGCGCGACCCACGGCGCGGCGGAGCATCAGTGCATCGCCGGTGGTGTCGACGCCGGTCCCGACCACGCGCCCGGACTGGCGAAGGATCACGCAGACGCCCGACGCGTTCCCGAGCGTGACCGCTGCGCGCGGTTCGCCCGGAGCCGGCAGGTCGAACTCGTCGACCCACGCCCGGACGGTCCGGTAGGCGGACACCACATCGCCGGCGTCGGGATAGTGGTCCGGGCTACGGCCCGGGACCCGGGGCGCTGCCGCGCCCGGCCCTGCCAGGACGAGAAGACCGCCGAGCGTTATCGCCCCCAGCGTTGCGTGGACGCCACGGCCGGTGTTGGCGCCGCGCGTCACCCGAGGGCACGCCCGGCGTCGTGACCGCCGCCGAAACCGCCGCCACGGGCCGGAAACGGGCTTCGCGGCGGATCGCGCGATCCGGCACGCGGTTTGAAGGTCTACAGGTGGACAGAAGTGAGAGGAGTTCACATGAGGCTCGTGACGAAACTCGTGATCCTGACCGACAGCCGCAAGCGGATGGCGCTGCTGACGTTCCTGACCTTCGTCAGCCTCTGCTGAACGAGAGACGCCGTGAAGTGGCGCCGGTGCCGGTACAGTGAAGCCGCCGGTGCGCGTCCGTCCTTGCCCGTCCGTTCAGACCCACCGGATGAATCCGGTGGGTCGTACGAAAGCGAGTGTCGGCCCGAAGGGCGGTCCGGCGCGCGTCCGTCCTTGCCCGTCCGTTCAGACCCACCGGCTGACTC
>JADFOJ010000029.1:0-32980 GCA_022562915.1 Planctomycetota bacterium | reverse complement strand
CTGACAGCCGGAAGCGAATGGCGCTGCTGACGTTTCTGACGTTCGTCAGTCTCTGCTGAACGATAGACGCCATCGTGCAGCGTGGCGCGGCCGCCGATGAAGTGGAGCCGCGGAGCGCTGTACAGGCGTTCGCTCAGCGATGACTGATCAATCGGCCGTTGCGTAACACAGCGAGTGGGTGGCACGGTCGAGTGAGCCCGCCGCAGGCGGACGAACTCGCCCGTGATGTGACGTCCGATCACGGGCGACGTCGCTTCGCTCCGTCGACCGTGCCACCCCCCGTTGCCCGGAGGCCGCTACGGAGCCTCCTACAACTCGATCTTGTCGGTCCCCAACGCGCCGTGCTCGTCCATGCCGCCCTTGGCCGGGCTGGGGCCCCCAGCGGAGGACGAACTGCCGAGCCCGTCGGTCCCACTCGTTTCGGCGAGCTGAGCTCGCTTCAGGCTCAACCCGATCTTGCGCTCCTCGATGTCGACTCGAAGAATCTTCACGTCGATCCTGTCGCCGGCCTTGACGACGTCCTGCGGCGATTCGACCTTGTGGTCGGCAAGCTCGGAGATGTGAAGGAGCCCCTCGAGGCCTTCTTCCAGCTCGACGAAGACGCCGAAGTTGGTGATCTTGGTCACGGTGCCGTGGACGACCATCCCCGGCTTGTACGCACCGGGAATCGCGTGCAGCCACGGGTCTTCGCTGAGCTGCTTCAGGCCCAGCCCGACCCGCTGCTTCGCCTGGTCGATGTCGAGCACGACGCACTTGACGGCATCGCCCTTCTTGAACTTCTCGTTGGGATGGGAGATCTTCTCCGTCCACGAGATGTCCGAGACGTGCAGCAGCCCGTCGATGCCGGGCTCGATCTCGACGAAGGCGCCGTAGTTCGCGAGGTTGCGGATCGTGCCGTCGATGATCGTTCCGGGCGGGAACTTCTCGGCCACCAGCTCCCACGGATTGACGTCGATCTGCTTCATCCCCAACGAGATCTCGTGCTTGTCCTTGTTGATGTCGAGTACGACGACATCGACGCTGTCCTCAACGTTGACCAGCTCGCTGGGATGGTTGATGCGCCGGGTCCAGGACATCTCGGAGATGTGCACGAGCCCCTCGATGCCCTGCTCGAGCTGGACGAACGCGCCGTAGGACACCAGGTTGACCACGCGGCCCTGCACCCGAGACCCGACCGGGTATTTCTCCTCGATGGACTCCCAGGGTGATTCCTGGAGTTGCTTGAGACCCAGGGCGATTTTTTCCTTCTCCAGATCGATGGAGAGGATCTTCACCTCGATCTCCTCGCTGACCCTGACCACGTCGCTGGGATGGCTGATTCGTCCCCAGCTCATGTCGGTGATGTGCAGCAGGCCGTCGAGGCCGCCGAGGTCGACGAACGCGCCGAAGTCCGCGATGTTGGTCACCGTGCCCTTGACGACGTCGCCCTGGGTGATCCTCTCCAGGAGCTTGATCTTCGCCTGCTCGCGCTCCTTCTCGATCAGGCGGCGGCGGCTGATCACGATATTGCGCCGTTCCTCGTCCACCTTGAGGATGACGGCGCGGATCGTTCTGCCGATGAACGCGCCGATGTCGCCGGGCCGCCGGATGTCCACCTGCGATGCGGGCAGGAACACGGGCACGCCGATGTCCACGAGCAGCCCGCCCTTGATCTTGCGCATGCACTTGCCCTCGACGATGTCGTCTTCCTTCTTCGTCTCGAGGATCTTCTCCCAGCCGCGGATCCGGTCGGCCTTGCGCTTGGAGAGCCGCACGGCGCCGGTCTCATCTTCGAGTTCCTCGAGCAGGACCTCGATGATGTCGCCGACCTCCAGCTCGTTGTAGTTCTCGAACTCACTCTTGTTGACGAGTCCCTCGGACTTCAGGCCGACGTCGATGACGACGTCGTCACCGGCCTTGCCGACGACTCTGCCCTTGAGAATGTTGCCTCGCTGGAAGTTCTCGATGTCTTCCTTGAGGAGGCTGTCCATGTCGCCGTCGGCGACCTGTTCGCCGAACGCTTGCCGGACCAACTCGTCGACCTGCCGGTCGTCGATGCCGATGTCCGCGATGAGGTTGTAGTTGACCATTGGAGAACGCTCTGGACGGTGTGTCTGAAAGGGTTTCGGGGCGAATGTTCAGGCGTTGCGGCCCAAAGCAGCCAGTATAGCAATGCCGGTGCCGTCAGGTCGCCGCCGGCGGCTGGACGGGCGGGCCGTCCTCGAACTCCGAGTCGCCCCCGGGCCCCGTCAGCGTGCGCCGCATCAGGGCGAACCACACCGCCCCGATCGTGGACAGCGCCAGGCACACCGCCAGCGTCCACGGCCCGGCGCCGGGGTGAATCCACTCCAGGATCTCGTAGAGGCACACGGCGATGATCGGCGCCAGCAGCCCGCGAATCCCGGTGAGGGTGACGTGAACGCCCATGTACTGCGATGCCCGCTCGGGAGGAGCGAAGTCGTGATGGCCCAGGTTCCAGCCGAGCACGCCGCCGCCGAAGGCGAGGCCCTTGAAGATCGCGCCCACCCACAGCAGCCAGACCTGGTTGGTCAGGGCCCCGACCAGGAACGTGCCGGTCGAGGCGATGAACGACCAACTGTGAATCGCCCGGAACCGGATCACGTGCATCCGGTCGAGCAGCCGCGACCAGATCGGGATGCTCAGCGGCATGAGCAGGGTCGAGATCGATGCGACGATGAGCACCGAGACGAACGGGTCGAGCTCGAACCGGTCCTTGAGCATGATCACCAGCGGCGCGGTGACCATCAGGTTGCCGGTGCCGAAGACGAACATGCACGTCATGTACCGGCGGAACCGCTCGTCATCCAGCAGGACCCGCCGGAGCTCCAGCGGATTGAACTGTCCCCCGCGGGCGTCGCTGCGCTCGGCCCGCAGCAGGGCGCGGTGGCCGCGCAGCCTCAGGCCGCGGTAGATCCACGCCCCGCCGAATCCGCACAACGCCGCCAGCGGATACAGCAGCCGGAAGGCGTCGTCATCGATCTTCATCGCCAGGCCGATGCCCAGGCCTGCCGCGGTCATCGCCAGGGCCTGCACCGTCGCGAGCTTGCCCGCCAGCCGGGCCCGCATGTGCCGCGGGTAATTCGCCCGCCACACCGTGGAGCGGATGGTGACGACGCCGGACCAGCATATCCGCGCACCGACGGCGCCCATGGTGATCACGAGCAGGCCGATCGGGGCTCGCGGCGCCACCGCCACCAGCCCGACGCACATTGCCGCGGCGACCTGCAGTCCGACCAGCATGCGGATCTTGTGCCGGCCATGGCTCATGGCGGCCCAGAGGAAACTGGTGATGTTCGCGAATGCCGGGGCACCGGCGACGATCGCGACGGCCATGTTCAGCGTGGCGGGCGTGACGGTGCCGGCGAAGTACGTCTTGACCAGCACGCCGACGATGCCGCCCTCGACGGTGCCCAGCATCAGCGGCAGCACGGACCATGCCGCCAGTTCGCGGGCGTAGTTCGCCCGCAACATGTAGGGCTGGGCCCTTGGATGGAACGATGCGACCGCGCGCCCGACCGAGTCGATGGCCACCTGGAGGGGGCTCACCGCCTGTTCACGAAAGTAGTCGTGGTTGTCTGCGACCCGTTCAGCGCGGGTTGCCGGACATGTCGACGATCGGCCACGGGCTCAAGCGGCTGGGGTTGTCGACGTAGAACAGCCTGGCGGCGTCGTCCACGACGCCTCGGTGGTTGATGTTCCGCATGTAGGCGTAGTTGTTGGCGCCGTCGACCCACCGACCGGTGGTCCCGGCCATCGCCGGGGCGGGCTGGTTCTGGTACCGGTGAGCGCAGCCGAGGCCGCTCGTTGCGACCGCGACGAACGGCACGGCGACGACCAGCAGTCGAGCAATGGTTTTCATGGAAGGTCTCGCAGGAGCAATATCGGATTCGGGCGCAGATACATAGATGTAGCAGTGACAGGTACCTGTGTCAATTTAATACAAAATAACCCGACCGGAGCAAAAGCTGCCAAAGAGCGAAAATCATCGCCGGCAGCGATGGCACATGAGGTACTCTGAACCGTGACGGCGTTCGACCCCCTCGGGCGGAGCCCATTCGCGGGCATTTTGCTCGAGCCTGAGAAACCCCGAGGGATCGCCAATTTCGCGGCGAAGGCCATGCCTCCTTCTCCCCGAGAAGAGTGGACGGCCGGGACCGACGGAGGGCGAGCCCACCTGGACCCGGGGTTCGAGCAAAACCTGCGGAACAGCGGGTGAGCCCGCGGGGGTCGAGCGCCGTCAGCCCGGGTCGCTCTTTCCCAGCGTCTGCCGATACTGCGCCGCCACGGACTCCAGTGAATCGGGAATGACGCGGATCTGCCCGACAACGCTCATGAAGTTCGTATCGGCGTGCCAGCGCGGCACCAGGTGCGCGTGCAGGTGATCGGGCACACCCGCGCCGGCGGCGCGGCCCTGGTTGATGCCCGTGTTGATTCCCTGCGGGTGGAAGGTCCGCTCGATGAGGTCCGTGCCCCGTTCGATCAGCGCCCAGAAAGCGGCCCGCTGCGGCGGTTCGTAATCCAGCAGGGTCGGTCTCGGCTCACCCAGCGCCACCAGCATGTGGCCGGTGGCGTAGGGGTACCGGTTCAGCAGCAGCATGCCGTGGTCGTCGCGGTAGACGACGTGGTTCGCCTGGTCGTGCTGCGGGTTCTGAAAATACTCCACGAGAAACGGGCCGGCGTCGATGTCGGTCGTGCCGAGCGCCTCGGCCCTGCGTTTCAGCTCCCGAAGATACACGGTGCGCCACGGCGCCCAGAGATTGTCGTGGTTCATGACGCTACACCTCGACCTGGCGGCGCGTGGATGCCGTCCAGTCCAGGTGGAAGAACCGGCCGCGCGGCTGATCAACGCGCTCGTACGTGTGGGCACCGAAGTAATCGCGCTGTGCCTGGAGCAGGCTTGCCGGCAGCGTCTCGCTGCGGTAGGCGTCGTAGTACGCCAGCGCCGACGCGAAGGCCGGGCACGGGACGCCCGCCAGCACCGCACGGCTCACGACCTCGCGCCATTGGTCCTGGCGCCGGGCGATCTCGCCGGCGAAGTACTCGTCCAGCAGCAGGTTCGCCAGATCCCCGGTGCGCCGGTACGCCTCGGTGATACGCTCCAGGAAAACGGCGCGAATAATGCACCCGCCGCGCCAGATCCGGGCGATCTCGCCGAAGTCCAATGTCCAGCCGTACTCGGTCTGGGCCGCCCGCATGAGCTGGAACCCTTGTGCGTACGCGCAGATCTTCGAGCAGTACAGCGCGTCGCGCACCGAATCGACGAGCGCGTCCTTCTCCGGCGTTGCCTGAGTCCGCGGTCCGGCCAGCACGTTCGCGGCGGCCGTCCGGCCGTCCTTGTCGGCGCTCATGGCCCGGGCCATGACCGCCTCGGCGATCGCGGTCGCCGGCACGCCCAGTTCCATCGCGTTGACCGCCGTCCAGGTCCCGGTGCCCTTCATCCCGGCGCGGTCGAGGATAACGTCGACCAGCGGTCGGCCGGTGACGGGGTCTTCCTGGCGAAGTATGTCCGCCGTGATCTCGACGAGATAACTCTCGAGCTCGCCGCCGTTGTACGCGGCGAAGACGTCACCGAGCTGCCCCGGAGTCATGTCCGTCACCGAGCGCAGCAGGTGGTACGCCTCGCCGATGAGCTGCATGTCCGCGTACTCGATGCCGTTGTGGACCATCTTGACGTAGTGGCCGGCGCCGTCGGGGCCCAGGTACGTCGTGCACGGCTCGCCGTCGACCTTGGCGGAGATCGCTTCCCAGATCGGTCGCAGCCGGTCCCAAGCCGCGGGATCGCCTCCGGGCATCAGCGAGGGACCGTACCGGGCCCCGACCTCTCCGCCGGAGACGCCGGAGCCGAAGAACGCCAGCTTTCCGCGCAGATCGCGTTCGCGCCGGATCGTGTCGGTCCAGAGACTGTTGCCGCCGTCGACGACGATGTCCTTCGGTCCTGCTCCGGCCGAGATGAGTTGTTCGCACACCGCGTCCACGGCGGGACCGGCCTTGACCAGCACCACGATGACGCGCGGTGCGGTGATCGCCGCGATGAACTGCGCCAGCGAGTCGCAGCCCCGCAGCCCGCCGCCGTCGGGAAAGGTATCGCCGGCGTGCTGCGACAGGAACTCGGCGGTGACGGAGCCCGTGCGGTTGTACACCGCCACGCGGTACCCGTGGTCCGCTATGTTCAGTACGAGGTTGCGGCCCATCACCCCCAGGCCGATGAGCCCGACGGTGCACGGTTCGGTGTCTTGGGACATGGCGTTCATGGTAGCTCTAGAATGCGACGCATGTGCGGCCGGTACAGCCTGGAGGCGCGGCCTGACGAGATCGCCGAGGCGTTCGAGATCGCCGGTGCGGTCGCGTGCGCCGCGCGGTACAACATCGCGCCGACGCAGAGCGTGCCGGTGGTCCGCGTCGGTCCGGCGGCGACTCAACGGTGCCTGGAGTTGATGCGATGGGGGTTGCCGTCGTACGGGAGCAACCCGCGCCCGCTCATCAACGCCCGCAGCGAGACCGTCGATCGCAAGCCGTCGTTCCGGAGGGCCTTCGCGTCCAGGCGATGTCTCGTTCCGGCAACGGGCTTCTTCGAGTGGCAGAAGCTGGGGCGTGCCAGGCAGGCCTTTCACTTTCGCCGGCGCGACGGAGCGCTCTTCGCCTTTGCCGGAATCTGGGACCACGGCGGCAACGCACAAGGCACCAAAGGCGACGCCTTCGTCATCCTGACCACCCGCCCCAATCCGACGGTCTCGCCCATCCACGATCGGATGCCGGTGATCCTGGCGCCCGAGGCGTACTCGATCTGGCTGGACCCCGGCGAGCAGTCATCGCAGAGATTGCTGGACTTGCTCGTTCCCGCGCCGGACGACACGCTGACGGCCGTCCCCGTGAGCACCCGCGTCAACAGCACGGCCCACGACGATCCGGCGTGCGTCGAACCGCTCGCCTGACCACCTCCGGCGAGTCACTCGGCGCGCTCGCGCCACCAGTACTTCCGCGGCGCAGTCGTCTCGATTTCGCTGACGGTGAGCGGCACGGTGAACTCGCCCGCCCAGTAGCTCGACGCGGTTCCTGCCCGCAGGGCTATTGCAGCGTCACCGCGCACGTGCAGTTGCCACAGTTCGTCGTCGGCGTTGGCGCCGGTGATGAGGTCCTCGTCCTCGTACGTGACGACCCAGCCGAGCCGGCCGGTCGGGGTGGGTGCCAGCGGCCACCAGATCTCCAGGCGGCGTGCGAGGGTCCCGGCCCGCAGGATGTCGACGGCGGCGCCGATCACGGTGTCCTCGGCCCCGATTCCATAGGTCTGGCGCGCATCGAACCGCACCCGCACGGGCGAGCGGCCGCCGGTCCACTTCACGACGCCCTGCTTGAACACGGCCTTCATCGCCTCCTGTAACTGGTCATGCGCGGAGGGCTGCATCGTCTCGGCGAGGCTGCCGGTGAACTCCAGCTCGACGCTGATCGACTCCGTCTGGAACTCCTGCCACTGCTGATCCTTGCCGGGCAGGAGCCGTTCCAGCACGACGTCGAACTCGAGGCGCGGGAGGTCCGGTACGTCGGTGATGACCAGCGGGTAGGACCGTGGACGCTGACGGTTGCGCCGGCCCTGTCCCGTGCCGGGTCGCGGCGCCGCGTCCCGCCACACCGTGATCGGCTGCGAGGGATTCCATCCGGGCCTCAGGAGGACGCGGCACTCGGTCCCGCCGGGCCACCAGTCGCGCACGTCCAGGTCGAGGCAGATTGGAGCGCCGCGCGGCCACGCGCGGTTGCTCGCCAGCTCGATGCGCGCCGGCAGTCGCAGCAGGGCTTCGTTCAGGTCGGATCCCTCCGGCACCGCCCCGCGGCAGCTCTGGAGCAAGGCGCCGTACTTCTCTTCCCACTGGGGCGAGACCGGCCGCGCGAAGTGGTCGCCGCGCAGACAGCGTCTCGTGAGTGCGCGCAGTTGCGAGTCGGTCAGCGTCCCCTGCGCCAGCCGCATGGAGAGCTCCGTCGTCAGGCTCCCGTGCGCGTCGCCGAAGACGGGCAGGCTCAGCACCACGATCCGGGTCGGCACCAGTGCGAGCCACCCCTGCCGGTCGGCGCGCTCGATGGCGTACGACGCGCACACCGAGGCGACGATCGCCGCCACCAGCGCGGGGACGGGTCGTCTTCGAGTGCGCGAGAAGTGTCGTTCGCCGGGTGCCGCCCAACCGCATTCAGGGCAGGTCATGCCCGCGGCGTGCGACATGTCGTACCAGCATCGCGGACACCGCCGCCGGCCGCGAGCCCGGTCGCCGAACAGGCCCCACCACAAGACCGCGACCGCGACCAGGAAGGTGACGGCACCTGCCCCCCACGCCAGCCAGTTCGCGAGAATTCCGCCGGGCACGGCACAAAGTGTAGCACCTCTCAAGGCCCCAGGCGGTGTGCAATCACGGCAAATGCCAGCCCCGTGATCAGCAGGACCCCGTTGGTCGGTGTGCCGATCTTGGTGCCGATGCCCCCGATGCTCGCCGCGTAGGCGATGCCGAGCATCATGCAGATCGCGAAGTTGTCCACGCGGTCGTCGCGGCGCAGCAGCGTCACCACGCTCAATGCGATCGGCAGCATCATCGCCGCCGTGGCGGTATTGGAGACGAACATGCTCAGGACGGCGGTCGCCAGCATGATGCCCGCGACGATGCCGGCCGGCCGGTCGCCGGTACATCTCAGGGTCAACAGGGCGATGCGGCGGTCGAGACCCCAGCGCTGCATGGACAGCGCCAGCAGGTACCCGCCCAGGAACAGGAAGATCAGCGTGTTGGCGTACGGCGCGGTGGCCTCGCCGATGGAGACGGCCCCGAGCGTGGGAAGCACGGCGATCGGCAGCAGGGCCGTGGCGGAGATGTCGATCGCCTCGGTCACCCACCACAGGGCCATCCACGTCATGACCGCGAGCGTCACCCGGCCGGCGGAGGTGAACTCGACGAGGGTCCCGGTCGCGTCGCGATACGACTCCGGCAGTATCAGGTAGCACACCCCCGCCGGCAGCGGCCCGGCGATCAAGCCGCTGCGCCGGACCAGCGTTCGCGTCGATATCCCCATGGCGAACGAGTGTAGCCACGTTGAAGGACTGTCCCGCCGCGACATTCGTTCGCCATGGGGCTCCTGACACGTGCCGATGTCTCGTGCGCCTTCGGCACCCGGATCGTCCTGGACGGCGTGACGGTGTCGGTCGAGCAAGGGGGAGAAGATCGGGCTCTTTGGCGGCAAGCGAACCGATTCCACTCCCACATTCCTCAGGACGTCCCGGAACTTCGCCCACGGCTTGTGCTTGAGCCGCTCGGGTGCGGGTCCAAGGCCATGTTCCAGGAGGATGCGACGCACGCTTGATCGCGACAGCACGACCCCGAGTTTCGAGAGCTCACCGACGAGCCTGCTGTATCCAGAGCGTTCATTGTCCGTCGGGCGTTGTCAGCATCGCGCCAGTCTAGGAGGGTTCCAGATCCGCCTGAGATGGATGCGCCCGGCGTGACCGCATATCGCTGTCGGGTATCGACGTGCACGTCGGCTGCTAAATGGAACAGCACGGAGAATGTCACGGGGGCAGGGGTCCGACCCTGGGATAGGCCGCGGCAGAGCAGTGCACCGCCCCGACGCGGCGTTGGCTCTCGCCGCAGAGTATGGGCACGACATCGACGCCCGGCCCCAGCGTCTGCCGGAACGCCTCGGCGGCGGCCTCGTCGAGCGGCGCGTAGAAGCCGCCGTAGGCGGGCATCAGGTAACGCGAGCGATCCTGGATGCCGTTGATGGCGACCAGGCTGACCTCGGCATCGGCGAGGCTGGGGACGGGCACGACCCTCCACCCCAGCGAGGCCAACCCGCGGTGCAGCTCGGCGCGGTCGGCGCGACGTCGGCCGAACGAGGCGAAGAAGCTCCGGGCGTGCCGGTCCGCCGGCCGGAGACCGGGAATGACCCGGCTCGTCGCGGCGTCAAGCGCGGCCATGAAGCGCTGGAGATTGCCGACCGGCGAGTCCATGGGTCCGGCGGCGAAGTGCCGCGCGAGGTCGATGGGGAAGCGGCCGCGCTCGTCCACGGTCGCCAGCACCAACGGCCGCACGGCGTCAACGAGATCGGCCATGCGGTCCGCGGCGAGGAACTCTCGCGCGGCGGCAGCCGTCAGACGGTCAAGCGTGCCGTGCTCTTCCAGGGCGCCGAGACCCAGGTCAAGAATGATTCTCAGTGCTGCCTCGGTGTCGTTGACAAAGGCGATCACCTGGCCGTCGGCGGCGACGCGCACGCTGACGTCGTAGTCGATGTGAAACGACACCGCCGGCAGGACCACGCAGCGGTCCACGCCGAACTCGGTGCGAAACGCCTGCAGCACCTGCTCGACGGTCAGCCCCAGCGCGGTATTGCGGTGGATTTCCGCCTCGCCGAGAAGAAGCGTCCGAAGGCCCGCGGCCGGCTCGTCGACCAGCAGCAGGTTGCCGCCCTGGAACAGGAGCGGCGAATGAATCACGGTATGCCCGATTGCGGCGAGACCATCCATCAGGAATGACTCGTTGGGGACGAAGACCGACCCGTCCTCCCGGCGGGACGCATACCGCGGGACGATCGTCGCGACGTGGCCGTCGACGATCCCGGCCTTGCCGTTGTCCTGCGCCCACTGCGACACCGTCATCGACCGCTCCACCAGCACCGTGAACTGCGCGCGGCGATCGAGCGGCCAGGTCGACACGGTCGCCTCGAACGACGGCAGGTGACGTTCTTCGAGGCTCGCGACGATGTCGACGCCCGGCATCGTCTCGACGAGTTGGCGGGCGACGTCGAGACAGCCACCGGCGCCGGGACCCCGCCAGTACGTTCCGCGCGTGAGTTGCAGTCGGAGCATGCCGATCTCGTGAGCGCCGTCCTCGGTGGCCGCCCGGAAGCCGGGCCGTGTCGGCCGGAAGTCGAAGGCCGTCAAACGAAGCTCGGCGGCCAGGAGACTGGCGCTCGCCCCGTCCCGGAGCCGCCGCGCAATCGCGGTCACGGCGTCTTTCATATCAAAGAAGGCCAGCAGATCCACAGGGACGCCGACGGACCGCAGCAGCTCGACTCCGCTCTCGGCGTCCGCCAGGAACTCTTCGGGCCCGATGCTCTCGATCACCAGGCCCACGGTCGGCAGCAGGCCTTCCACGGCGAGGTTCTCCGCGACGACCCGGGCCGGCGTGGTTAACGCTGGCGGGTAGTCCCGCGGCCACGCGACGTCCGGTCCGAACGCGCCGGCGATCGGTGCCTTGAAACCGCGAAGCGCGGGGCGATCCTCGATGTACAGGCGGCGCGCCAACTCCACCTCGTGCGGGAGTTCGTGGGTCCGGATCGCGAGACCATCCCCGGCCCGGCCCGTGACCCGTGCCGCGGGCGAACCGCCGGAGTGGTCCGGGTGGACCTGGCGATGTCGCTCGCGGTACGTCTCCCGGATAATCCGGTCGGCGATGCGTCGCAGGAACGGCTCCGGAAGCGCGAAGGACTGCAACGTGCCGCTGCCGACGGCTTGCGAGAGAACATTGCGGGCGACCTCCTCCTCGACCGACATGCCGGTGTCCATGCTCCGGCTCGCGTCGATCTCGGCCAGCAGGGCGCGAGCCGGCCCGTGATCCGGGGCGAGTTCGAGTACCCGGTACAGGTGTGACTCCGCGCTGGACACCTGCTGTACCGCCAGGTACGCCCGCGCGATCAGCTCGTGGGTCCGTGGATCGTCGGCCCGGGTCCGGATCGCCGTGTTGAACTGGGCGATGCCCTCGGTGAAGCGGCCGACCCGGCAGTACATCCCGGCCAGGTTCTCCCGCGCTTCGATGAAGTCCGGGTCGAGCGCAACGGCGCGCTCGAACCGGGCGATGGCCTCGTCGCTGCGGCCGAGCATCGACTCCAGGACGCCATAGTTGAAGACCACGATGGCCGCGGTCGGGTCGCGGGCCATCGCAGCCTCGAAGACTCCACGTGCCTCGTCGTAGCGTCCCAGCAGCGCCGCGTACCGTCCGACCTCCACGCTGAGCTCGACACGGTCCGGATCGAGTTCGAGCGCATGCCGGTAGCTCATGAGGGCTTCGTCGGCACGGCCCCGCGTGCCGTGAAAGTCACCGAGTTCCTCGTGAAGCTCCGCATCGTCGGGCACCGCGGTGATGGCGGCTCCCAGCAACCGCTCGTACTCGTCGTCGTCACCCGCCAGCAGGTGCAGCCGCCCGAGCGTCGCCAGGTCGTAGGGGCTCTTGACGAGCGCCAGCCCGTAGCCTCGTGACAGGTGGCTCAGCCCCGCCTCGATGAGCGACGCGTTGTCCCGGCCATCGCCCCGGGCGAGAAACGCTGCCCGGTAGGCGCGTCGGCCCGAGAGCGTGTGGTGCTGGACAAAGCCGCTGTGCACGGTGAGCGTCGCGATCGCCAGCATGGTTGCCGCGAACGCGATACCCGCCGGGCGGATCCGGCCCGCCCGCTTGAGCGAGAAGCCGTGCACGCCGACGTCACGGCGGTACGCGAGCCGCAACGCGTGGAGCGCCCCATACGAGAGGATCGCTCCGAGACCCAGCGCAAAGAGGAACGGCACCAGGCCGTAGAGCCCGCGACAGGCAAACATCGAACCGAGAAACACGCCGGCCAGGATCACCTGCTCCGCCTGCGTGAACTCACGTGGCCGCTCGGCGCGCCCCTTGAAGAGCACGACGATCAGGAGGGAGCCGGCGGTCAGGATTCCGGAGACCCGCCAGACGAGGTTCTGGTCGTACCACATGAGCAGGCTGTAGGCCCCGAACATGAAGCCGGCCGTCAGGAGCCACTCGGGCAGGGCCTGCCAGACGCGGCTTGCGCGGCGACCGGCGCGACGTGTGGCGAACATGGAGGGTCGGCCGATGCCGAAGTACAGCGCGTCGTTGGGGCACACGCTGACGCAGTCGAGGCACTTCATGCACCCGGGGTCCACCACCATGCCGAAGTCGCGGACCTCCTGGTGGACCCGCACGTTGGAGCTGCACACGGCCGTGCAGTGGCCGCATCCCCGGCACGCGTCGGTCACCCGGATGCTGCCGACCGCAAGCTGGTCGACGACGCCGAAGATCGCGCCGTACGGGCAGCCGTAGGTGCAGAAGCCCTTGGCGCCGAGCAGGTAGACGATGATGAAGCCGCAGGTCCCGAAGGTGAGCACCGCGGGGATCCACGACGGAAACGTGACCCAGAAGGCGTCGGTCGTGAGCTGCACGCCACGCACCGCAAGCGAGTCCCCGAAGTGCAGGCGGTACACGAGCGGCGCGATGAACATGTAGACGAACGCCACGAGGGGGACGGTGCCGAGGATCCCCAGGTTCACGGGGCGCGGCCGCAACTTGAGCCTGCCGAGCATCCACCGGCAGAGGTCCTGCAGCGCGACGAGGTGGCACGCCCAGCCGCAGAACCAGCGACCGAAGAAGAGCGTGCTGAGGATCGTGAGCGCGAAGAAGATCAGCCCGGCGTTGACGATGCCGTGCTTCGAGAACTCCATCGACTCCGACGGCTCCAGCGGCGTCATCGTTTCCCCGGTGGCGAACCAGAGCGCGATGTGGATCGCCACCAGCGCGTGCACGATGACCAGGACAACAGCCCGACGCCGGCCGGACTTCGACGCCCGGATCGTTGTCGTGTTCACCACCGGCAGCGAGACTTCAGACATCGGGTCAGGTCCTTGCCGTCACCCCGACCGCCACCGGACTCCAGGCCGCCTGTCTCATCGCGCACACTCCTGAACAACTATACCGGGTCAAAGCAGGAACCCCGCGGCTGCGCCGCGGGGTTCTCCGGTGCTGATCGTGACCACCGATCCTTGACGACTTTTACGGGCAGGGACCCCAGTTCGCCAGCAGGTCGAGGAAGTCCGTGATGCCGACGCCGCCGCCGTCGAAGTCGCAGCTCCCGGGGCTGTTCCACTGCCCGAGCAGTGCCAGGAAGTCGGTGATGCCGACGGTGCCTTCGGGAACCGGCTCGCAGTCCCATGGGCACACCACCAGGACCGCTTGCGGTGCCGAGATCGAGGCCGAGAGGGCGTCGGGCGGGCTCCCGCGGTACAGGCCGAGCGTGGCCGTGACGAGCTCGGGGCCGCTGTCCGCGTCGAAGCGGTAGTTGTACATCGTACCCCAACGCAGGGCGTTGGCGCTGGGGTTCTGCGTCTCGATCTGCGTCTGCCATGTGACGCTGCCGGGACCGACGGTGGCGGACCAGTCGTCCCCGTTGAAGTTCACGCCGCCGGTGCCGTCACCGGAGTGATACTCCACGTCGTGGAAGTCGATGTTGGTGACGGTCACGCCCGCCCCGACCGGCACGCTGAACGACGCGCCGGACTGATGGCTGTTCATGTTCTGGATGGCGTACTCGTAGTGCCAGGTGCCGTCACCGTTGTCGCTTGCCTTGTAGCCCACCCAGAACAGCCCGCCGTCGGAGTCGGTCGCCTTCACGATCTTGACGTCGGGGTCGGGCGTACCGACGCCGTTGCCGTGGTCTGCCCAGGCGCGAATCGCCTCGCGCTGAAACTCGGTGCCCTGGCCGGCGACGAAGCTGATGTTGAAGCTCGGTGCGGACGAGATATTCACCAACCGGTACGAGGCGTTGTTGTCCTGGTTGCCGGCATTGGCGTCGTCGAGAGCCACGTACTGGCCCTCGACGAGGTAGACCGAGCCGCCGTCGCCCAGGTCCGAGTTGTGGACCTGCAGCCGGCCGGTGATGGTCCCGGCACCCGGCGTCGGATGCGGCCAGATGAACGTGCCCGCGTTGGCGTTGACCTGGTACTTCGGGCCGAGCAGGCTCTGGGAGCCGTTCCGCACGGCCGAGTACGGGTCCTGGCAGCCGGGGGCAAGGAAACTCAGGCACCCGCCCTGACCGGGGCACCCATTGTCGCAGGCGCTGTTGATCTGAAGGGCACAGAAGCTGTGCTTGAGCCACGACTGGCCGATCATCTCGATCCTGCCGTCGAAGATCCGGTACATCGTCTGCCCGATGACAGGGTGGTTCACTCCGTTCTGGATCCAGTTCAGGTTCGTGGAGCCGACGTTGACGGAGGTCGTTCCCACCGAGTAGGCGGTGATGCTGCCGACCGTCCCCCACTTCGTGACCAGGTGCAGTTGGCACAGCGCGACGTCTGCTTGGGCGTTGACCGTCGCTGCGGGCAGACAGGCCACCAGCACAGCCAGGGCACACAGACTCACATGGCATTTCTTCATTGTTGATTCTCCTCCGGGCGTGATCGGCGTTGGCGATCATAGCGCGCCATGTTGACGACGCAAGAAGTCTTCAGGCGGGGCACGGCCCCCAGTCCTCAAGCAGAAGGACAAAGTCGTCGAACCCGACGGCACCGTCGCCATCGAGATCGGCCGGATGCCCCGGATTCGGGCCCCAGGCGGCCAGGAGTTCGAGGAAGTCGTTGATCCCGACTGATCCGTCCCCGTCGATGTCACCGGGGCACGGCTGGAGTTCGTAGGCCCCCAGGTCCGGGACCGCGGTGCCGTCCCCGTCCCCGTCGGCGAGCCGGGGGTTGCCGGCCAGGTCCGTCTCACGGGGATCGCCGGCCAGGTTCGGGTCGCCGGCGTCCACGCACGCTGAACCCCGCAGCAGTCGGTAGTCGCCGCCCGCCGGGTCGGCGAAGCCCGGATCCTCGTTCATGTTCGTCCTGCCCGCCGGCCAGCCGCCCTGGATGTTCGTCCAGGAGACGGTCGAGGGAGACTCCACGTCGTCGGTCATCTGTTGGGGGCTGTTGCCCCAGATGATGCAGTGGGAGATCTCCGGCGCGCCCAGCACGTTCTCGCTGTTGACGCCGCCGCCCCGGCCCGCCGTGTTGCCGACGATCGTGCAGTGGCTCACGGACGGGCTGCTGCCGAAGTCGTTGTAGATCCCCCCGCCCCACAGCGACGCCGTGTTGTCCGCGAAGAGGCAACTCGTCACCGTCGGATGACTCCAGAAGTTGTACATGCCGGCGCCGTACGGCGCGGTGTTCTCGATGAACGTGCATCTCGCCACGAGGGGGCCACCCTCGCCGCCGCTCTCGTTGTAGAGGCCGCCCCCGCCGAAGTCGGCGCTGTTGCCGATGAAGACGCAGCCGATGACCGACGGGTTGGCGAAGTAGTTGTTGACGCCGCCGCCGGTGACGAAACCGTTGCCGGAGACGGTGTTGTCGATGAAGGTGCACCCGAGCATCATGCCGCCGGAGATGACGTTCGAGACGGCCCCGCCGTTGTCGTTGATCGCCGCGTTGCCGGTGAACGCGCACTCGACCATCAGGATATCCGCGCCGCCTCCGTTGTAGACGGCGCCGCCGTTGAACCCCAGGTTGGCGGTGAACGTGCACCCGGTGAGCACGGTGCTGCCGCCGTTGTTCCACATCGCCCCGCCGCCCTCGCCTGCGGTGGCGTCGTTGGCCTCGAAACTACAGCCGGAGAACGTCGGGCCGGAGAGGTCGTTGTAGACGGCCCCGCCCGTCACCGCGGTGTTGTTCGTGAAGGTGCAGTCCTCGACGAGCGGGTCGCTCGAACCCAACGCCGGGTGGAAGCCGACCTTGTTGTACAGTGCGCCGGCGACGCCCAGGATGGACACGTTCCGGTCGAAGGTGCAGCCGGTGATCGAGGGGCTGCTGGAGGCGTTGACGATCGCCCCGCCGCCGGTCGTTGCGTTCTCCGCCGCGGTGTTGCCCGTGAAGAGACAGTCGGTGATGATCGAGTTGCTCAGGTCGCGGTTGCAGATCGCCCCGGCGTAGCGGACGCCGGAGTTGCCGGAAAAGGTGCAGCCGGTGATCGAGGGGCTGCTGGCGCCGCAGTACATCGCCCCGCCGTTGTCAAGTGCCCGGTTGCCCGCAAAGAGGCAGTCGGTGAAGGTCATGTCGCTGCCGGCCTTCAGCAGTACTCCCCCGCCCTGGAAGGCGGCGACGTTGTCGGTGATCGTGCACTGCAGCAGTGTCGCCCGCCCGTTGAAGGCGATCAGGCCTGCGCCGGTGCTGTCGAGGCTCACGCAGTCGGCGCCGTCGCAGTCGGCGTTGTCACCGCACGCCTGCCCGGAGTCGGGCCCGCCGAAGCAGAGGGTCGGCAACCCCTCGCCATCGGCGTTGCCGCCGGTGATCGTCACCCCCGCCAGGACCGTCGAGGCGTCCGTGCCGCTGGCGGTCACAACGTGGTAGCTGTTCTCGCCGTACCCACGGAAGCCGGGGCCGTCGTCGCCGGCGAGGTCGCCGCTCAGCCGGCTCACGTAGAGGCCGATGTCCCGGGCGTCCGGAGAGGGCTCGGTGACACCCGCCCAGCCGCCGGTGATCGAGGTCCCGTTGACGAGCGTGAACGTGGCCGTCCGATCGCCGTTGTGGACGCCGGCGTCCCGGTCGTAGTCGGGCGTGTACACGCCCTGGGCCAGGCGAATCTCGTCGCCGGCCCGGGCCACGGCGAGAGCCGACTGGAGTTCGGCGAAGGCCGTCTCCCAGGCAGTACCGTCGCCCGGCGTCGCGTCGTCATCGACATACCATGTCGTACCCGCGCCGGCGAGGCCGGGCACCGTGACGGTGAGCAGGACGAGCACCTGTTGCAACACGTTGTGGGCAGCCTCGAAGTGCGCGTCGGCGTACGCGGGGGCAGATGGGCGAATTCAAACCGAGATCCACTATAGCGCGGTCTCTGCGCCGGGCGCCACGCTGAACACTGTACCGCGGCTACACTCGTTCACCATGGGGCTCCTGACACTCGCCAACGTCTCGTGCGCCTTCGGCACCCAGATCGTCCTGGACGCCGTGACGGTGTCGATCGAGCGGGGGGAGAAGATCGGGCTCATCGGCCGCAACGGCTGTGGCAAGACGACGCTCATGCGAGTCATGCAGGGCGATCTGCAACCCGACGCCGGCACGGTGCAACTCGCGCGGGGGGCAGTGGTCGGGTACCTCCGCCAGGATCCGGATTTCGCTCCCGACGAGACGGTCCGCGACGCGGCCGAAGGAGCGTTCGCGAAACTGCATCAACTGCACCTGGAGATCGACGCGGTCTACCACGACATGGCCGAGGCCTCCGGCGAGCAGCTTGACCGCATGCTCACCCGCCAGGCGCGGCTGGAGACGGAGATGGAGGCCGCCGGCGGCTACGCCGTCAACCATCGCATCGAGGCGAGCCTGCACGGGCTCGGCTTCACCGACGAACAGATGGACCTCAAGACGTCGGTGCTCTCCGGCGGGCAGCTCTCGCGGCTCGGTCTCTCGAGACTACTGCTTGAGGAGCCGGACCTGCTGCTGCTGGACGAGCCGACCAACCACCTCGACATCGACGGCCGCAAGTGGCTGGAGCAGTTCCTCGCCGAGGAGTACCGCGGGGCCGTGATCGTCGTCAGCCACGATCGCTGGCTGCTGGACCGCGTCGTCGACCGGATCGTCGAGATCGATCGCGGGAGGGTGCTGGAATACCCCGGCAACTACCACACGTACGTCGCCCTGCGCGACCAGCAGCGTCTCACCCACAGGAGAACCTACGAGAAGCAGCTCGACCGGATTCGTCAGGAAGAACAGTACATCCGCCGATACAAGGCCGGGCAACGCGCCCGCCAGGCGAAGGGCCGCGAGGCGAAGCTCGACCGCTTCAAGGCCGACGAACTCGTTGACCGGCCGGTGGAGCTGGACGTCATGCACTTGTCGCTGCCGCCGGCGCCGCGCTCCGGCGACCTGGCGATTGCCGCGGACTGTATCGGCAAGCGGTACGGCGACACGGTGCTCTTCGAGAACCTGTCGATGTCGCTGACCAGGGGCGACCGGCTGGGGATCATCGGGCCCAACGGCGCCGGCAAGACGACGCTCGTGAACTGCCTGCTCGGCGACCTCGCGCCGGACACCGGGTCGGTCCGCCTCGGCTCGCGGATCAGCGTCGGCTACTACAGGCAGATCCCACGCGACCTCGACCTGTCGATGGAGGTCTGGCGGTACCTGCAGTCGGTGATCGTGTCGCTCGACGGCCGGGTGCGCGCCAGCGAGCAGCAGGCGCGTGATCTCGCCGGTGCGTTTCTCTTCTCCGGCATCGAGCAGGACAAGACGCTCGGCGACCTCTCCGGCGGCGAGCGGTCCCGCGCCGTGCTTGCCGGGCTCGTGGCCGGGGCACACAACCTGCTCGTTCTCGACGAGCCGAGCAACCATCTGGACATTCCGTCCGCGGAGCGGCTGGAGCAGTCGCTGGCCAGCTCCGGCGGCTACGAGGGAACCCTCATCCTGGTCACGCACGACCGGGCGCTGATCGATGCGACGTGTGACCAGTTGCTGGTCCTGGACGGTGCCGGCGGCGCGCGACACTTCCCCGGCACCTATTCGCAGTGGTTGGCGCGGGCCGATGCCATGAAAGGCTCGCTGCCCGGCGGCGTCGCCACCGATGCCCCGGCACCGAGGAGTCGCCGCAAGCCGAAGCCGGCCGCGGTCGGCGACTCCACGGAGTCACGGCTGACCATCGAGAGGCTCGAGCAACGCATCGAGACCGCCCAGCAGCGGATCGGTGAGATCGACCGGCAGTTGATCAAGCCCGATGTCTATACCAACGGCGAGCGTTGCCGCTCGCTGCAGACCGAACGCGAGGCCCTCGGGAAGCAACTGCAGCCGCTGGAGACGGAATGGGCGCGGCGAGCGGGCAACGAGTAAACAGCGGTGGCGGTGGCACGGTCGAGCTTGCTCGCCCGTGCCACCCCACACCCAGCTCAGATGCTCGCCAGCAGCACCACCCCGGTCGCCGCCTCCGCGATCTGCCAGGTGACGATGTCCGCGATCAGGTTGGCGGGCACGTTCACCTTGACGCCGCCGAAACCGGCGTTGGTGCGGAAAGTCTGCAGGCGCTTCGGCGGCCCGCCGTTTTCCATGACGACCTGGAGCACGTAGTCCTTGCCGTCGCTTGCGGGGAAGTTCTCCAGCAGGATCAGGGCTTTCCGTGTGGCCTTGTTGACGAACAGGCTGCCACGGTACGGGTCGTCGGCGTTGACCCGCTGCAGGGCGACCTTGGTGCTGTCGTCCAGGAGCCACTGTCTCGCCGCCGGCGTCAGGAGAACTTCCAGTGCGTTGGTGTTGCCCCAGAGGGCGGCGGCGGCGACGTCGTCGCTGGCCTGGCGACCCATCGCCATGAAGTAGGCCATGATCAGCGAGACCCCGGCGAGCACGAAGGTGGCAGCCCGCCAGAACTGGCCGGTGCCGTCGATGCTGAAGCGGGCGCCCGTCTCATGCCTGCCGGCGGAGCGGGGCCGGCCGATGCGGGCCAGCGGGGCGAGTGTCGAGTCGTTGCGCTCGATCGCCTCGGCAACGGCCTTGAGCACTTTTTCACGAAGTTGCGGATCAGGTTCATCCCCGGGCAGCAGCGAAAGGTCATCGGCGATCTCGGCTTGCAGCCGCAGGACTTCATCCTGAACCGTCGCCGGGGCATCGTGAAAGGACCGCGTGTAGATCGCTTCCTCGACGGTGTCGAGGAGAGCCAACGCGTCCAGGCTCGCGAGCTCCAGCAACTCTCTTGGACTCATCGATTCACCGGAAGTCATCTCGGATACGTCTCCATTGGCATGAGTGCGGGCGTTGGTTCATCGTGTCTCTCTTCGGTGTGTCCTAGACGGCCCAATCCGCTCGGATCCGTTCCCGCAACCGGGCGAGCCCGCGGCTCAGCGCGGACTTGATGGTCCCCAGCGGCGCCTCGAGCTGTACGCTCACCTCGCGGAGGGTGAAGCCCTGAAGGTAGGCGCGTTCGATGACCACGCGCTGTAGTTCGGGAAGCTCGGCGATGCGTTGCAGCAGCGAGTAGTTTCTTTCGTCCTCCAGCGGCTTTCGTTCCGGCTGGCGTGCGTCCGGATCACTCGTACCATCCGCCCGATAGCTGGCAGCGGTTCCGCGGACTGCGTTTCTTCGGAGTCGATCGATCAAATGACGCCGCGCAATCAGCATCACCCACGTCACCAGCTTGGCGCGCCGGTAGTCATAGCGATCGGCGGTCTGCCAGAGCCGGACAAAAACCTCCTGGACCGCGTCCTCGGCTTCGGCCCTCGTGGGGAGCAACTGCCGGGCCACCTTGTACACCAGTGACCCGAAACGGTCGTACAACTCCTCTACGCCGCCTTCTTCGCCGCGAGCGACACGATCCATCAGCAGCCAGTCGTCCTGGTGCTGCGTCATATGGCGAACTCCTCTGCCGAGGTACTATCCGTCAGCCATTCCCCGCCGGTTGCCTTGGGATACGTACTTTAGGGGCTCCCCACGGCCTGGATCCGCCCCGGTGCCCTTTTCTGCCGGTGCTGGTCCGGATTAGCCAAAAAGGCCACTTTCCATGGTAATCCCGCCCAGCCTGGTATACCTTACCCTTGGACGGGACTGCAATTTGTCGTCCGGATGCGGCCTTTCGGGGATGTCGTGTCTGTTGGCGCCGTGGTCGCATCGGGCAAAGACCAAGGGGCGGTACATCTCGTGAGTCGCGCAGTTCGTGGGCGCTCAGACTTGGCCGGGGAGCGATTGGATCGTGCGCGTCGTGCGCGTCATGGCTCGCCGTCCGGTTTCAGCCTCCTCGAACTCATCGTTGTCATGGCGGTGACCTTGATGCTGTCCGGGCTGATGTTTCCGGCCTTGATGCATGTTCGCGAGAACGCCCACCGGATCATCTGCTCCTCGAACCTGCGGCAGATCGGGCTGGCGGCGGTCCTCTTCGCCGACGCCCACAACGGCTTCCTCCCACCCAGCGAGTACGGCAAGTCCGGCGGCGCCAAACAGGAGATGATGGCCGTCCACCGCGGCGGGGCGCCGGAGAACTGGGAAGGTCTCGGCTGGCTCCACTGGTTCAGATACTTCAACGGGCCGCAGGTCCTGTATTGCCCAAGTCACCACGGGGAACACTTCTACGACCGCTACGAAGAGTTGTATAACCATCCCGACAGGCGGCCGATCTACTCCAACTACCACTACGCCGGCCCGCGTGACTGGGACAAGGGAACCAAGCGGCGACTCGACCGCGGCAAGGAGGTCGTGATCGCCACCGACGGCCTGCGGACCATTCGCGACTTCAATCACTCCGTCGGCATGAACGTCCTTCGAGGCGACAACTCGGTCCGGTGGCGTGACGACATCTCCGGGCGGGTCAAGGACATGCTTCCCCCGGGGGAGGCGGCAGCCCAGAGCGACGATGACAACGACGACACCCGCTACTCCCGCATCTGGGACCTGATCGGTGGCAGTTCCGGGTAGGACTCGTTCGAGCCCCGGCCCAAACCCTCCAGGAATCCACAACGGCGAACTCCACCGCGATCCGTGGAGTACCTCCGCAGGAGGAGGACGGGTCGAAGTGCCGACGAACCAGTCATGCCAGCCATGCCGGTGATGAACGATGATTCGTCTGCGACCGCGCTCGATGCCGTGGCCGCCGCCTGTCGAGTGGCCCGGACCGTCCAGCGGGGTGCCGCGGCGCAGCAGATCACCAAGGACGACCGCAGCCCGGTGACGGTCGCGGACTTCGCCGTGCAGGCGATCGTGGCGATGGCGCTTCGCGACTCGATGCCGCAGGTGCACATCGTCGGCGAGGAGCGGGCCGGCGTGCTGCGGCAACCGGAGCACGACGCCGTGCGCCGGGCCGTCGTCGAGGCGGTCCGGACCGTTCGACCGGACGCCGGGGACGACGACGTGCTCGGGGCAATCGATGGCTGCGACCACGACGCGACGGCCGACTCGTACTGGGCGCTCGACCCCATCGACGGAACCAAGGGCTTCCTGCGTGGCGGGCAATACGCCATCGCGCTGGCCCGCCTCGAAGGCGGCCGGGTCGTGCTGGGCATCATGGGGTGCCCGAACCTGTCCGCGGACCGGCAGCGGCCCTTCGACGACCCCGATCCGACCGGCGTGATCTACGTCGCGCGCGAGGGCGGTGGATGCCGGCAATATGCGGCCGATTCCCCCGGTCTCGACCCGACGCCGGTTCTGAATGAGCACGGTCTTTCGGCGTTCAATCCCGGGCAGATCGTCCGCATCTGCGAGTCGGTCGAGAGCGCGCACTCCAGGCACACGGATTCACAACGCGTCGCATCGCACCTGGGGCTCGCCGTCGAATACGCGCGGCTCGACAGCCAGTGCAAGTATGCCGTGGTGGCGCGGGGCCAGGCGGATGCCTATCTCCGCATGCCCACCCGCAAGGATTATGTCGAGAAGATCTGGGACCATGCCGCCGGCTCGCTCATCGCGACCCAGGCCGGTGCAGTGGTGACGGACCTCACGGGTTCGCCGTTGGACTTCGGGCGGGGTCGCCGCCTGGAGGCCAACCGCGGCGTGGTGTGCGCCGTCGGCAGAGTTCATCCGATGATCATCCGGGCCATCGACGAGCTCGGTATCGCCGTGGCCGTGTAGGGGGTTCAACCGCGCATGGGTCCGGAAGCCTGGTTCACGGTCGGAACGATTACGCTGGTGATCCTGGCGCTGATCAGCAACCGGATAAGCGTCGACGTGGCGATGATCGGCGGGTTGACCCTGTTGATGGTCGGCGACTTCTTCTTCGGGTATCTCCGTGACCAGTACGTCTTCAGTGACTTCAGCCGTGCGATCAGCGGGTTCGCGCACCCGGCCCTGCTGATGATCGCGTCGCTGTTCGTCGTCGCGGCCGGGCTCCAGGAGACCGGCGGCATGGAGGCCGTGGCGCAGAAACTCCTGGGTCGGCCCCGCAGCGTGGCGATGGCCCAGGTGCGGCTCATGGCGCCCGTCGCCCTGATGAGCGGCTTCATGAACAACACGCCGATCGTCGCCATGTACCTGCCCATCGTCAACAATTGGGCCCGCAAGCTGCGCCTCAGCCCGTCGAAGCTCTTCATGCCCCTGAGTTTCGGGGCGATCCTCGGCGGCAAGCTCACGCTCATCGGCTCGGCGTCGAACATCGTCGTGATGGGCCTGTACTTGTCCTACTGGCGGGTCCCGGCGAACACGTCGTGGATCGAGCAGCTCGGCGTCCGCGAGATGTCGGAGACCATGCAGTTCTGGGGCATCGCGGCGATCGGGATACCCTGCACGGTTGCCGGTCTGGTGCTGATCGTGATTGCCTCGAAATGGCTGCTGCCGGAGCGACGGCCCGCCGACGCGATCGGGATCGACGCGCGGCGCTACCAGGTCGAAATGCTGGTCAAGGACGACTCACCCATCGTGGGAAAGAGTATCGAAGAGGCGGGTCTGCGCCACCTGCCGGGGCTGTACCTCGTGCAGATCGAACGGGACGGCACTGTGCTGCCGGCGGTGTCGCCGGACGAGAAGCTCAAGGCGAATGATCGACTTGCCTTCGTCGGCATCCTCGAATCCGTCGTCGATCTGCGGAAGATCCGCGGCCTGGACCCCGCCACGGACCAGGTCCTCAAGGTGGCCGCGGCGCAACCTCTGCGCACGCTGGTCGAGGCGGTGGTCTCCCGCAATTCGCCGCTGGTCGGCCAGACCGTCCGGACCTCGCGGTTCCGCACGATCTACAACGCGGCGATCATCGCCGTGTATCGCGACGGTCAGTCCATCCACTCCAAGATCGGCGACATCACCCTTCAGCCCGGCGACACGCTTCTCCTGGACACCCACACCGGGTTCGTCAGCGCGTACCGCAACAGTACGGACTTCTACCTGGTCTCGACCGTGGAGGGTTCGCGGCCGATCCGGTACGAGCGGGCGTGGCTGAGCCTCGCCATCCTGGGCGCGCTGGTGTTCATGCTGACGGTGGTCCCGATCCAGCCGGTCGCGGCCGCCATGCTCTGCGCGATGGCGATGGTCGTCACGCGCTGCGTCAGCGGCACGGTCGCTCGCGGCGCCGTGAACTGGCAGGTCCTGATCGTCATCGCGTCCGCGCTGGGCATGGGCAGCGCCCTGGAAGACTCCGGCGCCGCCGCCGCGATCACCGTTGCTCTGCGCGCGTTGTGCGATGGGGCGGGCATCGCCTCGCACCCGCATGCCATGCTGCTGGTGATGTTCCTGCTGGCGGCGGGGTTCTCGCAACTGATCACCAACAACGGCGCCGCGGTGCTGATGTTCCCCATCGTCATGGCGACGGCCAAGCAGCTCGAGGTCAATCCGGAGCCCTTCGTGCTCTCGCTCATGGTCGCCGCCGGCAGCAGCTTCATGTCACCGGTGGCGTACCAGACCAACCTGATGGTGTACGGTCCCGGCGGATACAGGTTCATGGACTACGTCCGACTCGGCCTGCCGCTGACGCTGCTGGTGGCGATCCTCTCGACGTTCTTCGCGCCGCTTTTCTTTCCGTTCCACCCATGATCAAAATGGCCAGGCAGGGGACCAGACTCGCCGCCGCCGTCGTGGTCGCCTGGCTGCTCGGCCGGCTCGTCTCGGACCGCTACGGCTGGAGCCAGTGGCTGCTGTGGATTCCGACGCCCGCTGCGCTCGTCGCCGCGGCGGCGGCCCTGGCGGCGGTGTCGTGGTCCGAGACCGGTCCTGGCCGCCGCCGCCGCGTCATCGCGTGGGCTGCGTGCGTCTCGGTGATCCTCGTGTACTTCGGCGCGATCGAGCACCGGTTGCTGCGGCGGGCGCCCGGCGGCCTCGTCGCGATGCGGCTTGTTCACGGGAGTGTCGTGCAGGCATGGGACCCGCTGGTGCTGGCGCGCTGGGGCGAGCAGCTCACCGCCCTCGGCGGCGACGTGACGATTGTCAGTAGTCTCCTGCCGCAGCGGAGGATCGGCCGGCTGCTCGAACAGTTCGGCGGTCTCGGCACACCCGTCGTGATCTGGCCGTTCGTCCTGGTCACGCGGTTGCCGGTCCTGGAGGCGCGGCCGTTGATTGCCAACGCCGGGCTGCGCGTGGTGGTATTCCGGATCGACGCGACGGCCTCGCTCGGCCGCGTGCTGACGGTCTACGCCGTCGACCTGCCGTCGGACCCCACGCATTCCCGTGCCGAGGTGGCCGCGGCGCTGAGAAGAATCCTGGACCGGGTGACGTCGGCGCCGCCGGACGTGGTGGTGGGGGACTTCAACATGACCCGCGGCAGCGCCTCGCTCTCGATGGCGTTCCCCGGCCTGGAGCACGCGTTCGACCAGGCGGGCCGGGGTTACGGCGCGAGCTATCGCCGCGGTCTGCCGCTGTACCACATCGATCACATACTGCTCGCCGACAGCGTGCGCGCGGTGGGCTACGACCTCGTGGATATCGGGGTCGGCCGGCACCTCGTGCAGGTCGTCGACCTGGCGCGGTAGGACGGTAAAGGGGACGGTAAAGGGGACTGATTCATTTACCGGGAGCCGGTAAAAAAATCAGTCCCCTTTACGGCGCGGTACAGCACCATCTCACCGGGCCAGAACCTGGTGGGCGGCACCGATCGCGAATGGCACACTTCGGCGAGTTCTATGTCGATGCCCCGCTCGCGCCGCCACCGCTCGAACCTCGCCTCGTCCACTCGCGGTGTGACCAGCCAGAACGGCCCGCCGGCGGCGGCGGCGAGACGCAGTGCCGGCGGGCCGCTGGGCCCGGCGATGCCGAGGAAACTTCCCAGGTGCGTGTAGTCGGCGTTCAGGAGAACCACCGGCGCCGGGCGGGCCCTGACATGACGGGTCGTCTCGCGGGCGAAGTCGGCGACGGCATCCCCGAAACCTCGATCCGGCGCCGAAAGCTCCAGACTGTTGTGAATCGTCAACCCGGTGAGTACGACCCCCGCACACACGGGCGCCATCCATGGGAACCGGATCCCCGTTCGCCACGGCCCCCGCAGCAGCCACCACGCAGCGAGCAGTGCGCTTGGCGGGTACGCCGGTGCGAGGTAGTCGGCGCGCTTGCCGGTGACCAGCGTGTACGCCGCGAGCATCACGACGATGAAGATCGCGGCGCCGTGCAGTGCGGCCCCCTGGCGCCCCAGTTGCCGCCACCATCTCTGCCCGGTGGCGGCGCTGCGCCTCCACAGGCAGTACATGCCCAGGATGGAGAACACGCACCACGGCTCGAAGCGCGACAGGTAGTACAGGACCATGTTCGGAGCCGTCGTGAGCAGCGCGATAGGCTCGCGCGGGCTGTCGCCGAAGCCCGTGATGCGCCCGACGATCTCGTGCGCCCATAACTCCTGGACAAGATGTTCCGGGGCGATCCGCCACACACCCCAGACCCAGGAGCCGAACACCAGCAGTGCCACCAACGGACCCCACGACCACTCCAGCACGCGGCCCGCGCTCCAGCGGCCCACGAGTAACCTGGGCGCGATCGCGGCATAGATCAGCAGGGGCAGTACCGCCGGGCCCTTGGTCAGCGCGGCGAGACCCGTGCAGAGCCAGAACCCCAACGCCAGCCACCGCCGGCGGGAGGTCGCCGGATCGGGGCCGACCTGGTCGGCGCAGAGCCTCGTTGCCGCGGCCCAACCCAGGACCATCCAGAGCACGAGCAGCATGTCCGGCCGTGCGAGATACCCGAGCTTGAAGATGGTGTATCCGCTCAGGAAGATCAGGCCTGCGAGCCAGCCCACCGCGGGGTCGTCCCGGAGCGGGTCCGAGACCAGGCGCCGCCCGAGCCGTACCACCAGACCGAAACACAGCACCAGCGCCACGACGCTGGGGAGCTTGTGTGCGAACTCGCTGGAGTGGCCCGCCATCGCCACGGCGGGCACCGCCAGCCAGTTGTACAGCGGCGGCTTGGTGGCAAGGCGCCCGCTGCGTTCGGACGGCAGCACCCAGTGGCCGTTGACGAGGATGTCCGTCGTGTACGCGATCGTCGTCGGCTGTGTCTGGTCCCACGCGTCGGAGGGCCCCAGGATGCGGGCCCCCAGCAGGACGACCAGCGCGAGGATTGCCAGGACCGCGTCCGGACGCGGCCGGGCCGGAGCGGCTAGGCCGACGCCGACCAACTTGCCTTGAACTCCTTCATCGCCGCCTTGAACTCGTTGTCGATCTCCTTGAAGCTCCCTGTCTCCACGAGCTTCCGGCGGAGATCCTTTTTCGGGCCGCGGTAATAGTCGAGCAGGTCGCGCTCGAAGTCGTGGACGCTGCTCAGCGCCAGGTCGTCGAGGAACCCCTTGGACCCCGCGAAGATCGAGATGCACTGGTCGATCGCGTCGTACGGCACGTACTGCGGCTGCTTGAGCAGCTCGACCATGCGTGACCCGCGGTCGAGCTGGCGCTGGCTGGTCGCGTCCAGTTCGGTCCCGAGCTGCGCAAACGCCTCCAGTTCACGGAAGGCGGCGAGGTCCAGGCGCAGTGAACCGGCGACCTCTTTCATCGCCTTGATCTGGGCGTTGCCGCCGACGCGGCTCACGGAGAGGCCGACGTTGATTGCCGGCCGCACGCCGGCGGCGAAGAGCTCCGGCTGCAGGTAGATCTGGCCGTCGGTGATCGAGATCACGTTGGTGGGGATGTATGCCGAGACGTCGCCTTCCTGGGTCTCGATGACGGGCAGCGCCGTCAGGCTGCCGCCGCCGTGTGCGTCGGACAGCTTGGTCGCGCGTTCCAGCAGCCGGCTGTGCAGGTAGAAGACGTCACCGGGATACGCCTCGCGGCCGGGCGGCCGGCGCAGCAGCAGGGAGAGTTGCCGGTAGGACTGGGCCTGCTTGGAGAGGTCGTCGTAGACGCACAGCACGTGCTTGGGGGTCTTGCCCTCCTTGCCCTGCCACATGAAGTATTCGCCCATCGCGCAGCCGGCGTACGGAGCGATGTACTGCAGCGGCGCCGGGTCCGACGCGCCCGCGCAGACGACGATGGTGTAGTCCATCGCGCCGTGCTCCTTGAGGGTCTCGACCACGGCGGCCACGGTCGACTCCTTCTGGCCGATCGCGACGTACACGCACACGACTGCATCGGGCGTTCCCCACCAGTCGCGCTGGTTGATGATCGCGTCCAGCGCGATGGCGGTCTTGCCCGTCTTGCGGTCGCCGATGATCAGCTCGCGCTGGCCCCTACCGATGGGGATCATCGAGTCGATCGCCTTGATGCCGGTCTGCAGCGGCTCCTTCACCGGCTGCCGGCTGGCGATCCCGGGTGCGACGATATCCAGCTTGCGCGTGCCCGCGGACGTGTCCAGCGCCGGTCCACCGTCGATGGGGCGGCCCAGCGGGTCCACGACGCGCCCCAGCAGCGTCTCGCCGACGGGCACCTCCAGGAGACGGTTGGTCGACTTGACCGTCGCGCCTTCCTGGATTCCCAGGTAGTTGCCGTAGATCACGGCGCCCACGGTGTCAAGCTCCAGGTTCATGATCTGGCCCATCACCGCGCCGTCGGGGGTGTCGAACTCGATCAGTTCGCCCGACATCGCGTTGGAAAGGCCGTAGATGCGCGCGATGCCATCGCCGACCTCGACGACGCGCCCGACCTGGGAGATCTCCAGCTCGCTGGAGAACTGTTCGATCTCCTGCTTGATGACGGAGGTGATTTCGTCGGTCTTGATCTTCACGGAATGAACCTCTCCTGTTACTCCTTGGGAGCGATCTCGTACACGATGGTCACGGACGCCTGCACGGAGACGTTGCCCGGCTGAATGGGGGGGGCAGGGGCCGTGACGGCGGCGGCCATGTTCTCGGCCCGGAGCATCGTCGGCATCGGCGGGCGGTGCCCGCTGTCGCCGAGATGAATCGACAGGATCCGGACGAGCGTCACCTCCGACGCGCGGGCCAGGACGGCGGCGTCGGACCTCGCGTTGACTGTGGCGGCGGCGATCGCCTCGGCGCGGTGGGTCCGCGGGTCGGCCAGGTCGAAGGTGATCCCGTCGATCGAGTTGGCGCCGGCGGCGTTGGCCGTCTCGATCAGTTTCCCGGCGAGATCGAGCTTCTTGGTTCGAATCGCCAGCGTGTTGTTGACCTCGTAGCCGGTGATCCGGCGGGTCCACTCCGGGCCTGCCTGGCGCGGCCGCCGGTTGTACTTCGGCCGAATGCTGAAGCGACCGGTCCGGTACTCGCTCTCGCCGAGCCCCGCCTTCCTGATCGCGGCGACGACACTGGTCATTCGGCGGCTGTTCTGGGCCACCGCCGCCGTGGCCTCGGCCGCCTCCGTGACGACTCCGATGCGCATGCGCAGCTGGTCGGCGGGCTTGTGCAGCACCGCGTCGCCGCGCACCGTGAGACGAGGAACATCGTCCAGTGCGTTGCCGTCGAAACCGATGGCCACGGTCGTGCACAGCGCCGCCAGGCCAATCGCCGTCAGCAGTCGGCGGGGTGTCATCGAGCCTCTCCTTCGTCGAGGATCCGGTCGAATCGCTCGCGGATGGCGGCGCTTCCGGACGTCAGGAAGCTCTGCCGGATTTTCCTCAGCCGTGCCGCCACCGAGCCGTCGATGAGCTGGTCGCCGATTCTCAGCTTCAGGCCGCCGATCATCTCAGGATCAGTATAGGTGTAGACCACCGGCTCTTTGCCCAGCGCCGCACCGATACGCTGCGAGAGCGACCGGACCTGCTCGGGGTCGAGCGGGCCCGGCGTGAAGACATCGACCTCGACTCGCCCGAACGCCTCGTTGACCAGGTGGTCGTAGGCGCCGGCGATCGACTCGAGGTGACTCAACCGGCCGCGGTCGTTGAGCACCAGCATGAACCGCAGCACGAGGTCCGTCACCCGCTCCCGGAAGATGTCCCGCAGCGCGTCTGCGCGGCGACCGCGGTCGACGATCGGGGAGCCGAGGAACTCGCGGAACGCGCGGTTGCCGCGGGCGAGCTCGCACACCTGCTCGATTTCGTCGGCGACCTCCACGATCTTGTCGCGGCCGCCGGCTTCGGCCGCGAGTTCGTAGAGGCTCCTGGCGTACACGCTGGCCAGCGCGTCGGTGTGGCGGATCATCTATCGCTTCCGTACGCCGGCAAGTTCACCGAGTGACTCCTCCACGAGACGCTGTTGATCCGCGACGGAGATCTCGCGTTTGAGGATCCGGCCGGCGATGCTCACCGCCAGCGTGGCCGTCTCGGCGTGCAGTTCGGTGATCGCGGCCCGCCTGGCGGTCTCCAGGTCGCGGATGGCGCGCTGCTTCATCTCGGCAAGCTCCGCTTCGTTGCGATCGCGGAACTCCACGGCGACCGCCTTGGCGTCGGCGCGGGCCTGTGCGATGAGCCGGCTTGCTTCCTCGCGGGCGGAGGCGAGCTCCTGTTCGTACTTGGCCAGGGCGGCATTCGCCTGCTCGCGGGCCTGCTCGGCGTTGGCGATCTCCCGGCGGATCTTCTGATCGCGGTCGTCCAGCCCCTTGATGATCTTCGGCCACACCATGACGTAGAGGAAACCGAACGCCAGGACGAAGACTACCAACGCGGTGACGGCGGGTAGCCAGGTCAGCGCCATCACCTCGGGCCGTTCCACGGCATGCGCGCCGGCAACGGGCTCAGCGGCAAGAAACAGGGTCGTGGCGTTGGGCATGGGTTGCTCAGACCTTTCCGAGTGCGATCACGCCGACGATCACCGCGAAGAGCGCCACGCCCTCGACCAGTGCCGCCGTGAGGATCATGTTGATGAAGATCCGGCCTGCCATTTCGGGCTGGCGGGCGATCGCCTGCACGGCGTCACCGCCGATGCGACCGATGCCGATGCCGGCGCCGACCACGGCGAGGCCCGCCGCCAGGCCTGCGCCCAGCCCGGTCATTTCGCCCTGGGCGAGCAGCAGTCCGGCGGCCAGTTCGCCAGGCGCCGCGCCGGCGGTGCCGCACGCGAACACGCTCAGGCCGGCGAACGCGACCAACATCATGGTGAGAAGCTTGTGCATTCGTGGTTGTCTCTCCTTGGCGGTGCCGTGTGCGGGCATCGCCGGTTCAGGCACTCGCCGGCTCCAGGGCCGGCTCCGGCGGTGTGTGCTCGTGCTCTTGCTCATGGTGCGACATGAGGCTGAGGAACACGGCTGTCAGGAACATGAAGATGAACGCCTGCAGGAAGGCGACGAACAGTTCGAGGAACATGACCATCACGGCGGCCGCGCCGCTGATGACCGAGATCGTGCCGATGCCGAGCAGGCCCATGCCTCCGTGATGGGCGACGAGACCGAAGCTCAACAGCACCGCCATGAGGGTGTGGCCTGCGAACATGTTGGCGAAGAGACGGATGGCCAGCGCGGTCGGCTTGATGAGGTGACCGGCAAGCTCGACCACGAAGACCAGCAGTGCGATCGGCAGGAGATAGACCGGTCCGGGTACGAGACCGCCGCAGTTGTGCAGCAGCCATCCCTTGAGGCCCTGTTCGCGGAAGCCGTGCAACTCGATCATGAAGAACGACAACACCGCCAGCGCCCCGGTGACCATGATGTTCGCGGTGGCGGTTCCGCCGATCGGCGTCTGGTGGACGCCGAACAGGTGCAGGATGTCGGCCAACGGGATCATCCCGAAGAGGTTCTGGAAGAGCACGAAGAAGAAGAGCGTCATCAGGTACGGAAGGTACCGCTTCGTGTCCCTGGCACCCAGCACCGGCGCGAGCATCTCGTCGCGCAGGTACACGACCATCGTCTCGATGATCTGGCCGAGGCGTCCCCTGGTCATGTAGCGATCGTTGCCTTCGGACTCCGGCCCGGTGGCGATCGCCTTCGCCGCCTTCATCATGACCAGCAGGAAGACGACCGTGACGGCGATGAGCGTCACCATGTGCATGGTGACGATCGGGACCTCGCCGATCTTGAGCAGGACCACGTCGCGAACGTGTTCGGTCGGGTCGATCTGAACATCGCCGGCGAGAAGGAACATAGGAGGGGATACCCTGAGTCGGGCTCAAGAGGGTGCGGAGATTCGATTGAGATGTGCTGCCAACGCCGCCGCCTCGCTGATCTGCACGACGACGTACGTCACGCCGATGGACAGCATCAGCGGGGTGAGGCTGAGTTGGGTCGCGGAGTATAGCAAGTAGGCCAGCGCCGGTGTGAACAGGAGCCTGCCCACCAGGGCGGCCAGCCACAGGTTTGCCCAGGTTCCGAGTGCGCGCGGCCGCCACGGCCGGATCAGCAGCAGGCTGCCGATCGAGATGCCCGCCACCAGCACCGCCCCGCTCGCAGCGGCCGTGATCGAGCCGTGCCGTCCGGTCAGCGCGGTCACGCCCGCCCAGCCCAGGGCCGTCAAGGCCGCCGCGACGAGCGCCGTCACGACCAAGCGCCGCGTCGGCAGCGCGGTGACGGGTTCGCGGTCGGGGATCGCGCCGGCAGTCATCGG
>JADFOJ010000107.1 GCA_022562915.1 Planctomycetota bacterium | reverse complement strand
GGGTAGTGAAAGAGAGAATGGACCGGGAGTGATTTGGGGGGCGGGGGGGGAGGGGGGAAAACATAGACCGGGAGAATTTTCGGTCGGTGGTCACCGTCGCGCTGTGGCCTCAGCCCGAAAATACTCCCGGTCTATTTTTCCCCCCTCCCCCCTCTCCCCTCCCGCCCCCGAAATTACTCCCGGTCTATTTTCCCGCCGTCCACGGAATGTCCGGCACGCCCGCGTCGCCGTTGGCGCGACGGGCCATCGCGAACAACAGGTCCCCCAGCCGGTTCACATAGATCACCGCGATCGGATTGATCTCGGCACTGCGCGTCAGCGCGACGATCCGGCGCTCGGCCCTCCGACAGACCGTGCGGGCCACGTGCAGACGCGCCGCCAACTCCGTCCCTCCCGGCAACACGAAGTTCCGCATCGACTCGTTGGGGCCGTCGATCTCGTCGATCCACCGCTCCGCCTCGGTGACGTGCCCCTCGCCCACGCGCGCGATCTTGTCGCGGTGAGGGCTGTCGGCGGGCGTGGCCAGGTCGGCCCCCAGGTCAAACAACCGCGACTGGGTTTCTCCGAGTATGGCGGCGAACCGGCCGTGCACGGGCCGCGCCGCCTCGCACGCCGCCATCGCCAGTCCGAGACAGGCATTGAGCTCATCGAGGGTTCCGAACGCCTCGATCCGCGCGTGCTCCTTGCCGGTGCGCTCGCCCCCGAAGAGGTCCGTCGAGCCGTCGTCACCCCGACGTGTGTAGAGGTCCATGGCGACTTTCCGTCACTCCAGTGCCGCGGCGCCGCTGATGATCTCCATCAGCTCGGTGGTGATCTGCGTCTGGCGGGCGCGATTGAAGCGGCGTGTCAGTGTCCGGACCAGGTCACCGGCGTTCTCCGTTGCCGCCTTCATCGCCACCATTCGCATGATCTGCTCGCTGACGTTCGATTCGAGGAACGCCTGGAAGAGAATGGTCTTGACGGCCACGGGCATGAGCTGGTCGAGGATCGACTGCACTGACGGGCTGAAGTCGTACAGGGCGCTCGCCCCGCCGCCGGCAGGCGGCTCGGCACCGGCCCCGGACGCCACCGGCGGCGCCAGCGGCAGCAACCGGATCACCCGCGGTTCCTGCCGGGACGTGCTCAGGTACCGCATGCACACGACGTGAACGGCATCGTGCCGCCCGGCGGTGAAGTCTTCGATATACGTCGTGGCGAGACGCTCGATCTCGTCGTACCGCGGTTCGTCGCCCATCGCATGGCTGACGGTGACGGGGATCTTCTGGAACCGGAAGTACCCGACGGCCTTCTTGCCCGCGGTCTCCAGGTCCAGTTCGCGGCCGCGCTCACGCAGAGCCCGGATATGCGCCGCGGCGGTGCGCAGGGCATTGGCGTTGTACGCGCCGCACATCCCGCGGTTGGAGGTGATCACGAGCACCCGCTCGCGGGAGGGGGATTCGCTCGGACCGTCGACCAGGGGGTGCTCGAACTCGCCGCCGGCCGCCGCCAGCGCCTCACCGACCAGCCGGTCGATCCTCTCTGAGTACGGCCGGGCCGAGGAGACCTTCTGCACCGCGCTGGTGAACTTGGCGGTCGCGATCATCTGCATCGTCCTGGTGATGCGTTGGACCGTCCTGACGCCGCCGATGCGCCTCTTTATTTCGCGGATCCGGGCCATGCGGCGGATAGTGTAGGACAAAAACGGCCCGGCTTCCCCGGAAGCCCGGCACGTGGGAGCCGCCTACCGCAGGACCAGCCCGTCGTACGCGAGGGCCATCCCCTCCGGCAGCGATCCGTCGCAGTCGGCGTGATCGATGTCGTGCGTCATGTGGATGAACCAGGTCCGGTCCGCGGTGATCCGGCCGGCGATCTCGACCGCCTCGTCGAGGGAGAGATGCGTGGGATGCCGCCGGTACCGGAGCATGTCCAGGATGAGCGTGTCCAGCCCCGTGAGCCGACCCCAGGTCTGTGGCGGGACGGCCGAGACGTCGGTGCAGTACGCCAGCGGCAACGGGCCCGGCTGCGCATGGGCGACCCCGGCGACCTGCCCGTGCGCATCGAGCGCGTCCAGTGCATCGAGACGAAAACCGAGGATGGGCAGCCGGCCGTGCAGCAGACGCAACGGCGTGAACCGCATCCCGTACAGGTCCAGCGGATGGTCCTCGTCGATCTCGTGCGGGATCAACGTCGCCACGAACGAGTCGTTGACGTTGTTCTGACGTTCGAAGATGTGCCGGTACACCCGGTTGAGATCGCCGAGGGTGCGCGGCTCCGCGTAGAGATCGATCGGCGCGTTCATGATCACGTTGAAGCGACGCACCTCGTCCAGGCCGAAGGTGTGATCGACGTGGTTGTGCGTGTACACGATGGCGTCGCACCGGCTGAGCCCGTGACGCAGCGCCTGTTGGCGAAGGTCCGGACCCGTGTCAATGAGAATGAGTCGTCGCGTGCCCGACGCGTCGGAGAACTGCACGCACGCCGCGGTGCGCAATCGCGTGTTACGCGGATCGCCGGAGGTGCACACCGCGCACCGGCAGCCGATGACGGGAACGCCGGCGGAGGTTCCCGAACCCAGAATGATGAACTCGACGTCGCTGATCGACATGACGGACTATTCCGGCACCGGCGCGGTCTCGATCGCTGCGCGCAACGCCGCGACGACCCGGTCCGGATGATCGGCCGCGCACACAGCCCGCGAGACGGCCACGCCCCGAGCGCCCGCCTCGACGAGCACGCCGATGTTCCGCGGCGTGATACCGCCGATCGCCAGGTGCGGCGTCTCCGGATAGCGCTGCACGAACGCCTCGAGTCCCGCCGGCCCCGTCGGCGCCGTCGCCGGCTTGGTGGCGGTCGAGAACATCGTTCCCACGCCGCAGTAGTCGACGCCGGCGACGACCGCGGCGCGGGCCTGATCGAGGGTGTGCGTGCTCACGCCGATGAGCAGGCTGCGACCCGCCAGCTCACGAGCGCGTGCCACCGGAAGGTCGCGCTCCCCCAGGTGAACCCCGTCGGCGGCGGTCGCCAGCGCGACATCGATCCGATCGTTCACGATCACACTGACACCCGCCGGACCCGTCATCTCGACAACGTCGTCTACGCGTTGCAGAAGGTCTGCCGCGTCCAGGGACTTCTCGCGTACCTGGACACACTCGGCACCGCCGTCGATGACGGCCCTGAGCACGTCGCGCCACGGTCGCGCGCACAGGCTCTCGGTCAAGAGGACGCAGACCCGCCACTGCCGGGCCCGGCCGCTGGCAAGTCTCCGGTGCAACGCCGACTCCGCGTCGTAGAACCGGTAGCGGATCGCCTGGACCCGGCCGGCCATGGACGGATCGATGGTCTTGGCGGTCTCTTCGATGACTCGCAGCGCTTCGCCGAGGCGTTTGCCCGCCGCGGTGACGACATCGCCCAGGCCGGCCCTCTCCCGTTCGCCGGGAGCGGTCACGCCGGCGCCGACGTCACCGGCTGAATCGCGGTTGGCCTCCAGCCACCCCGGCCGAAGAGTGCCCAGGGCCGCCTGGAGGTCGTGGCGGAGCGCCTTGAGCTCCGAGCACAGCGGCCCGTCATCCAGCGCGAACCGGGCCGTGTCCTCCAGGACCCGCAGCGCCTCCCGGGCCCGGTTGGCATTGGCGTCGAGGATTCGGGCAACCGGCTGCACGATCAGGCCTTGACGGCCTCGACGGGATTCTCACCTCGCTCAATGGCCGCGATCTTGTTGACACGGCGCGCGTGGCGTCCGCCATCGAAGGGAGCCGCCAGCCACGCGGCGACGATCCGGAGGATCCGCCGGTCGTCGGTCAAGGCGTCGCCGGCCAGGCACAGCACGTTGGCGTCGTTGTGCCGGCGGCTCGACTCGGCCGCGGTCATGTCGCCCACGAGCGCCGCGCGCACGCCGGCAACCTTGTTGGCCGCGATCGACGCCCCGATGCCGGTGCCGCAGACGAGTATGCCGCGCTGGGCCTCACCGTCCGCGACCGCCCGCGCGACGGCCCAGGTGACATCGGGGTAATCCCAGGACTCGCCTTCGCACTGACCGAGCACCTGAACCTCGTGGCCCTCGCCGGGAAGGTGCGCTGCAAGCAGGCGCCCGACATCGACACCGCGATGATCCATGCCCAGTGCGATCTTCATGTGTCCAGCAGTTCCTTGAGCCGTCGCGGAATGATCGCCAGAAATCTCCGCGCCAGCGCATCATAGGCGGACTGCTCGAGCCCGATGGGGTCCTCGATATCATCGTTGGGTTCGAGCCGGATGATCCTGTCGTTGTACCGGTCGTCCCCGACGCTGCGGACGATCCGTACGTGCCCCTCGGTCATCCCGAAGACGAGATCGGCGTTGCCGATCATCTCGCGGGTGAGCCGCGTGGACAAGCCGGAGTGTTCGATGCCCAGGGCGGCCAGCGCGGTCACCGCCTCGATCGAGGCCGGGGCGCCGCCGCCCGCCGCGACGCCCGCCGAGGCCGCGAAGACGCCGGCCTGGTCGCCGAGAAGCCCCCCATCGATGAGGTGCCGGGCGATCGCCTCCGCCATGGGGCTGCGGCAGGTGTTGCCGGTGCATACAAAGAGAATCGTCCGCATGGGGGCTCCAGCCGGTTCACGGAGACGCCCTGATCCTACCGGGGTCGCCCGAATGCGGTCCCCGCGATCCTGCAGCCTCCCGGCCCCGACGGTAGTATGGACGCGGAGAGTTGCCGGACGCGCGTGACTCGTTACATTACCGACCAGACCGGGATCCGCCTCAAGCACCATCTGGAGCATCTCGTGGAATTCGTCGATTACGACGAGGCAATGGGGGCCTTGAGAGAACAGGGCTTGCGTGAAGTTCCCGACGGCGAGGATCTCATCGGCCTTGCGATGGACGACACCGACGACGTCGTGCACCTGCACCTGGCGTTCGCCGAAAGCTCCTGCCCGCCGCACAAAGGGGCCGAGGTCGTGCCGGTCGACAAGGCGCGGCTCCCCGACATCGTGGAGCACCTCCTGCACAAGCTTCATCTCTCGCAGGTCCTGCTGATACCCGTCGCCAAGTGGCGCAAGGTGTTCGACGCCGTCGCGTTCAGCATGGCCGACAACGAAGACTGGCAGGTCGTCGACACGGCGGCAACCGTCGTGCTGAACACGCGAGATCCGCTGCTGTGCGAACCCGCAGACTTCCACACCATCAACGCCCTCATCAAGGCCCTGCTCAACGACGCCGAGAACCCCGACCAGGGACTGATGGTCACCACGACCACCGCGCCGGTGATCGTCACGCTCATCCCGGACGGCGCCGTGCGTATCTCGATCGGGGACCCGGTGCTCGCCGATGAGATCATGGAGACCTTCGGATCGACCAGGTAAGCGGCGGTGAGCCCTCCTCCATCGCACGAATTTCCGCTGCAGCCGGTGCCCCGATCGACCGATAAGTCTGCGAGCCGAGGCTCCCGCGGTCGAAGGCCCGACACCATGCAGATCCTTTTCGACGAAGTTCCGTGCAACGTGGACGCCGGCACGATCGGCGAAGCGATCGCCGGCGCACGGGACCTTGCACGGGAGCGGGGGCGTCTCATCGTCGACGTCACCGTGGACGGAAGCCGCCTGACGGAGGCGGACCTGGCGTCCTGCCGGCGTCACGACGAGGCTGCCGGGATCATCCGCTTCACGAGCGCCGACCCGGTCGAGATCGTCGCGCACACCTTTGAGGACGCGGAGGATGCCCTGGCCGAGGCCGACGAGCTCCAGCAGAAGGCGGCGGAACTGCTGCACTCCGACGAGCACACGGTTGCCATGGATACCCTCGGCGAGGCGGTCTCCATCTGGCTGTCCGTACAGGAGGCAATCGTCAAGGGAGCACAGGCCATCGGGCTGGACCTCGACACCGTGCATGTCGGCGGGGAATCCTTCCAGGACATGATTCGCCGTCTCAACGAGTGCCTCAAGGCCGTCCGCCGCGGCTTACAGGACCGGGACGAAGTCACGCTGGCCGACACGCTGCTCTACGAGTTCCCGCAGATCGTCGAGCAATGGCGTGGCCTGCTCCGTGACCTGCGGGCACGGATCGCCTGACCGCCGCCGGACACGCACGAGAGGAACCCCCGACGAATGTCCATTGCTTCCCAGGCCCGCTCGATCGACGACCTGACTTTGAAGGCCGTCGGTGCACTGGCGGCAAAGCGGTACTTTGAAGCGGAGAACCTCGCCGCCGGGGCGCTGAACGCCGCCCGTGACGACGACGACTTCCGCCGCATGGCCGCCGTGCTCCCGACATTGCAGCAGGCCCGGACGGGTCGCCTGGCGCTGGCGATGGACGTCGGCACGATCACGATCCTCGACGAACCGTTTGACGAGGACGTCACGATCGAGCCGGGCTGTTACCTCGTGCAGCCGCCGCTGGTGGGCGCCGATGCGCGGCGGCTCCGTCACACCGCCTTGACGCGCGAGATCCCTGTCATGGTTCTGTGCCGCGAGCCGGTGATCCGGCTGGGACTTGTCCCGTTCGTTGCGCTGGGCAGCGGCGCCACCGTGCGGACGAAGATGCGGAAACCGAAGGATCTGGAGCATCCCGATCTCGAATGGCTCGTCGCGGCGCTCGAAGCCCTGGGCGAGGCGGCGGCCGAAATGGATCCGGCGATGAGTCTCCACAAGCGCATCAACGCGCTGATGACTCGCATCGACGCCATCCCGGAACACGCCGGGCTGCACGAACTTCTCGAGGAATCGTGCCGCAAGGCCGCCGAGGTTGCCGAGGCATCGTGAGCGCCTCGCCCGCGTCCCTGCGTCCGCAGAGGCGACCGTGGATCGTTCTCGGCGCTTTCCTGCTCGCGCTGGTGATCGCCGATCACTGCGGCTGGCTGCTGGTGCGCGGTCCCGACGACATGGCGGCGTACCACGGGGCGCGGGTGCGCGTACGTCGGATCATCGACGGAAACACCATCGAGGTGGGCGTCGCCGACCGGATGCACGGCCGGCCGTACACGCTCGTTCGCCTGTGGGGCGTCGACGCCCCGCGGCCGGCCGGGACGGAGCGCCGCGCCGAGCCGCTGGCCCGCGCCGCCCTCGAGCGCTCGGTCAGCCTCGCCGCCGGCAGGACCGTCGTCCTGAGCCTCGAAACCCACCGCACCCGCGGACCGATGGGTCAACTGCTCGCCCACGTCCGTCTCGCGGGCGGAACGACGCTCAACGAACGGCTCCTCGCCGAGGGACTGGCCCGCGCACACGAACGCTGGCCGCACGCCCGACTCGCCCGCTACGCCGAGATCGAACGCGCCGCCCGGCGGCAGGGCATCGGCATCTGGGAACGACGAAGCGACGGAGGGTGGGTGGCACGGTCGAGCGAGCGAAGCGAGGTCGCCCGTGGAGACGCGCACAACCACGGGCGAGTTCGTCCGCCTGTGGCGGAGTCGCTCGACCGTGCCACCCGGTCCCCCCCCGATCGTCAGAGCGGTCGGTTCGTAAACGACAAGCCCGATATGCGCCAGCGGCCGTCGAGCTTGACGAGTTTGAATACGTCCGTACCTGTGGCGCGCGTTGAGCCGACTTCCACGATGAACGGCGCCCACACGACGGCGATCGCGCCGTCGACCAGCACCGTCGCTTCGCCGGTGAGCCACTCCCGGAATGGCGGCTGACGTTCGGCCCGGTCCCGCGCACCCTGGAGGAACTGCTCGATCGTGACGGTGCCCTGCCGATCGACACTCTGGCGGTCAAACGCGACGAGAGCGCCGGGCACGAACATCCTGGCGAGGTCGTCGAACCGCCGGTCGCCCTCGGGTGCCAGGATCGGTCCCCCGGAGATCACGAGGTGGCCGGGCTCAGCCGGCGCTGCGATCGCCTGCGTCGACGCCAGGCACGCCGCAGCGGCGCAGCGGCGCAGACGAGGACGATGTGCATGAACCGGTCATTCAAAACGCAACACTGATGCCCGCGGCGACGCCGACCGCGTCGCTGTTGCTGGCTCTGACGGATTCAATGCGGAGGAACGCGGCCATGTTCTTCTTGATGAGCAGGTTGACGCCGCCGCCGATGAAGAAGGCATCTTCGTCGCGGTTGCCGACGTTGATGAGGAACGGGCTGCCGCCCCCGGCGAAGGCAGCCTCGATGTTGTCGTCGTCGACGAACTCGTGCTCCCAGCCCATGTACATGTAGGGGACCGGCCTTAAAGTCATCGCGGGAAAGCGGTAGGAGATGTTCGCGCCGATCCGGGTCCGCAGCGAATCAGACTCGCGGCTCGGCAGCTTGAGGTTGGCGCCGCCGGCGCCCGTCTCCGAAAAGCTGTCATAGGAAAAATGGCTGTACAGCACCGAGGCGATCGGCGTCAGGTACAGGTTCCAGTCAAGCTCGAAGTGATAGCCCGCGCCGACGTAGCCTGTGATGTCGTAGCCGTCGTAGTCACTGTGGGCCGTCAATCCGAGGGCCGGGATGTTTCGGTCACTGTCGAACATGTGCCAACCGAAGGTGAGCGAGGCGTCCACGTACCAGTCGTCCTTGTAATAGCTCATGTACGGTCCGGCGCGGATCGTCTGGTCCTCGATGTCGCCGAGACCCCCGTCAAGGTTGGCGTCGGTGAACGTGTAGCCGACGGCCAGCCCGATCACTAAATTGGGCGAGTAGCTGTAGTCGATGCCGAACTGGCCACCGAACGTGGTGGCGTCGAAGCCGGTGCGGTTGGCGGTCGTGTCCTGGTTCGCGAAGACCCCCTGGACCTTGAAGTATCGCCCCCACCCGTTTTCCTGCCGCGGCGCCGCGGCCTGCTGCGAGGAGTCCCCACGAGCCTGGGCGATCGCGGCCGCGAGAATCAGCGGGTCGTCGTACGCCAGCGCCATGCTGCCGGCGGGCGGCCCGGGCCTGGGGGCGGCCTCGATGCCGGACCGGATGCCGGCCAGATACGTCGCCTGCTGGGTGGTGAAGTCGCGGACGGCGGCCGTGGTGGTTGCGTCGGAGAGGTTGAACGGCTCGGGGCTCAGCTGGCGGACCGCCTGGTTGTAGTCCGCGGCGTTCAGCGCATCGAGCTGCCCCAGAAGGCCGGCGGACGGGCCCGTGGGGGTCGCGTTCGCGATCGCGATGAGGCTGTCGAGACTGAACGCGATCCTGCTGTTGGTGCCTGGATCGGCGGCGGCGGAATAGGCGTTGCCGGCGCGGAGCAGCTCCAGCGACCACGTCGTGTTGCCATCCATGAAGCCGGTATCGCGGACGAGGTCCACCGTCACGGTGGCCGAGTCCACCGTGATCAGCACGCCGTTGTCGAAAATGCCGCCGTCCGCTTCGATGATGACGAAGTCCTGTCCGCTGGCGAGGTAACCCTCACCGATGAGCGACGCCTCGATCGTGCTGCCGGCGGCCAGGGTCGCCGTGCCGGAGATGTCCAGCAGGTCCGCCGTGCCGTCGGTGGTGTCGATCTCGGCGACGTAGGTGCCGCCGGAATCCTGTACGTAGTCGCCTTCGATGGTGAACGTCCCGACGGACGCACCGGGCGAGACCGAGCCGCCGGACTTGATCGTGAGGTCGCTCGTCCCCCCCAGCATGCTGCCGCTGCCGGTGAGCAGGCCGCCGTCGTTGACGTCCAGGGACCCCCCGATGGTGCCGTTGAGAATGAGTTCGGCACCGTCGTTGACCTCGGTAAGGCCCGTA
>JADFOJ010000152.1 GCA_022562915.1 Planctomycetota bacterium | reverse complement strand
ACATCATCTACGTGCTTGCCGACGACGTCGGGTGGGGAGAGTTGGGCTGGCAGGGCGGCGGCAAGCACCGCGGCACGCCGACGCCGGAGCTGGACCGAATGGCGCTCGAAGGCATGCGGTTCTGGTCGGCCTACGCCGAGCCCTCCTGCACGCCGTCTCGTATCGCAATAAACACCGGCCGCCATGCCGTGCGCACCGGTCTTCTGAGCGTGCTGTGGCCGGGTCAGATCGAGGGACTCTCAAGCGACGAAGTAACCGTCGCGGAAGTGCTGTCGGCGGCCGGTTACAACACCGCCATGTGGGGCAAGTGGCACCTGGGTGACGAACCGCAGCACGCGCCGGAGAACCAGGGCTACGACTACGCCTATTACGGCATGTGGAACGGCGCGCCCGACAACTGGCCCGGTTCTTTCGACATGTACAAGGACGCGCCGAACGCCATGAAGTCGATGTTCTACGACTTCCCCGGGGTCCAGGAGTACAAGAGGCAGACGGGCATCGACCTGTCGGAAGCCGCGTTCGTCGGGCGAAAGGGCGAAGGACGCAAGCCCGTCGAAGGCGTTGCCGGCACACTTGGTCCTGATCGACAGGAGGCTTTCGAGGTTGAGTCGATCCGGCAGATCACGGCCTACATCAAGGACAAGGCCGAGGACCCCAATCCGTTCTTCATCTACTGGGCGACCTACACCCAGCAACTCCAGGGATCGAAGGCTCACCACAACGACAAGCACGTGGACAAGGTCAACGCCCAGGCCTCCGCGATGGCGGCACACAATGCCCACATGCGACAGATGCTCGATACGTTGAGGGAGGAGGGCATCGCCGAGAACACGCTCGTTGTCTGGATCAGCGATAACGGCCCGATGTACGCCTTCTACCCGAACTCCGGCTACACATGGCTGCGCGGCGGCAAGGGGGACGTCCTGGAGGGCGGCGTGCGGGTGCCGGCGATGGCCTGGTGGCCGGGCATGATCGAGCCCAACCAGGACCCGGTGGACGTCCTGCACCTCACCGACCTGTTCACGACGGCTGCCCGTTTGGGTGGGGCGCTCGACAACATCCCCGTCGACCGGGTGACAGACGGCCTCGATCAGACGGCGCTACTCCTGCTTGGCGAAGGCCACGGTCGACGCAACATGATCTTCCACTACAGCGGAGGGGTTCTCGGCGCCATCCGTTACGAGGATTTCAAGGTCCACCTCACCGAGGGCCACGGCGGGTTGCCCGGCATGGACTTCTACAACGTCATGCGCGATCCCGGAGAGAAGTTCGGGCAACTCTACCCGGGGCTCTTTGCGGTCACGCCCATTCAGAACGCGTTGCGCGATCACATGCTGATGATCCGCAGGTTCCCGCATCGCGTCTCGGAGGTCACGCCCAAAGGTGCGGAACTCACACCGCACGACTGAGGTTGAAGACGTCGTAGTATAGCTTGGCGAGCTGAATGTATCCCCGACCCCCGGACCCATCTCGTACGGTATTTCGGGTGGTACTCCAACAAGAGCCGTGGCATCCGCGCCAAGGCCGCCGGCGACGAGGCGCACGACGCCCAGTCTCCGGCGCCGCGGTCCCCCTCGGCCAACGCAGCCCGCCGCCGGTGGGCCGCCCTGGTCAAGCGTGTCTGGCACGTCGATCCATTGCGATGTCCCACGTGCGGGGCCGCGATGAAGATCGTCAGCTTCATCGAGCCCACCCAGCCCGACCTCATCCAGAAGATCCTCACGTACTGCGGACTTGCCGACGAGCCCCCGCGGGCCCCGCCGAACGCACCGCCGCCTGGGTTCCGCGAACTCCGGTACGTCACCGACCTCGACGTCGTCCATGACCCCGGACCGGCCGAGCCCGTCTGGTCGGCGGACTGATCAGCAGTGGTGATTTCCCAAACGCCGCGGCGACGGCCCACGCGGTCGGTGCGCGAAGATTCCGCAGGGCGGGTCGATGGTGGCCGGTTTCGCGGCTGGTCGAGCGGTCGGGGACGTTGCGTGGCTGCCCGGCAGGTTCCCCAGGCGGATCGCACCCTCTTCGGGCCCCGCCGCGAGGCCGCCACTCCGGCCGGACGGCCCCCGCGGACCACCCAGAACCGATCACCCAAAATCAAAGCTCCTATCAGT
>JADFOJ010000028.1 GCA_022562915.1 Planctomycetota bacterium | reverse complement strand
AAGCCGATCTCATCCTCCGGCAAGAATGACTCCGGGCTCCGGCCAGCCAGCTTCAAAAGCACGCCGCCCGGCGCAACAAGGCGCTTGGCGCGACAGCGTCTAGCCGTCAAGCGTCTCCATGATCAACGCGGGACTCTGCAGTGCCCGCGCCGGCACGTCGCTTGACGGCTGAGCTTTAAGGTTGGAATCAGGAGAACTTTTGTGATGTTCGGCGTTCGACATCGTGTCTCTCATTCGCAAGAACCCGGAAAAACGTGGCAAGGTTATTGGAGATCCCCTCGAAGCAATGCCCGCAGACAATAGATACGATACGCCGCTCGCCAACCCAAGAAACTCGTCTATGTAAGCTCGATTGTCTTCCCTGACCCGCAGCACACGCTCCCCGACGAACCAGTCGGACCAAAGGATTCAACACTCAACCTCCGATAAAACGAGTTGGGAGAGGTTGGTAATACCCACCCCCGGCAGGGCGGGGCTGCGTCGGCCGGGTGGGCCGTGGGGGGGTCGGGGGGGCGGGACCATGGCGGCAGTGTAGCGTCGCGGCAGCCGGTTCAACGCCGGCAATCCATCCGGTCTGGTTCAGCGCGGTTCCGATCGGGCCGACGAAAACCATGAAGCACATGGAACCGTTGCCGGGTCCCGGTGCGTACGACACGTCATTCGTCACGCTCGCGACACGCGAGGACTATGGACCACGACGCGAAACATCCCGGCGGGCACCCACGGCCGAGCGAGCTCTCGCTCGCTCATCCGTCCCACAGCCACACGGCGCGTCTCTACGAGATCGAGTTTCTCCGGCGGGCCGCGAGGCACATCCGGCTGCGGACGCACGATGAACGCAGCATCATCGCCGGCGGCAGGAACGGTTCGCCCGCCCCTGGGGCAGCCGCGGCGAGGGACGCGGTCAGCGGGTCGCCCGATGTCGACGCGGCCCGGTGATTCCCGCCTTCGATCCCGCCTCCCCTGGTTGAGGTCTTCCGGCGGGCACGCGATCCGGTGACCCGAAATCCGGCATGGCCTTGAGATCCGCGATCTGATCGCGCAGCCCCGCGGCGCGCTCGAACTCCAGCCGCTCGGCGGCGTGCATCATCTCGGTCGTGAGCGCGCTCACGAGCTCGTCGCGATCCTGCTGCTCGACGTCGCGTGGAGGCCCCGACGCGGCGTGCGCGGTCTTGTGGGCGGCGAGTTCCTGCTCGATGCCGCGGCGGATCGCCTTCGTGATCGAGGTCGCGGTGATTCCGTGTGCGCTGTTGTAGGCGATCTGCGTGGCACGGCGACGCCCGGTCTCATCGATCGCAGCCTGCATCTGCGGCGTGACCTTGTCGGCGTACATGATCACCTGCGAATTCACGTTCCGGGCCGCTCGGCCCATGGTCTGGATCAGGCTCGTTTCACTTCGCAGGAACCCGGCCTTGTCGGCGTCGACGATGGCCACCAGGGTTACCTCCGGAAGGTCGAGCCCTTCGCGCAGCAGGTTCACGCCCACCAGTACGTCGAAGTCGCCCTGGCGCAGCTCGCGGAGAATCACCAGCCGCTGCAACGTGTCGATTTCGCTGTGCAGGTAGCGGACGGACAGGCCGTGCTCCGCCAGGAACGTGGTGAGATCCTCGGCGAGGCGCTTGGTGAGGACGGTGATGAGCACCCGTTCGTCGCGGCGGGCCCGTTCGGAGCATTGCTCGATGAGGTCGGCCACCTGTCCCTGGGTGGGCTTGACGGTGATCGGCGGATCGACGAGGCCGGTGGGGCGGATGATCTGCTCGACGATCTCGCCCTGGCACTGCTGAAGTTCGTGGGGCCCCGGGGTCGCCGAGACGTAGACGATCTGCTTCACGATCTCGGCGAACTCCTCGAACCGCAGCGGGCGGTTGTCCAGCGCACTGGGCAGCCGGAAACCGTGATCGACCAGCACCTGTTTGCGACTCCGGTCGCCGAAGTGCATGCCCCGCAACTGGGGGATGGTGACGTGCGACTCGTCGACGAAGACCAGCCAGTCGTCCGGGTCGTGTCCGGGGCTGTGGCGGAAGTAGTCCAGCAGTGTGTACGGTCGCACGCCCGCGGCCCGGCCGTCGAGGTGACGCGAGTAGTTCTCGATGCCGGAGCAGTAGCCGACCTCCTCGATCATCTCCAGGTCGTACCGAGTGCGGGCAAGCAGTCGCTGTGCCTCCACCAGCTTGCCCTCACCGCGCAGCTGCACAACGCGCTCGTCGAGCTCCGTCCGGATGCCGTCGAGGGCAGTCTGCAGCCGGTCTTGCGGCATCACGTAGTGGACGGCCGGGAAGATGAAGACCTGCTGCTGTCGGGCGAACACCTCGCCGCTGACGGGGTGAATGAACTCCAGCCGGTCGACGACGTCCCCGAAGAGCTCGATGCGGATCGCAAACTGCTCGTACGCGGGAAAGACCTCGATCACGTCGCCGCGGACGCGGAACTGCCCGCGCTCAAAGTCGATCTCGTTTCGGCTGTACTGCATGTCCGCCAGCGCCACCAGCAGCGTGCGACGGTCGACCGTGTCGCCGCAGCGGATCGGGAGCATCCGGTCGCGGTACTCCTGGGGCGAGCCCAGTCCGAAGATGCAACTCACCGATGCGACGATGATGACGTCATCACGCGAAAGGAGGTTGCTCGTGGCGGAGAGCCGCAGCCGGTCGAGGTCATCGTTGCGTGAGGCGTCCTTCTCGATGTAGATGTCCCGCTGCGGGATGTACGCCTCCGGTTGGTAATAGTCGTAGTAGCTGACGAAATAGCTGGTCGCGTTGTCCGGGAACAGTTCACGCATCTCCTCGTAGAGCTGCGCGGCGAGCGTCTTGTTGTGGCTGATGATCAGCGTGGGCTTGCCCACCCGCTCGATCACGTTGGCCATCGTGAAGGTTTTTCCCGTGCCGGTCGCGCCGAGAAGGGTCTGGTGGGACCGCCCGGCGAGGATCCCTCGCACCAGCGCCTCGATCGCCTGCGGCTGATCGCCGGTCGGCTGAAAATCACTGACGAGCTTGAAGGGGGCGTGTCCGCTCACGCCGGAATACTAGCCGGCCACCGGAAACCGCTTGTCATACGTCTCGTGGTCCATCAGGCCGTCCAGCGGCGAGGGGTCGGCGGTGCGGATCTTGATGAGCCATCCTTCGCCGAACGGATCCGAATTGAGCAGCGACGGCTCTTCGACGGCACGCTGGTTGACGGCGACGATCTCACCGCCGACAGGTGACATGATGTCGCTCGTTGTCTTGACCGACTCCACCTCGCCGATGGGCTCGCCGGGCAGGATCGTGGATTTCTCCGGCTTCATCTCGACGTACGTGACATCGGTCAACTCGTCCGCGGCGTACTGGGTGATGCCGAGCGTCACGATGTCGCCGTCCAGGTCCAGCCATTCATGCGTCTCGGTGTAGCGACATTCGGAGGGGATGGGCATCGTCGGCGGACTCCCGGTTGAGGTCGCGGCCATAATAGGGCCCGCCGGGCCGGCGGCAACCGGCCAGGGCAGGGGCCGGTTGCGAGCGTAACTCGTCGGCTCGCTGAGCGAAATGCTCCGCCGCGCGGACGAATCCGGTGGAAGACCAGAGAAGATAGGTAAAATATGCAAACCCCCGTTGCTCAAACGGGCGCGCCGGCTATAATGAACTGGCGGGGGTCTGCCCGTCTATGGCTTGGACTTTTCCCCGCGGATCTTTCTCCCCTCCGGAAAACGTCGGCCGCTGAGGTCGGCGTTTTCTCTTGTGGCGAGTGGTGGCAGGGCTGGCCAAAGCGGGCTCGCCCGTGATACCCAGCGGTCGAGAGCCCCAATGATCAAGTGGACCAATCGGGCCGATGGGGACGACCGGGATCGCAGGAACCCCTGGATCCGCCGTTTCAGGTATCGTCGGTTGGGACCGCCATGCTGCTGACTCTCGCCGCCCGCTCACTCCGCAGCCTCGTTTCAGCCAACGGCGAGGGTTCGCTCTCCCTGCTGGACATGCCCGCGTTCACGATCCGTGAGTTTCAGCTCAGGGGGATGAACATTGCCGCGTCGATGCTGGCGGGCCGGTCGCTGGAGTACCTCGACACGTTGCGCGACCAGGGAGACAAGACGGGCTGCCCGTGCCTGGTGCTTGTCGAGGACATCCCGTTGAGCTTCGTCTCCGCCGATCCCCAGGTCGCCATCGATTCGGCCGAGCGGGTTCGGCGGTTGGCCTTTGCAGGCAACCGGCTCGGTTGCAACGCGCTGGCGATCCGCTGCGCCGCTCCTGACACGGACGAGGCCTTCGACGATACGGTCGCCGAGTTGAAGGATGTCATGCCCGCGGTGGAGCGGCTCGAACTCAACCTGCTCATTGCGCCTCACCAGGGTCTGACCGAGCGGACGGACCGCCTGACCGACCTTCTCAAGCGCATCGGCGGCTTTCGCATCGGCTCGCTACCCGACTTCGGTCATGCCGCCGCTACCGGCGATCTCGTCGACTCGCTGCGCAAGCTTGCACCGTACGCGGGCGCCGTTCATGCCACCGTCGAGGGGTTCGACAAGAAGGGCCGGCACGAGAAATTCGACCTGGCCGACGGCGTCGCCGCGATCAAGAGTGTCGGATTCCTCAACACGCTTGCCATCGACTACGTTGGCACGGGCGATGCGGTCGCCAACATCGAGAAGGCCCGCGCGATGCTCGCCGAGGCGATCGAGGCCGCCGACGCGTGACCGGTGTCATCATCACGATCGACGGACCGGCGGGTACCGGAAAATCGAGCGTCGCACACCTGCTGGCCGGGCGACTCGGTCTTGATTTCCTGGACACCGGCGCCATGTACCGCGCCGCGGCACTCATCGCGATCGAGCAGGGGATCGATCCCGGTGACGGCAAGGCGCTGGCCGCAGCCGTGCACGCCGAGCGGCTGCACTTCGATTGGGTCGCCGATCCGCCCGCGATACTGCTGGGCGATCGGGACGTCAGCCTGCCTGTTCGCGGGCAGGATGTCGCCGGCACCGTATCGACGGTGGCGGCGCAACCGGAGTTGCGGGCCGTCCTCGTTCAACAGCAGCGCCGGATCGCCGAGGCGCACCCCCGGCTGGTCAGCGAAGGACGGGACCAGGGCTCGGTCGTCTTCCCGGAGGCGAGCGTGCGGTTCTTCCTCGACGCCGACGCCGACGTGCGGGCGCTGCGGCGCGTGAACCAACTCGTGGAGGCGGGCCTGCCCGCGGACCGGGACCGGATCGCCAGGGACATCCGGGAGCGCGACCGGATTGACTCCACCCGAAGCGACGGCCCGCTGGTGCACCCCACGGGCGCCATCGTGATCGACACCGGCCAACTGACCAGGGAGCAGGTTGTCGAGGAACTGGAGCGACTGTGCCGGGCGCACGTTCCGGCGGCAAGGTTCGACCAGTGAGCTTTCGAGAGTACCGTCGCAGGCTTCCGTCGAGGTCGGCGGTTCAGGTCGTCATCTGGTGGATCGGGGTCCGGACCTTGCTCCGGGTGATCTTCCGGATGCTGTACCGGTTGCGGTGCCTGGACCGTAACCTCATCCCGTCGACAGGGCCGGTGATCTTCGTCTCCAATCACCAGTCGCATCTCGATCCGTTGATTGCCGGGTGCCACCTCGGTCCCTTTGCGCCGCTGGCACGGACGACGCTCTTCGACATCCCGTTCTGGGGATGGGCCCTGGGGCAACTGGGCGGCGTTGCCCTGGCGCGTGAGAAGAGCGATGTCGGCGCGCTGCGCGCGGCGATCAAGGTGCTCAAGGCGGGCGGTCGGGTGCTCATCTTCCCGGAAGGGACGCGCACCCGCGACGGCGAGATGGGGCCGTTCCTGCCCGGCATGCTGGTCCTCGTGCGCCGCACCGGCGCCGCGATCGTGCCCATGGCCGTGGAGGGTGCCCGGGACGTCTGGCCCGCCGGCCGCGGCCGGCCGAAACTGCGAGGCCGCATCGGCGTGGTGACCGGTGAGCCGATCAGTGCCCGGGAACTCCTTGCTGATGGTCGCGAGGCGGCGCTGGACCGTCTCCGACGGACGATCGAAACCATGCGAGACGGGCTGCGATCCCGGCTTGCCTGAGGTCACACGAACCCCAGCATTTCGATGCTTGCCCAGATCATGAGCAGGATGAACGCCGCGCGCACCCACCGCACCGGAAGGATGTGCGCGAGTCGCGCCCCCGCCAGCGCCCCCAGGACGGCCGTCGGCGCCAGGAACGAGGCAAGCAGAAAGCTGTCCTGCACGGTCAGGCCGAGGCTCCGGCCGGCGGCGTCCGTCAGCGACGAGAGCGTCAGGTTCTTGCCGATCGCGCCCACGATCGACGTGATCACCATGGCGGCGCTCGTGACGGCGATCGCCTGCCGAAGAGGCAGGTGAGTGATCCGCTGGAGCATGGGGATCGACACCGGCGCACCGCCGATGCCCAACAGCCCCGCCACGAACCCCATCAGTCCGCCGACGATGCCGACGCGCACCCAGCCTGTCTTGGGCGATTCCTGCCGGGTCTGCGAACGGTGGTCATCAAGGAGCTTCATCACGCTGAAGGCGATCACGTACAGCAGGAATACGCCGTAGAGCTTCATGAGGATCTCGCCCTCGACGGTGTTGCTGACCAGGACGCCGACCACGATCAGCACCAGCCCGAACGGCACCAGGCGTCCGACCACCACCCACTGCACCGCGCCCGCCCGGTGATGCTGCAGCAGCGACGCCGCCGCCACGAGGACGTTGATGATCATCGCCGTCGCCTGGGACAGGTGCTGGTCCTTACCCAGCAACAGGGTCAGTACCGGGATGATGACGATCGATCCGCCGACGCCGACCAGGCCACCGAGGGCTCCGGCCAGCAGACCCAGCACCAGCAGGCGTACGAGTTCCTCCACAGGCACGGTCCAGAGTGTAGTGCTCACCGCCGAACGCGTAGACCGGTTGTGCTTATCGGAATCGGACCGTGGACCGCCTGTCACCGTCGCCCAGAAGTCCATGGGCCCGAATGCCGATCAATACCGGGTATCTCGACCCGGGGCTCAGCGTGCGCATCCAGCATCATCTCTCGATTATTCTCTTCGTTGCCGTCGTGGGGGCGATCAGCCTGGCCGCGGCCGTGGGCGTTCTGATGGGGGGGCTGGAGGACGCCGCCCTGGTGTACGGCCGGGCAGTCGACCAGCATCGCCAGGTGGAGCAACTCGTCGCCGAGGGCGGCGCGCTTCTGGATACGGCCGCCGGGATCACGCCACGGTCCGGCACCGAGAGCTTCGGCGTCGCGGACCGGGTCATCACACAGTCGATGGCGACCCTGACGGACCTGCGCCGCGCCGATGTGCTCTTCGATCCGCAGACGCTCCTGAACGCCCGGCTGGCACTGGACCGCTGCCGCGACCTGGCCAACGGGCGCAGCGTGGGCGTCCAGCACCCGGACGACCTGGAGGTCTTCCGCCGCAGCGCGGCGCAGTACGTCAGTGCGTTGGCGGAGGTCGAACTCAGCGCGGTCGCCGCGGTGTCTCACCAGGGCCGCAGCGTCGCGCGGCGTCGGCGCGTAATCATGCTCCTGATCGGCGCCATCTGCTTCGCCTACCTCGCCCTCATCGAGCGCGTTCGCCACTGGACGACGCGGCACCTCATCGACCCGATGCAGAACCTCGCCGACACCGCTCGACAGATCATGACGGGCAAGACGATCTCGCCGCTGCTCGAAGCCGGCCACACGGAGGAATTGACGACCCTTGCGGGCATGCTGTCTTCATTTGCGGAAACGCTCAAGACCAACGTCCGGACCCGCACCGCGCAGGTCGTGCGGCAGAAGGAGCTCCTGGAGACCGAGGTGAGGGTTCGTCGTCGGGCCGAGCAGGAGCTGCGCTACTCGGCGCTGCGCGACCGGCTCACCGGCCTGTGCAGTCGCGACCTGCTGATGGATCGGATCGGCCAGTGCTTTGCGCGGGCCCGTGGCCGGGACGGCTGCCGGTTCGCACTGCTGGTCGTCGACGTCGACCGGTTCTCGGAGGTCAACGACAGCCTGGGTCGCTTGATCGGGGATCAACTGGTCATCGCCGTCGCCGACCGGTTCCGGAGTTGGCTGGAGGAACTGGCCATGGTGATCGACGTCGAGTCCGCGTCGCTGGCTCGGATCGGCGGAGACGATTTCGCGGTCCTGCTCGACGGCCTGGCCACGCGCGACGACGCCGGCGCTGTGGCCCAGCGCCTCGAAGAGGCGCTGGCGGAACCCTTCCATCTCCAGGGCAATACCCTGAACGTCTCGGCGAGCGTGGGCATCGCGCTGGCCGAGGACGGCGCCGAGACGGCCGAGGAACTGATGCGCAACGCCGATGCCGCGATGCACTTCGCCAAGGCCGGCGGCAAGGGCCGGCTGGTCGTGTTCCGGCCGGGCATGAGCGACGAGGTCTCGGCCCGCGACGACCGTGCCGCCGCGCTCCGTCGCGCCCTCGATCTGGGGCACTTCAGCGTGGTCTACCAGCCTATCGTGAGTCTCGAGACCGGACGGATCTGCGGATTCGAGGCGCTGACCCGTTGGGATGATCCCGATCGCGGACCCGTTTCTCCGGTGGAATTCATCCCGGAGGCGGAGGAGACCGGTGTCATCGTGGAACTGGGGCGGTGGGTGCTTCGGCAGGCGTGCCGGCAGCTGAACTCGTGGCAGGGTGAGCTGGCCGATGGTCGCCACCTGTCGATTGCCGTCAACGTCTCGCAGCATCAACTGGCGCATCCGACGTTCGTGAAGGAGATCCGGCAGGTGCTCCGAGAGACCGGGATCAAGGCTGCCGATCTCAAGCTGGAGATCACCGAGAGCGTGATCATGGAGAAGCCCGATGAGGTCGCGGACGTGCTCGGCCAGTTGCGGGCGCTGGGTACCGAAATCCACATGGACGACTTCGGCACCGGCTACTCGTCGCTGAGCTATCTGCACCGGCTCCCGATCGACGTCCTGAAGATCGACCGCGCGTTCATGAACTCGCTGAGCGCCAATACCGACTATGCGGACGTTGTCCATACGGTGGTGGCGCTGGCACGGACCCTCCGGATGCGCGTCACGGTCGAGGGCGTGGAATCCGAGGAGCAGTTGGTGCAGGTCAGGGCACTGGGCTGCGACTTCGCACAGGGGTTCTACTTCTCCGAACCGGTGGAGCCCGATGAGGCCCGGGCCATGCTCGTTGCGAAACGAAGGTGGCCGGCTGCGGCGTGACCTGCCCCCGGCGGCCGCGCGGGACGATTCTGCTCAAGACGAGCGACGTGCGTGACGATCACTCCCGTTGTGGGCACGCCGGTTCGACCTTCGTCGCGACCGGTAATCCGACGCTGAAGAATCACCGGCGCTGTGGCACAACGGAGGGGTAGGGCGTGTTCGTGAGACGGCCGTGGGTCCAGCGAATCGTCTTCGTGCCGGCGTTCGTCGTGACTGCGGGCGTTCTGACCGGCTGCCTGCAGTCCGGTCTCAGGTTCACCAACGTCTCGGACACCTGGCTGAACGTGTCGTTTTACGTCGCCGAGGCGGGGGACGCGTCGAAAGAGACGAAGGATCTCTACCGCCAGGCCTCCCTCCAGGTGGAGCCGGGCGACACCGCCGTGTATCGACCCGACGCCGGTCTCGTGCACATCCAGGTGGAGACCGTGACACCGACCTGGATGCCCACCGGCCGGCAGTTCTGGCTGGAGTTGCTGACCCGCGACCCGATGCACATCGTCGCCAGCGGCCGTGGCGCCAAGCTCGAGTTCCAGAGCTTCCGGGGCGAGATCGCGCTCATCCCGCAGCGCGAACTGGACGCGGGTCGATTCGCGTACCACCTGGTCGTCGAGACGCCGAGGCCGGAACTGGTGACCGAGGTACCGACCGATCAGCCGTCCTGGGACGAGTGACCTTACTGCGGAACCGCAGTTGCCGTTCGCGCCACCTGTACCATCGGCCGGTGATCAGTCGTGTCCACAGCTTCGTGCTGCAGGGTATCGATGCCGTCCCGTGTGAGATCGAGGCGGACCTCACCCCGTCGGAGATGCCCAGCACGAGGATCGTCGGGCTGCCGGACGCCGCGGTGCGGGAATCGATCCAGCGGGTGCGCGCGGCGATACTCAACAGCGGGTTCCGCGTTCCGCGGAGCCACGCGACGATTAACCTGGCGCCGGCGACGATACGCAAGGAAGGGCCCGTGTACGACCTGCCGATCGCGCTGGCGATCCTCCAGGCGTCGGGGACGATCCATCCGCCGGCGGGCAACAGCGTGCCGGGAGTGGACGAGTACCTGGTGGCCGGGGAGGTCGCGCTGGACGGCCGGGTGAGGTCCATCCGCGGTGCCGTGAGCCTGGGCCAGCTCGCCGCCACGCTCGGCAAGCGAGGTGTGATCGTCCCGTCGGCCAACGCCGCCGAGGCGGCCATCGTGGACGGGATCGACGTGCACGGGGCGACGTGCCTGCGCGACGTCGTGGCGATGTTCAACGGCGCCGGGTCGATCGAGCCGCACCCGTGGGTGGACATGGAATCGGTCATCGCCGACGCCCGCCCGGAGATCGACTTCGCCGACGTTCGCGGGCAGGAGACCGCCAAGCGGGCCATCACGATCGCCGCCGCGGGAGCGCACAATCTGCTCATGATCGGCCCGGCGGGAACGGGCAAGACCATGATGGCCAGGGCGTTGCCGGGCGTATTACCCCCGCTGAGCCGGGCCGAAGCCGTCGAGGTCACGCGGATCTACTCCAGCGTCGGCCGGTTGGCGCGGCGGCGGCCACTCAAGGCGCTTCGGCCGGTCCGCGCGCCGCACCACACCGCCTCGGCGGCGGCGATCGTCGGTGGCGGAACCGTCCCCCGGCCCGGTGACGTGACCCTTGCCCATCGCGGTGTACTTTTTCTCGACGAGCTGCCGGAGTTCGCCCGCAATGTCCTGGAGACGTTGCGCCAGCCGCTGGAGGACGGGTGCGTCACCATCGCGCGCGTGCACGGCTCCGTGAAGTTCCCCGCGAAGTTCATGCTCGTGGCCGCGATGAACCCGACGCCGCGCGGCGGCACGATCGACGACGACGTGAGCCGCCAGGCGATGGACCGCTACCTGGCGAAGCTCTCCGGTCCGCTGGTGGATCGCATCGACATTCACGTGGAAGTGCCGGCGGTGCCGTATCGCACGCTCAAGGGGACCCGCTGCGGCACCGGCACCGACGCGATGCGGGCGCAGGTGAGCGAGGCTCGCGGCCGGCAGACCGAGCGGCAGGGACCAAGGCTCCTCAACGCAGAGCTGTCGGGCCGGCAACTCGACCGGTTCGCCGCGATGGACGAGCCGGCGAGCCTCCTGCTCGGCCAGGCGATGGGGGAGCTTGGCCTCAGTGCCCGCGGCTACGACAAGATCCGCCGGGTCTCCCGGACCATCGCTGACCTGGAAGGTTCCGAGCATGTTCAGAGCCACCACGTCGCCGAGGCGATCCAGTACCGGCTGCTCGATCGCGTGCGATGATGGTCCGGCGAGGTCAATGAGTGCGCTGACAGAGGGTGCCCAGGAGGAACCGCAGGTACCCCCGTTCGATCTCGACCACTTCGGTGTACGCGGGCTGGGCCGCCATCAGCGCGTGGCAGCGGGGCAGCTGGTGGTAGGGGATCCCCATATAGAAGTGGTGCTCGGCGTGGTAGTTGAAGTTCATCGGGGCGAAGAAGAACGCCTCCAGCGGTGAGCACAGGATCGTGCGAAGCCGCGAGAACTCCGGATCGCCCACGTCTCGGACCTGGGCGTGCTCCGCGACGTTGCGGAAGTGGGTGAGCGACTTGGCCACGGTCAGCAGCGGCAGGATCCAGAGCAGGACGTAATGCTCCCAGCGGCCGAGCCACATGAAGAGGCCGACCAGCGCCGCCTGGGTCACGGCGATCCCGGCCAGACCGGGACTGAGCCTCGGAATCCGAAAGACCTTGAGCGTCCTCGTCGGCGCAACGCGGCGGCCATGGACGGTCCGCGTCGCCTGGTGCACGAACTGCTGCACGGCGGCGAGGCCGCTCAGGTGGCGGACGGCGTCCCGGATGACGTAGCCGCGGTCGTTGGGGTAGTTGACATAGTTGTCGAGGTCGGGATCGTCGTCGTGCCCCAGGGACCGGTGGTGCTTGAGGTGGATCGACCGGTACTCCATCGTGAAGAAGATAAGGTACGCCACCGCGGCGCCGACCAGGTTGTTGGCTCGCCGGTTCGTGAACAGCAGGAAGTGAACCGCCTCGTGCTGGATGATCGAGAGGTGGTGCTGCAACGCCCCGATGACGAGGCAGCAGGGGATGTACGCCACCGGGTGCGGGGCCCATGCGAACAGCGCGAGCACCGCGGCGATCGTGGCGAATACCGCGACCACGTGGAGGCCCGGCCGCAGGTTGCCGCGGACGCGCAGCTCGGCGAGCTGCGCCCGGGAGAGCGTCGGGCGTCGAGCGCTCATGCCGGCGTCCGGGCCTCGAAGCGAATGATGCCGGTCTTCCTGAGTGCCATCTGCACCGTGTTTATCGGCACTGTCAGCAGGAGCATGAACGGGTAATACCGGCTTCGCCCGGACGCGAGGCCGGCGGTGTCGGTGCGTCCGCGGCGAAGCAGGTGCTGGATCGACAGCGCCCAGTGGCCGGTGTGCAGGGCGGGACGGATCCTGACGTCGGTGTAGCCGCAGTGCTGAAGCGCGGCGGTCAGCGAGGCAGGCGTGAAGTGGAACAGGTGCCGCGGGGCGTGGCCGCCGCCCCAATACCGCCCGAAGAGACGCGCGTCCCAGGAGTCGAAGCTGGGCAGTTCCCCGACCAGCCTGCCGCCGGGCCGCAGGATCGCCCGGACGCGGCGCAGCGTCTCGATCGGAGCGGGTACATGCTCCAGGACGTGCTGCATGATGACCAGGTCCATCGAGCCCGCCGGGACGTCGGCGTTCTCCAACTCGCCGGTCCAGACCTCGATCCCGCGGCGCCTCGCCTGCTCGGCAGCGTCCGGCTTGTACTCGACGCCGAAGAGGCGAAAGCGCCCAACGCGACGAACGGCCTCCAGCAGCAGGCCGGTCGAGCAGCCGACGTCCAGGATGCACGCGCCGTCCGGGAGCGAGCGGGCGAGGTTCCGGGCCGCCCGCGTGCGTGAGCCCGCCAGGAGCCGGCGCGTGATCGCCGAACCGGGTGCCGTGTAGGCGTGGTAGTGCGGCGGATACGCCTGGTCCAGTATTGCTGCCGTGGGCACGGGATCCAGGCGGATCAGCCCGCAGCCGGTGCAGCGCAGCCACTGATATGTCCCGGGTGCGCCGTACTCGTAATCCTGGACGTCCCGGCAGACGACGGCCGTCTCCCCGCCGCCGCACAGGGGGCAGAGCCGCGGCAGCGCGCCGGTCCGTCGGGCGCAAGGGGCGGCGGGAGCGGTGGCGACGGCCTCCATGACTCGACTCCTTCGGCCCGATCCGACGGCGCGGCGCAGATTTGCCCGGGAGCAACGTCCAGGCAGGTTATCGCCCGGTCCAGGAACCCTCGGTGCACGCTACAGCCCCGGCGCGAAGCCGCGCCGCATGGTGTTCTCGCAGACGGCCCTGGGCTCGACGAACTGCAGCAGGTAGTCGCGGCCGCCCGCCTTGGATCCGATGCCGGACATGCCGAAGCCTCCGAAGGGCTGCCGGGCAACCAGGGCGCCGGTGCACGGCCGGTTCAGGTACAGGTTGCCGACGCGGAACTCGGCCCGCGCGCGATCCAGGTGCGAGGGCTTGCGGCTGAACACGCCGCCGGTGAGCTTGTACTCGGTGGCGTTGGCCACGTCGAGCGCCTCGTCGAAGTCCCTGACGCGCATCACCGCCAGGACAGGGCCGAAGACCTCCTCGTTGGCCAGCCGGTGATGCCGCTGGATACCGGAGAAAATGTGCGGGGCGACGTAGGGCTTGCCGACTTTCTGCTCGAGGCCCGCCGGGATCTCTATGGTCGTCTCCAGTGTGCCCTCGGTCCCGGCGATCTGGATGTACTCGCGGATGCCGGCGGCGGCGCTCTGGTCGATGATCGGGCCGAAGTCGGTGGCGGGGTCCAGCGGATCGCCGATGACGAGCGTCTCGGTGGATTCGACGAGTCTCTTCAGGAACTGGTCGTGGGCGCTCTGCACGACGATCACCCGACTACACGCGGAGCACTTCTGGCCGCAGTACCCGAATGCCGACTGCCGCACGCCGAGGACCGCCTCGTCGAGGTCCGCCGACGCGTCCACGATGATCGCGTTCTTGCCGCCCATCTCGGCGATGACCTTCTTGACGTGCCTCTGGGCGGGGGTCGTCGTCCCGGCGGACTCGATGATCCCCAGGCCGACCTGCTTGGACCCGGTGAACGCGACCATGCCGACGCGGTCGTCGCGGATCAGCGCGGCCCCGACGGTCGAGCCCGGGCCCGCAATGAACTGCAGGACGTCGCGGGGCACGCCCGCCTCCCAGAGGATCTCGCACATTGCCCTGGCGATCGCCGGGGTCTGCCGGGACGGCTTGACGATCGTCGCGTTGCCGGTGGCGAGCGACGCCGTGGTCATGCCGCAGCACAAGGCCATCGGAAAGTTCCACGGGCTGATGACCACCGTGATTCCCCGCGGCTGGTAGAAGACCTCGTCGAGCTCGCCGATAAAGGCGCCGAGCCGCCTGGGCTCGAACAGCTCGACGGCGGCGCGGGCGTAATACTCGCAGAAGTCGATGGATTCGGTGACGTCCGCATCGGCCTCGCGCCAGGGCTTGCCCGCCTCGCGGATCTCGAGACCCGCCAGTTCGTCACGGCGCGTGCGCATGATGGCCGCGGCGGCCGTCAGCGCATTGGCTCGTGTCCGGGGGTCGGTGTCCCTCCACGACGCCATGGCGCTCGCCGCGCGGTCGATCGCCTTGCCGGCGTCCTCGACGGTCGCGTCCACGGCAACGTCGGGCACGCGGGCCGCGGCGATGGCGGCGGCGAACCGCTCGCGCTGCCCTGCGTCGGCGAAGTCGCGCAGCGGTTCCGTGAAGAACGGCCGCGCATCTCCGACGCCGGTGACGGCCGGGCTGAGCCGGTGGCGCTCCGGGGCGCCCCGGATGCGGTCGATGCCGGGATCGGGTTCTCCCGAGGCCGCGTGGGGCGAGGCGAGCAGCGCCGCCGCGTCGGCGTTCTCCATGACGCTTGCCAGCAGCCACGACTCGTTGGATGTGTTCTCCAGCAGCCGGCGGACGAGGTACGCCATCCCCGGGATCATGTCGCCCACGGGAACGTACTCGCGCACGCGCAGACCGCGGTCGACCGCGGCGGCTTTCATGTCGTCCGCCATGCCGTGCAGGAATTGAAGCTCGATCGCCTCCGCCGGCAAGTCGCGACGGGCCAGCCCGGCCAGCCCGGCCGCGATCGACCGGACATTGTGGGTGCCCAGGGCCAACGTGACGCCGCCCTCTCCGGTGTCACGGGGAATCGCATCGATGAAGGCGTCGGTCATGCGCTCGAAGCAGGCGTCCGTCTCGCTCTTGCGGCTCCAGACCGGCACCGGCCAGCCCATCTGCTCGGCGTGGATGGTTTCGAAGTCCCAGTAGGCCCCCTTGACCAGTCTTACGGTGACCTGGCGGCCGGTGCGTTTCGCCCACGAGACGATCCGGCGGGCGTCATCGTCGCCGCTGCGGAGGTACGCCTGCAGGGCGATGCCCGCCTGGAACTCGACGGCCTCGCAGCAGCGCATGAACAGTTCCAGCGTCAGGTCCTTGTACTCGAAGAACTCCATGTCGAAATTGATGAAGACGTTGTTCTCGCGGGCGGCCGTCAACAGGGGGTGCAGGGCCTCCATGAGCCCGGCGATCGTGCCCTCGAAGTCGACCGGGTCCGTTCGCGCGTAGAGGGCGCTGATCTTGACCGAGACGTTGGTGCGGGCAACGGGGCCGAGGTGGTCGGTTTCCAGACGCTCGGTGTGCGGCCAGCCGGCGACCTTCGGCGGCAGGTTGGTGATCAGGTCGAGGTATTTCTGCTGGTAGATCCCCGCTTCGGCGTTGCTGAGGCATGCCTCGCCGAGCAGGTCGACGGAGAATCCGATCCCCTGCGACCACAGCTTCCGGAGCTTCGGCATCGCCGAGGCCGCGTCGGTGCCGGCGATGAACCGCTGCCCCATGCCGGTGATCTGTCCCGCGACCGTCCTGGCGAAGGCGCCCTTGAGCAGCCCGCCTGCCTTCATGCCGAGGCCCATCCCCGGCGGCGGTGTGACGCCGGGTTGCGACATGTAGTCCGCCAGGTGATCGTGGATCTGCTCGGGTGTCCGGAGGGTGGGGAAGGTGTCGACGAAGCGGAACAACTGAACCTTGAACGCCTCGTCCTTCATCGCCCAGTCGATGAGCTTCTGTGACCAGAAGGCCCTGGAGAGAACGCCCCCACGCTGCCGGCGGACCTCGCTGAGAAAGGCCGTGCCGAGCCGCTGGACCTGGTCCTCGATGTCGCCGGTGACAGTGGTCGGCGGGGTGGCGGCAGTGGGCTTGGTGATCCGGCTCATGGGGACCGGGGAGTATAAACAGCCGTGCCCCGGGCTGGGCGGACCGGGCGGATTACACTATGTCCATGGCCACGGCCCGCTTGAAGACCGGGGAAACGTGGACGACGCGCCGGCTGCTGGAATGGATGACCGGCGACTTCGAATCGAAGGGGATCGATTCGCCGCGGGTCGTCGCTGAGATGCTCCTTTCGCACGTCATCGGCTGCGAGCGAATGCGGCTGTACATGGAGGTCGATCGGCCCGCCGAGCCGCCGGAACTGGCGTCGTTGCGCGCGCTCGTGGCCCGGGCGGCCCGGCACGAGCCTGCCCAGTACCTCGTCGGTCACGCCTGGTTCTTCAGCCGGAAGTACGCGGTCTCGAGGGGTGTGCTCATCCCGCGTCCATGCACGGAGACGCTGGTGGAGTACGTCATCCGGTGGTGCCGGTCCGCGCCGGGCCGCGCCGAGCCGCTCATCGCCGACATCGGCACCGGCAGCGGCTGTGTGGCGATCTCGCTGGCATTGCAACTGCCTGGGGCCCGCGTCGTGGCCACGGACGTCTCCGAAGAGGCGTTGGCCGTCGCCCGCCGCAACAGCGCGACACACGGCGTGGCGGACAGGATCGAGTTTCGCAGGGGCCCCGGGCTGGAACCGCTCGCCGGCGGGGCCGGCGCCGTGTACGACGTCATCTGCTCCAACCCGCCGTATATCAGCGACGATCAATGGCAGGCCGTCGGGGCCGGCGTGAAGGACTACGAGCCCGAGACGGCTCTGCGCGGGGGCCCGGACGGGCTCGACGTGATCCGCCCGATCATCGCCGGTGCCGCGGCCCTGCTGCGCCCCGGTGGCCGGCTCGTCGTGGAGATCGCCGACCAGCACCACGACGCCGTGTTGGGGTTGGTCGAACAGACCGGCGTGCTGACCGGGCCGGTGGTCCTGAAAGATCACGAAGGACTGTGGCGGGTGCTGGTGGCGGAGGGAAGAAAATAGACCGGGACTATTTTCCGGGCTGCGGCCACCGCGCAGAAGCATGCCACCGGTCGGAAATTAGTCCCGGTCTATTTTTCTTCCCTCACGCCCGAGCGCCGGGGGTGCGCCTGGTCTTCTTCGCCTGCTGTTTTCGCGATCGCTTCTTGACCTTGGGCGGGGCGAGCGCCTTCCTGACCTCGTCGATGAGCTGAACTGCCTTGAACGGCTTGAAGAGGAACGACTGGAGCCCCTCCTGCGAGGCGCGGACGATCGAGTGGTGCGGGTCGTAGCCGAAGCCGGTCATGAGGATCACCGGCGTGTCGGGTGAGACCTCCCGGGCGGTCCGGAACACCTCGTAACCGCTGCGATCCGGCATCTTGATGTCGGAGATGATCAGGTGGAAGGCCCTGTTCCGGGGCGTGGCCCGGAGCACCTCGATCGTCTTGCCGCCGTCGGGGCAGGCGACGACGTCACACCCATACTGCGTGAGGATCGCGCTGACGCTGGTGCGGATCTCTTCATCGTCGTCGGCGACGAGCACGCGCTTGCCGATCATGTCGGGATCCGGTCGGCCGCGGCGCAGCTCCTGTTCCGCGCCCAGGACCGTCTTGGGCCCCGCCGTGCATGCTTCGATCCGCCGGCGGATCTTCTCGACCGCGCCGATGATCTCATCGAGACCGCTGCGGGTCCTGGCGTCCGCGAGTCGTTCCTCGCGCAGCGACTCGGCCCGGCTGGTGATCTCTGCGAGCGGATCACTGAGCTCGCCGAGCACATTGCGGGCCACCTGCTCGTTGGTCGTGAACCGCTCCACCACCAGGAGGTTCAGGATGTTCATGGCCATCGCGATGTAGCGGCCGAAGATCGTCGCGAACTGCCGGTCGTTCTCGTTGAAGGCGTTGGTCGTCTTGGATTCGATGTTAAAGACGCCGATCGTGCGATCGTGCAGCCGCAGCGGCACCGTCAGCGAGCTGGCCGCATCGTCGAGGCCCTCCCGGTACAGCGGGTCCTTCGCGGCGTCGTGGCAGAGATAGCTCTCGCCGGAGACCGCGACGTACCCGGAGATGCCGTTGCCCTCGGCCTCGGCGTAGATGACCTCACCGATGCGCAACGGCGTGATGCCGATCGCGATCACGAGGTCGAGACGGTTGGTCTCACGATCCAGCATCCGCACTTCGAAGTCATCGAACTCCAGGAGATCGTGGACGTACTTCACGATCTTCTCCTCCAGCAGCTTCAGCCGCTCGGTGATCGTGAGCGTCGCGATCGACTCCGCCTCGATCTTCATCAGTTCGCTTCCGGCGGCGTCGATGGCGTCCAGCTTGTCGAGCAGTCGCCGGGTCGCCGTGACGTCCCACAGGACGCCCACGACGGTGGTGAGCCGGTCGCCGTCGGTCGTGCCGGGTGAGACGACCATTTCGAAGTAGCTGTCGGCGCAGTCGAAGGAGAACTTCCGGCTCGCCCGGCGGGTCGCCGGGGGGGAGCTGCCCTCGGCGTTGAACAGGTCCATCGCCTCGAGGCACAGTTCGGCGAACTTCCGGCGGACTTCCTCGTCGTATTCGCCGAGGCGGTCATTGCACCACGAGACCGTGCCGGCGGAGTCCACGACGGCGGCGCCTTCACCGATATGCTGCAGGGCCAGTGCCGCGGTATCCGCCGGGGCGTGCGGGGACAACTCGGCGAGGACGCGCTCCAACTGGCCGGGATCGTCGAGCCTGATGATCTCGCACGTTTCCCGGAGCGGTCCCAGCAGGCTCGCCTCGATGGGCGCATCGCCCGGCATCAGTATCAGCCGTGGACGGGACAAGGTCATGAGGACATCGTCTTGTCGCGTGCCTTCAAGCAAATCTTACTACTATAGAACAAGGATCGCTCCGTGTGAACGACCAATGATCACGACGCATCGCCTCACAAAGAAGTTCGGCAGATTCCTGGCCGTAGATTCGGTGGATCTCGATATCCCGAGGGGTCAGGTCGTGGGGTTCCTGGGCCCCAACGGTGCGGGCAAGACGACGACCATCCGGATGATCTGCGGCTACCTGCGACCCACCGCCGGCGTCGTCCGTGTGGACGGCCACGACATGGCCTGCTCGCCGCGCCGCGGCCAGCAGCAGATCGGCTACCTGCCCGAATCCGCCCCGCTGTACTCGGAGATGAGGGTCCAGGAGTATCTCACCTTCCGGGCCCGGCTCTACGGGGTGCCGCGCCGGGCCCGCCGGGAGGCGATCGGACGGGCGGTCCAGCGCTGTTCGCTGGGCAAGGTCGTCAAGCGACCCATTGGCCAGTTGTCCAAGGGGTTCCGCCAGCGGGTCGGTCTCGCGGCGACCCTGGTGCATTGCCCGCCGATCCTGATCCTCGACGAGCCGACTTCGGGGCTCGACCCCACCCAGATCCGCGAGGTCCGCGGGCTGATCCGGGAGTTGGCGGGGGACCACACGATCCTGCTCTGCTCGCACAACCTCGCCGAGGTGGAACTGACCTGCGACCGGATCATCATGTTCTCCGGCGGGCGCATCCGGGCCGCCGGCTCGATCGACCAGTTGCGGGCGTCCGCGGCAGGCGAGGCCTGCTACATCGTTGAGTGCGACACGGACGGCGCGCAGTCCGCGCTGGCAGCGGTGCCGGGCGTCGATCGCGTCGAGAGGACCGGTCGAGACGGCACCTGGCAGCGGTTTACGGTCACCGCTGACAACGGCGAGCAGGATCTCCGCGAGGAGATCGCCCGGGCACTCGCCCGGACCGGGGGATCCGTCCGGGAACTCCACCGCGAAGCGCCGACGCTGGAGCGGCTCTTCATGCGAATCATGGACGACACCGGCGGGGCCGCGACATGAGAGCCGTCACCGCGATCGCCGGCCGCGAGCTTCGAGCGTACTTCCTGAGCCCCGGCGGGTACGTCATCGGGGCCCTGTACGTGCTGGTCAACGGGTGGCTCTTCGTCCGATACGTGTTCAACTCCGGCGATCCGGCGACGCTTCGCCCCGTCTTCTCCTTCAGCATGCTGGCGTTCATGCTCATATGCCCGGCGATCACGATGCGAGTGATCAGCGAGGAGTTGCGCCTCGGCACCATCGAGATGCTCCTGACCGCTCCCGTCCGGTCCGCCGACATCATCGTCGGCAAGTACCTCGCGGCACTGGGCTTCCTCGTGGTGTTGCTCTCGCCGACGCTGGTGTTCGTGGGTGCTCTGGAGATGTACGGCCGCCCCGACTACGGCGAGATGCTGTGCGGCTACCTCGGGGTCCTGCTGGCCGGGTCGGTCTACCTCGCCAGCGGGATACTCGCTTCGACGCTGACGTCGAGCCAGGTCGTGGCCTACCTGACGACGGTTTTCTTCTGGATCATCATGCTGCTGGCAACCAAGGGCCTGCTTCAGACGGACCTGCTGCCTATGGCGTGGCAGGCCCGTGTGGACGATCTCGTGATCGCGACCGATCCGGAACTGAAGCTGCGCGACTTCGCCATCGGACTCTTCGATTCCGCAAACTTCGTCTACTTCGGATCGCTGACGGTGGTGCTGCTCATCGCCTCGGCCCGGTCGCTGGAGGCGCGGCGGTGGTTGTGAACGCTCGTACGGTCAACCTGGCGGTGTATCTCGGGGCGGTCGTGACGATCGCCGTGGTCGTCAACGTGCTGGCCGCCCATCCGCGGCTCCGCTGGCAGGCCGATGCCACCAAGACCCGCGCCTACTCACTGAGCCCCCAGACGAAGAAGCTGCTGGCCGGGCTGGACGGCGAATGGCTGATCGCGGTGGTCATGGGCGACGAAGGCGTCGACCGCGCCCTGTTGCGGCAGGTCGAGCAGGTCCTGGACCGGTACCGCAAAGCGTCGGAGCGAATCTCGGTCGTGCGGATCGATCCCGCCGATCCCGCATCGCTTGACACGTATGAAGCGCTGCTCACGCGTCTGCGCAACAGCTACCGGGAACCGATCGCCGAGTACGATGCGGCGCTGGCCGACGGGCGCGACGCGCTGCAGGGTTTCCGGGTCTTTCTGCAGCGGCAGACCGGCGGCCTGGTCACGCTCGGCAAGGGCATCGATCCCGGCGACGTCGCCCGCCCGGAGATCGATCAGCTGGTCGCGGTGATCTCGCTGCGCCTGGAGCAGGCTCGCCAGGTAGAGATCGAACTGGACCGCGCCGTGACGACGGGCGACAGCCGGCCGTTGCCGGATTATGAGACCGCGCGGAGCGTTCTCGCCGTTGCCCTGACGACCTGGGGCGACGAGATCTACCAGATCGTCGAACTGCTCAACGAGTGGCGCGACAACCCGGCGACGAACCTCGCCGTGCGCCGCTACGGGGCGGCCCACCGCGAGGACTTCCAGGGGTGGGCCGAGGAACTCGCCGCCCGGGCCGATCCGTTGAAGCATCTGCCGCCGCTGGAGCTCGCCCGCATCGGTCGGAGCCTCGAAGCGGGCGAGACCGCGATCGTGTTCGGTCCTCACGGAGCCGCGGTCGTCCCGTCCGAGCAGCTCTTCGCCCGGGTGAACCTCAGGAGCCGCGGCTCCGGTGCGGTGACCTTCGATCAGCGTTTTCGCGGCGAGCAGGCGATCTCCGCCGCGATCCGGGTCCTCCAGGGTGACGTCGAGATGCCGCTGTGCATGCTCGTGCACGCCCAGGACGAGTCCCTGCTGAGTCGCCGAGCCCAGAACATCGACTTCGTCGGGTCCGCGGAGATTCTCCGGGCGACGCGGGTGGAGGTTCGGGAGTGGCTCGTCACTCGCAGCGGCAAACCGACCCCGCCGCGCGACCGGGCTGTGGTCTGGGTCGTGGTCCCTCCGCCGATCCCGCAGCGAACGAGCCTTGCCGTCACGGACGCCGAGCGAAAGCTCATCGATGCGGTGCGAGGTCTCATCGCCGACGGTGAGCCGGTGCTCCTGAGCCTCGCACCCAGCGGGATGTCCCGGACGGGGCAGAGAGACCCGTGGCGCAACCTCGCGGCGCCTTTCGGCCTCTCGGTTGATACCGGTCGGGTCGTCATCGAAGCGGTTCGCACCGCTCAGGGCGAAGCAGGTGCTCAGCGGGTCATACAACTCAGCGACTATTCCGATGGTCACGCGATCGGCTCGGCGGTGCACGGGCTCCAGACATCGTTCGACCTGCCGATCGCGATCGGTCTCGCCGATCCGTCCGGGGCAGTCTTCGGCGATGTTCGTCAAAGCGTGATCGCCTTTGTGGCGCCGTCTCCGACCCGCTGGCTGGAGCCGGACTGGATGGTCAGCCCGTCCAGCCTCGACGAACCCGATGCCGAACAGCGTTTCAGCGAGCCTCTGCCGCTGGTGGTCGCGGTTGTTCGACGAAATCCCGTCGAGAGCGGGTCGCAGCGGTTCCTGCTCGTCGGCTCCGGCGGCTGGATGCTCAGCTATCTCGCCGACGTGGTCGTGCCGGTGGGGGGTGACCGGATGGTGCTGGTGAACCCGGGCAACTATGAACTCCTGATGGCCGGGATCAGTTGGCTCGGCGGTGCGGACGACCTGATCCTGTCGAGCCCGGTGAGCCGGCAGGTTGCGCGGCTGGAGGGGTTGACGCCGTCGGTCCTGGCTTTGTGGCGATGGATCGCCCTGGCCATAATGCCCGGTGCCTGCCTCGGCCTGGGAATCGCCGTGTGGTTCGTGAGACGGAGCTGAGATGAACTCGAGATCGACCATCGTGGCGGTCGTGCTGGCGGTCATCGGCGTCGTGGGCGTGATACTCCTGTACAGCGGCGACGCGACACGGACCGGCGATCGCCTGCTGGTGCTGCCGGGGGCGTCGAAGATCCCGGTTGACCTGGTGGATCGGATCACGGTCGACCGAGCCGGCGAGGCCTCGATGCGGTTCGAGCGCAGCGGGAACACCTGGACCCAGGTCGAGCCGTTTCACTTTCCCATGGACGCCTACTCGATCCGCAGGCTCATCCTGATGGCGACCCAGGTCCAAGTCGTGCGCGTGCTCGATCCGGATGACGATGCGTCGAGGGACCTGGGCTTCGATCCGCCGAGAGCGCTGGTCACGTGGACCTGGCCGCAGGGGTCGTACTCGTTGAGGTTCGGCCGCCGCGGCGTGGCCGGGCGTTCGTATCTGAAGCTCGGTGAGAGCCGGGCCGTCTACGTCGTCACCGGGGAACTGTATGAGCGCGCCGTCGAGTTCGATTCCAAGAACTGGCGTGATCGAACGATCTTCGCGCCCGCTCCCGATGAAATCGACGGGATCGAGATCGTCGACGATGATCGCCGTGTCGTGCTGGAGCGGCAAGGCACCCGGTGGGTCATGACCGAGCCCGTGCGGACTCGCGTCGATCCGGTGGCCTGGGAGGCACTGGAGTCCGCCATTCGTCGGGCCAGGTCCGCCGGATTCATCCTCGATGAGCCCGATGACCTCTCCAGGTTCGGCCTGGCGAGCCCCGTCGGCACGGTGACCGTCCGATCGACGCGGCAGGTCACGCGCGGCGATAAGGTGCTCACCGTCGAGCACGTGGACCGCCTGCTCGTCGGCGCCCGCACCGGTGTCGGCTCGGAAGACCGCTTCGGCCTGGTCGAGGGCCGCTCGGTCGTCGTGCAGTTGCCGGGGGCGGTCGTTGCCGCGTTCTTCCCCAGGACGCGAAGTCTCGTCGATCCAACGGCGAGCGGTGTCCTGCCGGCCGACGTCAAGTCGTTCGTGATTCGCCGGGGCGACGGTGAGCTGCGCCTGAGGCGCGACCTGGAACGATGGACCGCGCCGGACCTGGGCGCCCTCGCGGATGCCGTCGCGGTGGAGGCATTCCTGGAGATGCTCACCACCGCCAGGGCGACCCGGATCGAGATCGTCGATATGCCGTTGTTCTCGGCGGCGGGCCGCAGCATCACGCTCTTCGGTTTCGACGGTCGCCCGTTGGACACGGTGCGTTTCGGAATGGCGCTGCCGGGCGAGACGGAGCACCTCGACCAGATGGTCATGGACAACGGAGACAACGTCTGGAGGATCTTCACCGACGGGACGGAGATTCCCATGTTGCCCGAAGATTTCGGCATCGAGGTTACGGCCGGGGCGCCGGGCACGCACTGACGCCGTAGCGCAGCACGAGGTCCCCGCCGCGAGAGCGGACGTTCCAGAGATCGAGGCGACATCCGTCGGTGAGCGCGTCCACCGTCAGGCCGCGCACGCACGGCAGCGCCCGCTCGTCGCCGAAGAGCACCGGTGCGACGAAGACCCAGGCTTCGTTGACGAGCTGCGTGCTGAACAGCCGTCCCAGCAGGCCGGGACCCGCCTCGACCAGGACGTGCGTTGCCTGGTACCGGAGCACCAGTTCCCTCAGGACGCGCTCCAGGGGAAGCTCGCTGCCTGTCCGCGGCACGCCCAGCAGCTCCACGCCGGCGCGGCGCAGCAGCTCCGCCCCGTCGGCGTCGGCCTGGAGCCGGTCCTCGCCGCACGCCACCACCGTCGGCGCCGTGTCGGTGGTCGTGACGAGGCGCCGGTCGGCGGCGATGTCAAGCTCCGGATCGATCACGACCCGGCGGGCGATGCGGCGAGTGTGAACGCCCCGTGCGGTGAGCATGGGATCATCCCGGCGCACCGTGCCGATCCCCGTGAGAATCACATCGACGCGACCGCGCTCTTGATGAACCAGCCGGCGGCTCGCACGGCTGCTGATCCATCGGCTCTCGCCGGTGCGGGTCGCGATGCGCCCGTCGAGGCTCTGCGCCCACTTGGCTACCACCCAGGGCATTCCGGTGCGGATGCGCTGCACGAACGGATCGCTCACACTGATTGCGTCCTCGCACGTTTCATTCAGGCAGGCCTGGATCCCCGCCGACCGGAGCCGGCCGGCTCCGCCGGTCGCGACGAGGTCCGGCTCGCTCCGGGCGTAGACGACCCGCGCCACGCCCGCGGCGATCAGGGCTTCGCTGCACGGACCGGTGCGGCCCAGGTGAGTGCACGGCTCCAGCGTCAGGTAGACCGTCGCGCCGCGAGCCCGCGAACCGGCGCGGCCCAGCGCGATGATCTCGGCGTGCGGACCTCCGCAGCGACGGTGGTATCCCCATCCGACGACCTCGTCGCTGCCGGAGACGATCACGCAACCGACCAGCGGGTTCGGCTCGGCGCCGCCGTGGCCTCGCAGCGCCAGGCGCGCGGCCATCGACAGGTACCGCTGATCCATCCCGGCGGTCACGATGTCGCCATTGCCGGCGCCTCCGTGCCTCTGGTTCACGCCTTCGCGAGGACCTCATCGCGTAGACGATCAGGCATGAGCCGGTACTGGCTCGGCTCCATGGAACTGGATGCCCGGCCCTGGGTCAAACCGCGAAGCGTGGTCGTGTAGCCGAACATCTCCGCGAGGGGGATGTCGGCGGTGATCACCCGCACGTTGCCCCGGAGCTCCGTCTCGACGATCTGGCCGCGCCGGCTGGAAAGATCGCCGCTGACCGCGCCGAAGTAGTCGTCGGGCGTGACGACGACGACCTTCATGATGGGCTCCAGCAGGGCGAGCTTCGCCCGCGTGCACGCCTCCCGGAAAGCCAGCGCTCCCGCCTGCTCGAAGGCGAGCGGGCTCGAATCCACCTCGTGATACGAACCGTCCACCAGTTCGACGAGAATTTTCACCACCGGGTAGCCGCCGAGGATGCCGCTGGCGGCGGCGCCGCGCACGCCCGCCTCGACGGCGGGGATCACGGTCTTCGGAACGGCGCCACCGGTGATCCTGTCGATGAAGCCGATGCTGTCGACGAACTGGATCTCCTGCTCGGCGGCTTGGTCGGCGGTCATCGGCGAGACGTTGATCAGCACGTCGCCGTACTGGCCGCGGCCACCGGTCTGCTTGATGAACTTGCCGCGGACCTTGTTGGCTTTCCCGGTGATCGTCTCGCGGTAGCTGACACGCGGGGTGCCGAACGTCACCGCGACGTTGCGATCCTTGACGAGCTTGTGCTTGATGATCTCCAGGTGCAGCTCGCCCATGCCGGCGATGATGGTTTCACCGGTTTCTTCGTTGTAACTGAAGCGGAAGGAGGGGTCTTCCCGGTTGATGGTCGCCATCGCCTCGGAGAGCCGCTGCTTGTCGTCGTTCGTGTTCGGCTCGATCGACATGCTGATGACCGGATCGGGGAAGATGATCCGTTCGAGGATGATCGGTGCCTCCGGGTCGGAGAGGGTGTCGCCGGTCACGGAATGCTTGGGGCCGATGACCGCCGCGATCTGACCGGCCTCCAGCGAGTCCAGGGGCACCCGGTCCTTGGCGTGCATCTCGAAGATCCGGGAGACGATCTCCTTCTTCCGATTGCCGGCGTTGATCAGGCGCTGCCCGCGGGTGAGCCGGCCGGAGTACACCCGGATGTACGTGAGATCACCGTGTATGTCCGAGACGACCTTGAACACCAGCGCCGAGAACGGTGCGTCCACGGAGGCGGCGCGGGTGAGCTTCGTCGTGAGATCCTTCGGGTCAAGGCCCTCGACCAGCGGAACCTCGGTGGGATTCGGAAGGTAGTCGATCACGCCGTTGAGCAGCCGCTGGATGCCGATGTTGCGAAGGGCGGCGCCGCAGAAGACCGGGGTGCAACGACGCTCGATGGTGCCCCTTCGCAGGGCCGCTCGGATCTGGTCGGCGGTGATGGCGGACTCGTCCTCGATGTACAGCTCCGTCAGCGACTCGTCGAGGTCCGCCGCCAGCTCGACCAGGTCGTGGTGCCAGGTTTGCGCCGTCTCTCGCATATCATCGGGGATCGGCCGCTGCTCGATGCGGGCTCCGAGTTCACTCTGATCGAAGTAGTAGGCGGTCATTTCCAGGAGATCGACGATGCCCTCGAACGAGTCGCCGGAGCTGATGGGAAGCTGCACGGCGATCGGATGCGCGCCGAGCCGCTCCCGGATCGACTCGAAGCTCATCGGGAAGTCCGCGCCGACCTTGTCCATCTTGTTGATGAAGCAGATGCGAGGAACGTTGTACCGATCGGCCTGGCGCCAGACCGTCTCGGATTGAGCCTCGACGCCCTCCTTGCCGTCGAACGCCGCGACCATGCCGTCGAGCACGCGCAACGATCGCTCGACCTCGATCGTGAAGTCGACGTGGCCCGGTGTGTCGATGAGGTTGATCGTGTACGTCCGCCCCAGGTATTCCCACTCGCACGTGGTGGCCGCGGCTTGAATCGTGATGCCGCGCCGCTGCTCCTCCTCCAGGAAGTCCATGGTGGCCGTGCCTTCGTGCACCTCACCCATCTTGTAGTTGCGGCCGGTGTAGAAAAGAATGCGCTCGGTGATCGTGGTCTTGCCCGCATCGATGTGGGCGCAGATCCCGATGTTGCGCAACGTGTTCAGGTCGAGGGTCATGGCGGGCGGAGTCTCGTGTCCGGAAGTCGAGAGAAGTGACCCCGGGGCACGCATACGGTGCGGGCGCGGGTCACCCGGTCAGGTCGTTATCGGCGGAATTGCCCCCGTCTTTCACCCGGATGGCGAAGGGGGAACCGGTTCCGTCATCAATGGCCCGTCTTGCACGGGCCGGAGGAACCGGTCAGCACAAGCGAGCGTTCACGCTTTCGTCAGGCAACGGTTCGTCTCCTTTCGTTCCTGAAGAACGCGAATTGTAGGGGTGAGCGGGCCGGAGTCAATGACGGCCTCGCTCAGACCGTCCGGACCAGGTCGTTCGAGGCCAGGTGCAGCCGCTGGATCACCGGCGTGATCTCGGTGACGTACCGCCGGCCGTCCGTGAAATACCCGGCGGTCGGCTTGAGCCCGGTCATCTGTCCCCCGAAGAAGCGATTCAGTCTCTGCATGAGCAGCTCGCGAACGTACTTGGCGACCATGGACGCCAGCGCCACCGCAAGGAACCGCCCGTCCGCCTCCACGGCGAAACTCACCGTGAGCGACGAGCCGCCGCGGGAGACGAGGTACCGGCTGAGGGTGGCCGTCTCGGCGACGACCTGCACGGTGGAGCCCGCCAGGGCCCGCTCGAGCCCGTGGGCGTAACGGGTCCGACCGCCGTGGCGATCGATGACGACCCGCGGGTGATCCCGGGGCCAGCGTGACCAGATGCTCTCGACCAGCCCCATCGCCGCATCGAAGTTGACGTCGGCCTTGGTGCGATGCCCGGCGACCGACCGGTTGAGCTCTCCGGCATCGATCACGCGGCACGACATCACCTCGCACTGGACGCCGCTGCGCTGCATGGCCCGCCGGACGCGCCCGCGCGAGATCCGCGTCTGGTCGGCGGTGTGCGCCACAGGCAAGGTGCATTCCCCGGCGAACCACGGGCGATCGGGGACGATCGCTTCGAGCGGCGCGAAGAGGGCCTCGTCCGTGTCGGGGGCATCCTCACCGTACGGAAAGAACGCCAGCACGCCGCGCTCGAGATGGCGCAGCGGATGACCCGGCCCGTCGTTCGGGCACTTGAGCTTCTTCGAGTCGTTGACGGCGACCCGGCGGGTGCGGTCGCTCGGCGAGCGGCACACGGCGGCCCGTAACAGGCGCCACAACTCCGGAGCGCCCTCGCCGGGATCGTATTCGGGCAGGACGAACACCGTGCCGGCCACGCACAACGGCCCGAGCATCGGCCCGTAGCCCGCCTCGTCGATGCCCGCGTAGATCAGCACGACGGGCACTGTACCGGCAACGCCCAGGGACGCCCCCGTGTGGATAATCTGTTCCTAGAATGCCCCATGCCCCCGACCAAGGTCCTCGTGGCGATGTCCGGCGGCGTGGACTCCTCGGTCGCGGCGGCCCTGCTGGTGCGCGCCGGCTACGACGTGGTCGGTTGTTTCATGCGGCTGGGATCGCCCGGCGAGACTCTGGATGAGCTGGAGGCGGACGAGGGTGCCGACCGGATCCGCGTCGGCACCCGTGGATGCTGTTCGATCAACGATGCCGCGGACGCCCGGCTCGTCGCCGCCAGGCTGGACATCCCGCTGTACGTCTGCAACTTCAAGAAGGAGTTTGACCGGATCATCGACTACTTCGTCGGTGCGTACAACGACGGGCAGACGCCGAACCCCTGCATCAGGTGCAACGACTGGCTCAAGTTCGGGAAACTGCACGACTATGCAAGGCAGATCGACGCCCGGTACGTCGCGTCGGGGCACTACGCGCGGATCGAGGGATCTCGCCTTCTTCGCGGCGTCGATCACGGCAAGGATCAGAGCTACGTCCTGTTCGGCACCCCGCTCGATCGAATCGACGAGATGCTGCTGCCCGTCGGCGGGTATCGCAAGTCGGAGGTTCGAGCGCTGGCCGAGAGCTTCGATCTTCCCGTCTTCGACAAGCCGGACTCGCAGGATATATGTTTCGTTCCCGACGGCGACTATGCCGGGCTCGTGCAGCGGCGGAGCCCCGATGCCCTGCGCGGCGGCGCCATCGTTGATCGCGACGGTCGGGAGATCGGCCGGCACCGGGGCCACCAGCACTACACGATCGGTCAGCGACGCGGGCTCGGTGTGGCACGCGGCTACCCGCTGTACGTGGTGAACAAGGACGCGGCGTCGAACACGGTGACGGTGGGCTCACGCGATGACCTTCTTGCAGGCGGGTGCCTGGCGGCCGAGAGCAACTGGCACGTCGAGCCGAAGCCCGGCGCGTGGATCCGGTGCGGCGCACAGATCCGGTATAACGCCACGGCCGTCCCCGCGCGGGTGCGTGTGACGGGTCCGAATTCGCTGGAGGTCCGCTTCGAACAACCCCAGTTCGCCGTCGCACCGGGGCAGGCGGTCGTCTGCTACGACGGCGACACCGTGCTGGGCGGGGGATGGATGACCGAGGCGCTGCATACACAGCTTCCACACAGTCAATGCACAATTTGAAAGAGTGCTTGCGTGCTCCACGGCATCGGCTAGGCTCACCGCCGTTCGGCCGTCGGGCTTGACGGCCTGGTACTGCCGGGATCGCTCCGGTCCCGTCGCGGCTCCATGGAAGGTTGAATTTCGGTCGATGGCGACCGGCGGCGGGTGAATGGTCCCGGCATTCCCGGTGTCCGGCGAAGTCCCACCTGTGCGCCGGATGCCGTGCGGCCGTGCCGGCAGCGTCACTCGCGGAACGATGCTCCGGCAATGGCTGCGACCAGGTCACAGGTGCGCTACGGCCAGAGGAGACCCCCGCTTCGGCGGGGGCTCTTTTTCGGCTCCCGGCAAGCCGGCAGTGAGCTACAGTGCCGTGATGGCCGATTTCGAGTGGCTCTTCCCATACCCCTCGCAGCGGATGCCGGTGCTCGCCCGCAACATCGTGGCGACCTCGCAGCCGCTGGCCGCCCAGGCGGGCTTGCAGATGCTCCGTGCCGGCGGCAACGCCGCCGACGCGGCCGTCGCGACCGCCATTGCGCTGACCGTCATCGAGCCGACGAGCAACGGCATCGGATCGGACTGCTTCGCGCTGGTGTGGGCCGGCGGCGGCCTGCACGGCCTCAACGCCTCCGGTCGCTCGCCGCAGGCGCTTTCACCGCAGCGCTTCGCGGGCAAGAAGGCAATCGAGTTTCTCGGGTGGGACGGGGTCACCGTGCCTGGGGCCGTGTCGGGATGGCTCGAGCTGTCGAAGCGCTTCGGGTCGCTTCCGTTCGAGACGCTCTTCGAGCCGGCGATCACGTACGCGACCGAGGGGTTCCTGGTGGCCCCGCAGACCGCCCATTACTGGGCCCTGGGCGCGACACGCTACCGCGACTTCGAGTCGTACCAGAAGACGTTCTGCCCCGGAGGCCGCGCACCGGCCGCCGGCGAACGGTTCGCCAGCCCCGTTCACGCCGCCACGCTGCGGGCGATCGCCGAGAGCAACACGGACGCGTTCTATCACGGTGAGCTCGCCGGCGCGATCGCGGACCACGCCGAAGCGACCGGCGGCCTGCTCACGCGCCGCGACCTCGCCGAGCACGAGGCCGAGTGGGTCCGCCCGATCTCGATCGACTACCGCGGCTGGACGTTGCACGAGATCCCCCCAAACGGCCAGGGGCTCGCGGCGCTGCTCATGCTCGGGATACTCAGGAACCTCGATCTTGCCGAGCAGCCTGTGGATTCGGCCCGAAGCATTCACCTCCAGGTCGAGGCGATGAAGCTCGCCTTTGCCGACGGCCACCGGTACATCGCCGACCCGGCGTGGATGGACGTCTCCGTCGAGGCGTTGCTGGATCCCGGCTACCTCGCGCAGCGAGCGACGTTGATCGATCCCGACCGCGCCCGCGATCCGGACTACGGCACCCCGCGGCCCGGCGGGACAATCTATCTCACCGCGGCGGACGCCGAGGGCAACATGGTCTCGTACATCCAGTCCAACTACACCGGGTTCGGCTCCGGCATCGTGATCCCGGAGACGGGTATCGCGCTGCAGAACCGCGGATGCTGCTTCTCGCTGGAGCCGGGGCATCCCAACCAGGTGGGCCCGGCCAAGCGACCGTATCACACAATCATTCCCGGCTTCGTGACCCGCAACGGTGAGCCGATCATGTCCTTCGGGGTCATGGGCGGTTTCATGCAGCCGCAGGGGCACGCCCAGATCGTCATCAGGATCGCCGACTACCGTCAGAATCCCCAGGCTGCCCTGGACGCCCCGCGATGGCGCGTCGATGGCGGGCTCGCGCTGTCGATCGAGCCCGGATTCGATGCCGGCGTCTATACAGAGCTGCAACGGATGGGCCACGAGGTCACCGTCGCCGGCGCCCGCACCGTCGCGCACGGCGGCGGCCAGGCGATTTATCGCCTGCAGGACGGGTACTTCGGGGCCAGTGACTCCAGGCGCGACGGCCAGGCGGTCGGGTATTGAGAAACACGATCACAACGAAGGAGTGTGAGCCCATGTCGGATTTGAACACCGTCGCCCGGGCGCTGGTCGCCGAGGGCAAGGGCATCCTCGCCGCCGATGAGAGCGCGCCGACGATCAAGAAACGATTCGACTCGATCGGCGTCGACTCCACGGAGGCGAACCGCCGCGCGTACCGCGAGCTGCTGTTCACGACGCCCGGCCTCGGCGAGTTCATCAGCGGCGTGATCCTGTTCGACGAGACCATCCGCCAGCAGGCCGCCGACGGCACACCGCTGGTCGAGGTTCTCGACCGAAACGGCATCGTTGCCGGGATCAAGGTGGACGCCGGCGCCAAGCCGCTGGCGGGCTCGCCGGGCGAGAAGGTCACCGAGGGGCTGGACGGCCTTCGCGAGCGGCTCGCCGAGTATGTCACGCTCGGGGCCCGGTTCACGAAGTGGCGGGCCGTGATCGTCATCGGCGACGGGCTGCCCAGCCGGTACTGCATCGACGCCAACGCCGAGGCGCTGGCGCGTTTTGCCGCGTTGAGCCAGGAGGCCGGGCTGGTCCCGATCGTCGAGCCGGAGGTTCTCATGGACGGAACCCACACGATCGAGCGGTGCTTCGAGGTCAGTGAGACCGCGCTGTGCAGCGTCTTCGCGGCCTTGAGCCGGCAGCGGGTCGTCCTGGAGCAGATGATCCTGAAGCCCAGCATGGTGCTGTCGGGCAAGGAGTGCCCGCGCCAGGCCGACGTCGAGACCGTGGCTCTGCAGACCGTCCGTTGCCTGCGGCGTGCCGTGCCCGCGGCGGTGCCGGGGATCGTGTTCCTCTCAGGCGGTCAGCCCAACGAGGTGGCGACGGCGCACCTGAACAGCATGAATGCGAGTGGCCGGCCCCATCCGTGGCAGGTGAGCTTCTCCTATGGTCGTGCCCTCCAGGAGGCGCCGCTGAAAGCGTGGGCCGGCAGGACAGCCAACATCAAGAGGGCACAGGACGCGCTGCACCATCGGGCACGGCTCAACGGTGCCGCCCGGCACGGGACGTACTCGGCTGCCATGGAGAAAGAACTCGTCGGCGCGGCGTGACGGTGAATCAGAGCAGTAGAGCAGTAGACCGCAGTCGAGCAGGGGCTGCTCGCCTGCTCTGAATGACCGTGCACAGTCGTGCACGGTCATTCAGCCGTGCCGGCCGAGGTCGGGCGTTTCCCACTTCTTCATGCCGGCGTTGAGCATCGCAATCGCCTTGTCCGGATCGAGCGTGCCCTCGGCCACGTAGGCGGCCAGCTCGCGCTTGGTCGTTTCCTTCGCCCGGGTTCTCATGATGCCGCCGATGGTGCCGCCGATGATGGCGACAACGCCGACGCTACATCCCAGTGTGATCGCGACCAGGGCGATGAAATTGGGGGTGTCAGCGAACACGGCGAAGTCACTGCAGGCCAGCATGTCCATGATTCGACTCCTCGTTCAGGACCGTCACTATCCTATTACGGACTGCCGCGGCGGTATTTCAGAACCGGCGGGCAGGAACGAATCTTCAAGCCCCGGCGAGGCCGCCGGCTGACGCGTGCCGGACGGGCTTGACGGGCCGGCCGGTTTCCACGCGGAGCCGTCCCATCTCCTGCTGGGTGAATTCCTCGCCGAAGCGGACCAGCCGCATGCTGTTGGCGATCACGATCACGTACCCGAAGGCGTAGATCAGCGGGGCCGCCCAGATGTTGATGTTGCCGGTCGCCGCCAGCGCCAGCCCGACGATCGCCAGGAGCAGCGAAGCGCCGATGTTCTGGGCGATGACGTTGCGCGTCTTGTGCGCGAGCAGCAGGAGGAAGGGCACGTTCCGAAGGTCGTCGTTCATGAGGGCCACGCCGGCGGTGTTGGTCGCGATGTCGCTTCCGGAGAGCCCCATGGCCACCCCCACGTCGGCGGCGGCGAGGATCGGGCCGTCGTTGATGCCATCGCCCACGACCAGCACCCTGTGGCCGCGCTGGAGCAGGTACTGCAACTCCTGCTGTTTCTCCTCCGGCAGGCATTCGGCCTCGATCGAATCCACACCGACCGCCTGGCCGACCCGCTTGGCCACGGCGAGCCGGTCACCCGTGAAGATGCTCACGCGCCGCACGCCGAGGTCGCGCATCTGCTTGACCATCTCCGGGGCGTTGCGGCGGAGCTTGTCCTCCAGGCCGACCGCACCGAGGTAATGACCGCCCTGCATCACGTGGACGCCGGACATCCCCTCGATCTTCTGCTCGACCTCGGCGACGGCCGTCTGCACGAGCGGGTTCAGTTCGACGATCCAGTCGGCGCGGCCGACGTGGATCTCGCCGTTGTCGCTCTGGGCGATGACGCCGCGACCACGTATCTCCTGGAACCCCTGGACCTGTCCGGGTCGGATTCGGGCCTGCTCGGCCGTCTCGAGGATGGATCTCGCCAGCGGGTGGTTCGAGTGCTGCTCGCCGTCGGCAGCGGCCTTGAGAAGTGCCGCGCCCTCGACCCCCTCGGCCGGCGCGAGGCGGCTGACCGCGAATTTTCCCGTCGTGAGCGTCCCGGTCTTGTCCAGCACCACGGTGTCGATCGACGCCGCGGCCTCCAGGGTGCCCGTTTTCTTGATCATGATGCCCAGGCGGGCGGCGGCGGCGAACGCGGCAACCATCGCGGTGGGGTGGCTGATGAGCAACGCTCCGGGGCACGTCACGACCAGGACCGTGATCGCCCGGATCGCGGCTTCACCCTTGATGGCATCGTTCTTGGCCGTGAAGAACCAGACGAGTCCGGCGACCATGAGCACCACCGGCACGTAGTACGAACCGAGCTGTTCGATGAGCTCCTGGCGCTCCGTCTTGGCGGACTCCGCCTCTCGAATCAGTTTCTCGACCTTGCCGATGGTCGTGTCGCCGGCGATGGCGGTGACCTCGATGTCGATCTGGCCGGTGAGGTTGGTCGTTCCGGCATAGACGTCGCGGCCCTCGGCGGCCTCGATGGGAACCGCCTCGCCGGTGAGCGACGCCTGGTTGATGTCGCTGGAACCCGCGACGATCCGACCGTCGACGGGAAGGTTCTCACCGGGGCGTACACGAACGGTCTGGCCGACCCGGATCTTCGAGAGCGGGACCTGGCGTTCTCCCTCTTCATCGATCAGGCGGGCGGTGTCCGGCGTGAGGTCGATGAGATCGCGAATGGCGCGCTGCGCGCCCCAGGCCGTCCGGCTCAGCACGAGGTTGGCCGTCCAGAGAAACAGCGCGAGAAATCCCGCGGCCAGGTAGTTCGCCGTCGCGATCGCCGCGAGCACGGCCAGCGACGCCAGCGAGTCGCTGGACGGCCGGCCCCGCGTGATCTCCTTCCACGACCCGCTCAAGAGGGGGATCACCAGGATCACCGCGCCCAGCGCGGCCGGGATCTGCGCGATCTGCGAGTGGGCATCGAACATCCGGGCGATCCACGAGACGGCCAGCAGCACGCCGCCGGCCATCGCTACGGTCAGTCGCCGTTCGAGGCGCTCGGCTCCGTGCGCGGACGCATCGCGCAAACGGAGATCCTTTTCAGGTGCACCGGCGACGGTCAGTTCGGACATGGGTGGCTCCCTGGGCGGCCTCGACCGCCCGGACCATGCGTGTCTTGGGGGGGCAGATGGGCGCACCCCGCGGGCGCGGCCCCCATAGGGTACCGTGAGCGGTACGCAGGCCCGGCGGGGCAGGTTCTGCTTTCGTCGGACCAGGGAGGCCATGTGAGTGAGTGAGCGGGTGGCGATCGTGGGTGACGGCCAGATGGGGCTGGTGCTGGCGGCCCTGGCGGCCGAGCGTGGGCTGCCGTGCCGCCTGTGGGGACGAAATGACCAGGCAATGGCTGATCTGGCCTCGACGCGGCGTTCGCCGCACCGGCTGCCCGATTTCGTGCTGCCGGACGGCGTCGAGGTCACGGCCGACGACGGCCGGATCCTGTCCGACGCGACGATTGTCGTGAATTGCGTTCCCACGCAATTCATCCGGTCGACCTGGCAGCGGCTGGGTGCGCCGCCGCCGGGCGTCCCGGTCGTGAGCGTCTCCAAGGGGGTCGAGAACGGGACTCTGCTGCGCCCCACCCAGGTGATCGCCGACGCCATCGGCGACGATCCGTCGGGTCCACGGCGGCCGATGTGCGCGTTGAGCGGGCCGACGATCGCCGCGGAACTCGCCCGGAGGTTGCCGGCGACGATGGTGGCCGCAGCAGACGATATCTCGACCGCGGCCAGGGTGCAGGACCTGTTCAGCACGCCGTGGATGCGGATCTACCGGCTCGACGATCTCGTCGGCGTGGAGATCGCGGGAGCGACCAAGAACGTGATCGCGTTGGCGGCCGGAATGATCGACGGGCTCGACGCCGGCTACAACGCCAAGAGCGCGCTGCTGTGCAGGGGCCTGGCGGAGATCGCCCGGCTCGGCGCGGCGATGGGGGCGCGCGTCGACACGTTCTTCGGCGTGGCGGGCGTCGGCGATCTCGCGACCACGTGCTTCTGCCCGGAGGGCCGCAACCGCACCTGTGGCGAACGGCTCGGCCGCGGTGAGTCGCTGGACTCGATCCTGGCCTCGATGAACTCGGTCGTCGAGGGCGTGGCGACGACGCGGTCGGTGGTCAGGATTGCCGCGGACCGGAACGTGGACATGCCGATCACAGTGGCCGTGCACGAGATTCTCTTCGGGAGCCTCTCGCCGCGGGAGGCCATCGGGATCCTGATGAGCCGCCATGCCAAGGCGGAGAGGATTGGATGAGTTCGTAAAGAAGCGACGGAGCGACGGAGCGACGAAGCGACGGAGGGGGAAGAGACGGAGGGGGAAGAGAGGGAGCGACGGAGGGGGGACGAGAGAACGAAATAATCGGGACTAATCTTCTCTGAAACCGCTCTTGACGAGATTCACGAGCGTGTCCACGATCTTCCCGGCATCGCTGCCCTGTGCGGAGATCTCGATCTCGGTTCCCATGGTCGCGGCCAGCATCATCATCTGCATGATGGACTTGGCGTCCACCGCATCGCCGAAGTCGCATCGACGCACCTTGATTTCAGCCTCGGCGCCGGCCGCGGTCTGCGCGAACAGAGTGGCCGGCCTGGCGTGCAGGC
>JADFOJ010000027.1 GCA_022562915.1 Planctomycetota bacterium | reverse complement strand
ACCATCGTGTCCTCGAAAGGGTTGGCGCCCGCGCCGGCCCCGGTGTTGTCGAACCACCTCCAATAGGAGATGAACGGCGTGCCGTTGCTCGCGTCCATCAGCGGCGACGTCAGGATCGTGCTGCCGTTGTCCACGTCGCTGTTGCACGTGGCCGGATCGTTGTCGGTCAGGAAGCACACGCCCGAACCGTCGGCATCGCTGCCGGGGTTGCCCCGGTCGCAGATGTCGTTGGAGATGGGCACCTCGCGTTCCCACTGGCCGTCGGTGAGTCCGCCGGCGGCCGAGACCGACCAGTCGAGATCGCTCTCGAAGTCGTCGATGAAGACCGACTCCTGGCTGACTCCGCTGATGGCGGTGTACACCTCCGACGGCGCGAGCAGCGGATTGAAGACGACTTCGCCCTCCGTCGTTTCGGCGCTGAAGAAGAACCGCACGAGCGTTCCGCACTCGATCGACGGGAAAAGTGCTTCAAAGAAGTCACCGCCCGCCGGTGACATCGGTACGGCCTGGAAGCCGCCGCCGGCGGTGAAGTGCAGCGTCGGAGTGTCGGGATCCAGAGTGCCGCCGTTTGCACTGGCGATCTGCATGAGAATGGTGTCGCCGGCCGGATCGAGGAATTCCGGCAGGCCGTTCGGAAAGGCATACTCGAGCCCGGGCGTGGGTATGCAGATACCCTCGGGGTTGGCCAGTGCGGCCTGGAGACCGGTGTTGTTGATGCCGGTGCCCTGGTTCGCTCCGCCGCCGGCGGAGTTGCAGCCGGCGTTGGTATGAACGCCGATGGCCTGTCCTGTATCCTCGTTGATGACCGGCGACCCGGAGCTGCCGCCGGTGGTGTCCACCTGGTACTTGATCGTCGAACCGATGAAGTCGGTGTAGGGACCGGTGTGGGTCTGCTGGATCTGGTTCCAGCTCGACGGCGAGCTGTCCGTCCCGTGGCCGGTGACGCGGATCGTCTGCCCGTCCACGGGCGGCGGGGTTGCCGCGAGGTCAAACGCATCGCCCTGCGCCTGGAATGCGGTCAGGCCGGTCTCGGTGTTGGCGAAACAGCCGAAGTAGGACCAGTCGTTGCCGATACCGCCGTTGACGAACTGGGCCGAGGCGTGATCCACGGCGTACTGGTCCGCCGGCGGCGGGTGGTTCCACGAGCCGTTGCTGTTGGACAGCGGCACGTTGAACTCGCATATCTGAAGCCCGCTCACCGAGTAACAGTGTCCCGCCGTGAAGAAGCAGTTCTCGGCATCGGCGATCATCCATGCCGTGCACCCGCCGGGGCTCGTCCGGGCGACCCGCGGATCAGACGACGGTAGGCGGTCATCGGTGGGCCCGCACTGGCTGGCGATCCCGCCGTCACCGGGCGGGCCGATGAGCACCCGCCGGATGACGATCCGGCTCCGGTGCTCGCGCGGGTCCGAGACCAGCTCGATCTTGACGGCGTTGCCGTTGAAGTATGCAGAGGTGTCGCGCCACTGCCGGAGCGTCTCGGCAGTGTGGTGCTGCACCGCGCCGTCCTGGAGCCCGGTCATCTTCAGGACCGTTGCGCCGCCGCCGAGCAGGGCCTGGTCGAAGGTCAATCGTATCCAGGAGGCGTCGGGGACCTCGATCACCGTGCTGAAGATCACGGCCCGCCTGGTGCCGGTGTTCACGACGAGTCCGGAATCAACCGCGACGGCGACGTTGACCTGCTCCAGCGGAACAGCCTGCCCCGCGACGTGGGGGACCTGCGTCATCAAGAATGCGGCTACGGTTACACCTGCAGCGGTGAGCGGTTTCATCGATCGGGCTCCATCAACCGGCGCGGCGGGCATCGGGACCGGTACAGTGTTGCTCAGTTGCCCCGGCCTTTCAACAAGATTCCGATGCTTTCACGGTGCCCGATTCCCGATTCCGGGCTGCCGGCGTCGTGCGGCGCCGCCGGTGGGTGCCCGCCGGGTGTGGTTATGATCTTCCGATGCCGCCACGACACGAGTCCAGCCGCCGCCGGTACCGGCAGTACCGCAAGGATTTCCGACGCGGACGCAGAACCGGCGTCGTCGAGATCTCGCCCTCCGCGGAGGCCGCGCTGGGAAGTCCCGGTGCGGGGACCCGCTCGTTCCTGACGCTGCTGGGTCGCTTCGGCGAACTGATCAGGTGCCACCGGACGCGGATAGTGCTCGCGCTGGGGACCCTCACGATCGCGACGATGCTGAACCTCGTGCCGCCGGCGGCCACCAAGGTCGTGGTGGACTACGTCCTGATGGGCAAGCCGGTCCCGGCGTTTCTCACGGACCGGCTCGGCCTGCCCGCGGAACCGAGACGCCTGCTGGCGGCGGTGTCGTTGGGCGTGGTGGCACTCGCGCTGACCTCGATCGTGATCGGGGTCTGGGGGCGATGGCAGATGACGAAAACCACCAAGCAACTGCAGGTCAGCGTTCGCCGGCGCGTGTTCGACCACGCCGTGCGCCTGCCGTTGCACCGTGTCTACGCCCTGAAGACCGGCGGCGTGGTGAGCATTCTCCGCGAAGACGCCGGCGGCGTTGCCGAGCTGATCTTCTCCATGATCTACAACCCGTGGCGGGCGATCATTCAACTCACCGGCACGCTGGTGGTCCTGACCGTGGTGGACTGGCGGCTGATGGTGGGATCGCTGCTGCTGGTCCCGACCGTGTGGATCACCCACCGGACGTGGATCAGCCGCATCCGCCCGCAGTACAGGGACATCCGCGCCAGCCGCCAGCACGTGGATACCCACGCCACGGAATCGTTCGGTGGCATGCGGGTGGTCCGGACCTTCGGGCGGCAGCGGAGTGAGTCGGTACGGTTCACCCGCAACAACCACTTCATGGCCAGGCAGGAGCTGCACACGTGGTGGTGGGCGCGGAGTGTCGATATCGCCTGGTCGGTCATGATCCCCGTCGCGTCCGCCGTCCTGATGTGGTACGGCGGCAACCAGGTGCTCAAGGGCGCCATCACCGCCGGGGATCTGGTGATGTTCCTGGCGTACCTCGCCATGATGCTCGCACCGCTTGCGACGTTGGCGTCAAGCGCCACCCAGTTGCAGAACAGCCTCGCGGGCCTCGACCGCGTGCTCGACCTGCTCGATGAGCCGCAGGAGATGCAGCACACCCCCGGCACGATCTTCGTCGCCGCGGCTCGGACCGAGGGGCGGATCTCGCTGCACGACGTGAGCTTCGTCTACCCCGGATCGAATATCAACGTGCTGCAGGGCATCACGCTCGAGGTGATGCCGGGGGAGATGGTCGCGCTCATCGGGCGCAGCGGCGCCGGCAAGACCACCCTCTGCAACCTCATTGCGCGGTTCTACGACCCCACCCACGGCTCTATCGAGCTCGACGGCACCGACCTGCGATCGATCGACGTCGAGAGCTACCGGAGATTGCTCGGGATCGTCGAGCAGGACATCTTTCTCTTCGACGGGACCGTCGCGGACAATATCGGCTACGCCCGCCGCGGCGCGACCATGGACGAGATCACCGAGGTTGCCGTTCTTGCGCACGCCCACGAGTTCATCACCGAGCTCGATGACGGCTACGACACGATCATCGGCGAACGCGGAGTGCGTCTCAGCGGAGGTCAGCGGCAGCGGCTCGCGATCGCCAGGGCGATGCTGGCCGATCCCCGCATCCTGATCCTCGACGAGGCGACGAGCAGTCTCGACACCCAGAGCGAGCGGTTCATCCAGGCGAGTCTCGGCAAACTCATGCAGGGGCGAACGAGCTTTGTCATCGCCCACCGGCTGAGCACGGTCGTGCACGCCGACCGCATCGTGCTGCTCGACGGCGGCCGCATCGCCGACCAGGGAACCCACGAGCAACTGATCGCCGAGAGCGAGCTGTACCGCGCGATGGTCTATCTCCAGTTCCAGGGAGACGTTCCCGGAGACGCCGTCACGCCGATCACCTCGTTGCCGTGACACGATCCGGGATTCGGCTGCCGCAGTGGAACCGCCGGCTGCGGGGGACGAATGGTCAATCGCGAGCGTTCACTCGGCGGCATAGGATCAAGGACGGAAGGAGACTCCAGGACAATGAAGTACCGACGATCCCTGATGGGTGGGACGACCTGTTGCTGTGCGCTGCTGGCGGTCACGCCTGTATGGGCGGACGGACCGGTTTCCGGACCGGCCGTGCAGGTCGCCCGGTCCGGCCCGGAACACCGCGAACGGCTCGACGATCCGTGGCGTGCCGGGACCGAATCGGTCGGCCTGCCGGGCAACGTCGGCTTCGGCGACTCGGTCATCGTGCAGGTCAACATCGACGACCTGGGCAACAACATCCCCGACGACGCCGGCAACGAGCCGTCGATCGCAGTCGATCCCACGGCCCCCAACCGGATGGCGATCGGCTGGCGACAGTTCGACAACATCGCCTCGAACTTCCGCCAGGCGGGGTACTCCTTCAGCGCCGACGGCGGGCGGACCTGGGCGGGTCTGAACATCATCGAGGCCGGGTTGTTCCGCAGTGACCCGGTCCTGGGCGCGGGTGTCGACGGGACGTTCTATTACCTCAGTATCCGAGTGTCGCCGGCGTTCGCATCGGACATGTTCATCTCCGGTGATCATGGCGCGACCTGGCCCGTCACGAACTTCGCGTTCGGCGGCGACAAGCAGTGGTTCGCGATCGACACGACCGGCGGCCCCGGCGACGGGCACATCTACCAGGCGTGGAACACCGCCGGCAACCAGTTCTTCCCCAACCAGTTCAACCGCTCGGTCGACGGCGGTCTCACCTGGCAGGAACCCGTCCAGTACGACCCGATCCTCGGCGACGCCAGGCCTGTATTCGGTCTCACCGCCGTCGGTCCCGACGGGGCGGTCTACGTGGCGGGGACCCGCAACGACGGTGTCAACGCCGACTTCTGGGTCGTGCGCTCGAGCAATGCCCAGAACCAGGCGCAGACACCGACCTTCGACCAGCTCACGCCGATCGACATGGGCGGCACCCTCGAGCTCGGTGTGGGCCCGAACCCCGCCGGCCTGCTGGGACAGGTCAACATCAACGTCGATCATTCCGGCGGTCCGAACCACGGCAACGTCTACGTGCTGGCGTCGATCAACCCGCCCGGGCCGGATCCCCTGGACATTCACTTTCTCGTCAGCATCGACGGCGGCGCGACCTTCAGCGACCCGCTCCGGGTCAACGACGATGCCCAGGGTTCCAACGCCTGGCAGTGGTTCGGGCAGATGTCGGTGGCGCCCAACGGCCGCATCGACGTGATCTGGAACGACACGCGCAACAGCCCGTTGGAGAATATCTCGGAGCTGTTCTATTCGTTTTCGACCGACGGGGGTCGGAGTTGGGCGCCCAACGTCCAGCTCAGCCCGTCATTCGACAGTTTTCTCGGTTTCCCGAATCAGAACAAGCTCGGTGACTACTACGACCTGCTCTCCGACGACGTGGGCGCGCACCTGGCATGGGCGGCGACGTTCAACGGCGAGCAGGACGTCTACTACCTGCGGATCGGCGATTACGACTGCAACGGCAACGGCATCGGCGACGTCGATGACATCGCGAACCTCTCCAGTGCGGACTGCAACGCCAACGGCATACCCGACGAGTGCGAGATCGCCGCGGGCACCGAGCCCGATGACAACGGCAACGGGATCATCGACACCTGCGAGGCGGTGTGCCCGTGGGATTGCGCCGACGGCGACGGCACGGTCGGCATCGTCGACTTCAAGGAACTGCTGGGGCAGTGGAACCAGGTCGGCTCCACGTGCGATTTCGACGGCGACGGCGTCGGGATCGTGGACTTCCTGACCCTGCTGGCGAACTGGGGGCCGTGCCCGTAAGTGGACGTCGCGCCCCGCTCAACCGTGCCACCCGGACCCGGAAGCTACGAAAAAAGGCCGCTGCCCGTGAGCAGCGGCCTGTCTGCGTCGAGGTGTACCTGCGGTCAGTTGCCGTCCTGCTCGCCGAACATGAACCTCGGCAGGTTGAGCCGGATGCGGATGTCACCGAGGTTGCGGATGTACTGTGCACCGAGCGCCTGCTCGATACGGACATTCGCCTCGGCCAGGTGCGCGACGGTGTAATCGTCGATCCGGTCCGACTCATCCAGCACGTCCTCGATCTGCGCCTGAAGCGTGCGGAGCTTCTGGGTGCTGAGGTTCGAGATCGGCTTGGACGCGGCGCCGAAGCCTGAATCCGTCATCGACAGGTCGATGAGCCGCTCGAGGTGCTCCCGTTGCAGGTTGCGCCGGAGACTTGACACCATCGGAGCCCGATTCGTGTACGTGCCGTTGGGGCCCTGGTCGAGTTCGCTCCAGATGGCGTCGGCCATGCCGTAGATGACCTCCGGCAGCGTGATGGCGTCATCTTCGGCCGGAATGCGGAACTCGTTGTCATACACCCGCCTCAAGGTCGTCGGGTTCATGACCATGGTGAGTGCCGCGGCCTGCATGCCCATGATGCGGTCGTGGACGGGCCAGGTGGGATCTTCCAGGATCTGGCGGAAGCCGCCGGCATCCCACCACTTGTCCACGGTCATCTTGGAGAGCAGTTCCGTCGTCAGCCCGAACGCGTCGTCCTCGAACGTATTGTCGATGACGAACGCCAGGGCGCGACGCTGCGTCTCGGCCGGCACGACCTCGATCGGGTCGCGGTCGCCGGGGTCGCCCCTGCGGTCCCGGTTCACGTACGCCCCGCCAAGGAAGTTCGCCGCGATGCTCACCGCGCCCATGTGCCGGCCCAGCAGCAGCAGGTAGCCGTCGCGGGTCCTCGCCCAACTGTCGCCGTCCTCGACGAGCCGGTCGATGATCTTGGTGCGAAGGTCCTGAATGAGCCGCATCTGGCTGTCAGCGTAGTCCAGCGGATCGGCACCGTAATCGAAACGGCGGGCATGCGGGTCGGGGCCCCAGGTGTCCTCGTCGGTGGCGTACGGAAGTTCCTGTTCCGAGACGCGTGCGAGGATGGGCTTGAGGTCCTTCTCGAAGCTGTATCCATAGGTGATGGCCCACTCGTCGTACGCGCCGATGGTCACCATCGTCCAGTCACCCTGGACGGGGCCGTCGTCGACGTTGATGTTGATGGGGTTGTAATCCATCACCGAGCCGGTCTGCGGAAGACCCTTGAACTCCTCGGTGTTGATCTCCTGGATCGAGTGGATCGTGGAGGCCTTGAAGTTGTGCCGCAGGCCGAGCGTGTGGCCGACCTCGTGCATGACGACGTCCTTGAGCATGGGTCCGACGAAGGAGTCGGGCAGGCCGTCGAGAATGTCACCCTCCTGCTCCGTGTCGTCATCGCCGTCGTCGTCGCCGTTGTCATCGCCGTCGTCATCGCCGTTGTCATCGCCGTTGTCGTCGCCGTTGTCGTCGCCGTTGTCGTCGCCGTCGTCGTCGTCGTCGCCGAACAGAAGTTGCGGGTTCATGCGGATCAGCGCCAGATCGAGGGTCTTCATCGCCGCATAGGAGCATGCGCCGTTGACCTGGCTGACACGGCCGGTCAGGCCGTCGAATGCGTCGTCGCCCAGCAGCGTCGAACCCGGTATGCCGTTGGGGTTGCTGCCGAACGGGAAGTTCAGCCCGGAGGCGTACTCCCGCTGGATACGTTCGATGACCCTGCTGCGCTCGGCGAGCGGCGCCAGGCGGACTCGCGGGTCCCAATCGGGGTGATCGACCAGCCACGCCATCGTCTCGGCACCGAACCCTTCCATGGCGATCTCCGGAATCATGTGGCGCCAATACGACGCCCAGGACCGGATGAACCCCTCGGACATCACGATGTCCGCGTCGAAGATCTGGCCGTTGCGGGGATCGACGCGGCTGGGGCCGATCGCGAAGCCGATCGGGGCGTTGGTCCACAGGAAGAAGTTGTAGCGGACGTCCTCGGGGTCCTTCTCCATGTGGGCGCCGCTGCGGGCGTCCTGCTGCCGGACCTCGATGGCATTGACGATGCCGACCTTCTCGAACGCCTTGTTCCACTCCAGGATGCCTTCACGGACCCAGCGGCGATACCGCACCGGGACCGTGTGCTCCATGTAGAAGACGATCGGCTGCTTGGGCGGGCTCATTTTGAGCTTGGGATCGGCCTTCTCCAGGTGCCACCGGTTGATGTAGCGGACGTACGGGTCGTACTCGCCGGGCTTGGCGAGATCCAGGTGCGTCGTCGTGAAGTAGCCGATGCGGGCGTCCGCGAGACGCGGCTTGTAGCCGGTATTCTCCGGCATCGCGCTGATCGAGTAGGCGAGGGTCACCAACCGCCCGTCGGCGACCGGAACGGTGAAGGCGAGTTCGATGTTCTTGGGGAAGGCCTTGGCCTTGGAGATCTTGACGAGACCCTTGTTCAGCCCCTTGACTCTGCGGCCATAGAACTTGCCTGCCTGGCCGACAAGCAGCGCGTCCAGGTCGATCACCGGGCCGCCGCCGGGACCCATCGCCACGATCGGGACCTCCAGCAGCACGCGGTCCGTGAAGACCCGCTCCTTGCCGAGTTGTGATTCCTTGTCGCCGGAGGTTCGCACGGCGAAGTTCGGTTCGATCAACGCGAGCTTCTTGTCGAAGCGCTTCCAGTAGGCGTACAGGTCGTTGAGCTGAATGCCCGCGTAGGGATCCCCACCGGAGACGGTGTACGCGATGAAGAGTTTCTTGCCCTCGAAGCCACGCGGCAGCTCGGCGAGCACCTGGCCGTCCTTCTCGCGCGTGTACAGCGTGTAGAGGCTCTTGCCGTCGGCGGTTGACACCACCTTCTTGTAGTCCTTGGAGACGTCCTCGAACTTGGGGAAGTCGGGCTTGTCCTTCTTCTTCTCGTCGGCGGTCGGCTTGGCGTGTTCGGATCGAGCGCCGTCGGTCGGCATCCGGTCCTGGCCATGCACCGGGGCGACGCTGATTCCAAACGCGGCGACGACCGCCACGGCCGTAGCGGCCCTCATGGCGAGGATCCGGGAATCCGAACTCATGTGAAACTCCTTTCGGGGACGTGCCGCCTCCGCGGACTGATCATCCCAACAGTCGTCAGATCCGTGTAGAGCTAAGGATAGGCAGCGTCCGTTGCCTGGCGTGTGTGTGGCACGGTCGACCGTGCCACCTGCTCCTCACTGTACGTCGGTCCATTTTCTTTCACAACCCTCCCAAAACTACGGGACACGGAATCGGATTGTTCTATTGGGCGGCACGGATCCGGGCCAATTCGGCCTCCGCGGCGATGTGGCCGAAGGCCGCCCGGCCGGTGTCGCGGACGACCTCCCGGAAGATCTCCATGGCCTCCATACGGCGGCCGTTCACCAGGTGCCACGCCCCGACCCCGTACCCGCGGGTGGCGTCGTCGATCCGCTGCCCGACGGGGCCGGGCTCGGCGTTGCCGGAGAGGACCTGTTGTGGCCCGATCTCGCCCTTGAACAGCAGCAGCAGGTCCCGGTAGGCGAAATTCTCGATGATCTGCAGGTCCGGCGTGATGGGATCCAGGACGCGCCGGGCGTCGTTGTCGCGGCCGAGTCGGCGCAGTGTCAGGTACAGCCAGTAGCTCGTCGCACAACGCATGTCGTCGGTCGTCGAGAACTCCATACAGGTGCGGTAGGCCTCCAGGGCCGAACCCAGCCGGCCGCTCAGATAGCGGGCCAGCCCGAGGTGGTAGTAGATGTTGGACTTGGTCGTGCTGGTCGGAATGTTCCTGGCGTTGGGCAGGCCGTCCGCCTCGACCTCGTCAGGCACCCCGGCACTCAGTTCGGCGGCCAGTGCGAGATCCGAGATCGCATCGTCCAGATTGCGCACCGTGATAAAGCGATGACCGCGATGGCGACGTATGCGGAAACTCTCCGGATGGGTCTCCAACCCGTCGGTATACACCTCGATCGCCTCGTCGTACCGTCCCAGGTAGGCCAGCCGGCGGCCCACCCAGATGAGGTCGGTCTCGCTGGCGGGATGGTCGCGGAGCCGGGCCTCGGCTTCGGCGAGTTGCCGTTGCCTGCCGGTTTCCACGGGCGCGTGAGGGCCCGTGGGCGAGTGACACCCTGCCTGCCCCGGCACCGACCACAGACCCGCTGCGAGGATGATCGTGAACCTGCGCATCCGCCAACCGTAGAATACTTCATCGCCGCCCGTTCGCCCGTCCGCGGCAGCAGGTGGTTATGAGACGTCACCCAGGAGGAGAAGCAGATGGTTCCCAGTGCTCTTGCCCTTGCCGTGCTCGCCGGGGCCGCCACGGCCCAGGCCCCCGCCGACGATGATGCCCGGGCCGTGCTCCAGGAAGCCGCGGCCGCCTTGCGGGCCATGAAGACGGTGAGCTACGACAGCCGGCTCGAGATTCGCGCCGCCGGCGGCGAGCGTGTCGCGACCGGACACGTGATCATGTCCAGTTTCGATGGCAGCAGCGGTCATGGCCTGCCCGGCCTGGTTGCCGTGAGCGGAAGTATCTTCAGGGGTGACTCGTCGCAGATCAAGCGGTTCCGGATCGCGTTCGACGGAACGACCGTACGGCGCTATCTCACCGGTTCGGGCAAGGTGCTCCAGGCCGACCTCGGGTACGGGGGTAAAGCACTTATCCAAGGTGGCTTCGGCGCTCTGATCCTGTGGCACTTCCTGGACGCGGAGCCGTTTCGCGGGGACCTCGCGGCATCGGAGGTTTCCCTCCTCGGGACCGAGGATGTCGATGGGCGGCCCGCCGATGTCGTGAAGGTCGTGTTGAACGACGGAGCCAACGAGCTCACATGGCTGTTCGACCGTGAGAGCCACCAGCCCGTCATGCGCCGCCGCCGCTTCCGCTCGGCCAGCGGCAACCTCGTGGAGTCGGTCCTGATTATCAGCAACGTGCAGGTGGGCGGCGAGGTGAGCCCGGGCACGTTCACGTTGCCGACGCCGGATGGCGCCACGGTCGAGCAGATGGGGCGTCGGCCGCCTGATCCGTTCGAGGTCGGGGACATGGCGCCCCCGTGGACGCTCAAGGACAGTGAGGGCGTGGATCACTCGATGCAGGAGTATCGTGGCAAGCTGGTGATCATGGACTTCTGGGCAACGTGGTGCCCCCACTGTCGCAATGCAATGCCCGCAATGCAGAAGATACATGACCAGTACTCCAGTCGCGGCGTGGCGATTCTCGCAGTGAACTGCCGCGAGCGCGGCGGGGTTGACCCCGTCAAGTTCGTCCGTGACCGGGGGTTCGATTACCCCCTCATGGTCGACGGCAACACGGTTGCGATGCGATACCGCGTCCAGGGCATTCCCGCGTTCTTCGTGATCGGCCCCGATGGCCACCTGCTCTATCGCGGGTCGGGTTTCGGTCCGATTGCGGAACGGAACCTCCAGGAGCTTATTGATACGTTCCTCGCCGACGAAGGCAGGTAGACCACTAGCAGCCTGTTGAAGAGGTGCTTCGATGGCGAGAGCGCGACCAGATTTGTCAGATCAAGGAGCCGGATCGAAGGCATATCCAGGAGATACGTCGAGATTCGGCGACGCCGAGCTGGCGGATCTGGGCCGCCGCAGCCCGAATGACTTCTTCAACAGGCTGCTAGACCGTGCAGACGTCGCGGCGCGCAAACCACACGCCGCCGGCCGTCCACGTGACCGCGGCAAACCCCGTCAGAATGAAAATGTCCCATACAGGTAGATCCCCGGTGCGCACCAGCGGCAGCGGCTGGTAGTAGTTCAGCAGGCTCAGGAATCTGACGGCCTGGGCAGGCGGCCAGAACTGGGCGAGAAAATTCAGCAGGAACGACGCGAGCAGGATGCCGAAGACGGCCGCGATCGCCCGTCCACGCCTGTCGCTGATGGCCGACACCAGGAATGCCAACCCGCCCACGGCCATGTACAGGCAGTAGAGGTTGGCCACGATCACCAGCATCCGGCCGAGCCCGGGGCGGTCCCGGGGTGCGAGCGACAGGATCCCCAGGCGGTGGCCGAGCATGCCCATCGCGAGAACCGCCAGCCCCGTCCCCAGGAACACGACCGTCTCGGCGACGTACACCTGCCACCGCGAGACGGGCAGGCTCAGCAGCAGGTCGATCGTGCCGCGGTCGATCTCGCCGGCCGGCACCCGCGTGCAGAAGACGATCGCGTGCGTCCACACGATCGCGAGCACCACCGGATGCACCCAGGCGATGGCGATGAACGTCGCCGGGACCAGCGAGTCGCCGATGTCGGCACCCAGCAGGGCGCTGATCATCGTCCGGATAAACGGCACCTGCAGAATCTGGCTGGAGAAATCCGTCATCACCGTCGGCAGCACGTAGCTCAACACCCCCTCCGCCAGCAGCATCGCCGTCGCCAGCAGGACGGTGACGGCGCGAGCGTCGATGAGAGACTTCAACAGCAGCCCGCGGTTCACGTGACGGAGGCCTCCCGCGTGTAGTACTCTCGAAACAGGCTCTCGAGGTCCGGATGGCCGATCGCAAGGTCCTCGATCGGCTGGGTCGCCGCCCAGCGCACCAGTTCGGGAACCTCGCCTTTCAGGCTGCCGTGCCAGGTGTGCTCCCTCCGCTCGTCGAGCCGGAGGAAACCCGGTGGAACCACGTCACGGCTGACCTGTTCCGACGTCCAGCGGATCGTGAACCGGCGCCGCGCCCTGGCCCGAAGCGACTCCAGCGGCTCGTTGGCGACGAGCCGGCCCTCGCGCACGATGGCGACCCGGTCACAGAGCCGCTCGACCTCGCTGAGCGTGTGGCTCGAAAAGAAGATCGTGTGCCCCTGCGCCGCGTTGCCGCGCAGGTACTGGATGAGCTCATCCTGCATGAGCGGGTCCAGCGACGCGGTCGGCTCGTCGAGCACCAAGAGACGGGGCTCGTGCGCCATGGCCAGGATCAGCCCGAGCTTCTGCCTCATGCCGCGGGACATCTTTCGGACGGGGACGGACATGTCCAGCGCGAATCGATCGGCCAGGTCGCGTCCCGGCGCCGCCAGATCGCGATGACGCACCAGGCCGAAGATCCGCACCAGCTCGCGGCCGGTGGCCGACGGGTACAGACGAAGGTCGCCCGGCAGGTAGCCGACGTCCTGCCGTATCCGGGCGCCGGCCCGCCAGCAATCCCGGCCGAAGAGGCTCGCCCGCCCGCCGTTGGGACGCAGGAACCCCAGCAGCACGCGAATGGTCGTCGTCTTGCCGGCGCCGTTGGGACCCAGGAAACCGAAGAGGCTCCCCTCGGCCACCTGGAGGTCCAGCCGCTCGATGCCGGTGCGCACGCCGTAGCGATGCGTCAACTGCTCGGTGACGATGACGCTGACACTCACGCCCGGGATGCTTCCTGATACTTCGAGGAGCACACTCGGACACCTCGGTTCGGATCGCCCGTCAGTGGTGGGGCTTCATGCATAATCCGGGCAAGAGCGGGTTCACTCCAGGTGTAGCGTTCTGAGTGCGATGCTCTTCGCTGTGGTGGCGCCGCCGGATCGACGGCATATTGCTGATATTCCGAGATTCGGCGACGTTACCACAGCGGAGATGATCGTGCTCAGAACGCTACAGATGGAGTGAACTCGCTCTAGCTGTCGTCGTACATGATCACCTTGCCTTCGGCGTCCAGCACGATGATGCGGAACTGGCCGTCGCCGCTGTCGACGGTGATCTGCCAGCCCGCGTCGCCGGACGGTTTGGCCGTATACTCCGCGCTGTCGGCAAACGAATCGTTCTGCCGGACTGCCTCGGTGGCCAGCACGATGGCCTGTTCCTCGGTCACCGTCGCCGATCGGACACGCTTCTCGGTGCTGCCCTCCGGCGCGCCGTCGCCACAGCCGCCCACGGTCAGCAATGCGGAACAAAGCAGGATGAGCACTGATCGATGCATGAGTATCGCCCTCTACGTTGCGTCCTTCTCTTGGATACGAGTGGCAGAGTTTACCATCAACGGCCATGCTCCGTCCAGCCGATCCGCGACGGCGCGACGACGTAGGGAGCACCGTCCGGGCCGGAGACGAACTCACGGTTCATGGCGTCAGCCGGCCCACTTGACCTCGAGACGATAGTTGACGGCTTCGGTGCTCATGGCGCCCGCTCGCAGGCGAACGACCTGTTTCGGGCTCAGGTTGGTGAACCGCCAGGACATCGTCGGCCGTAGCTCCATGTCGTGCTTGTCGAAGAAGATGAACCGGTAGTCGATCTGATAGTTGCGATCGGTGAGGTTGCGCAGCGGCACCTCGACCTGCAACGGCTTGTCGCCGTCCATCTCCATCCTGGCCGGGTGAAACGCAAGCCACTTCTGAAGTTCCGGGGAGAGCACGGAGATCTGCGGGTCGTTCATCGGCGCCGGGTAGGGGTCACCGAGGCCGATGCTCGGCGCGATGTCAGTCTTGCATCCGGTCAACGCGAGGCCGACCAGGGCCACGGCTGTGCAAAGATGCTTCATCGACGTTCTCCTCATGTTGAAATCACGTGCCGCACGCGCACAAGTGTACGACGTCTCGCCCCAGGGCACCGGGCCCCGGTGGGCCGCAGGTTCCCCCGGTGTCGGGGCCGCCTGCCGTGTCCAGGACCACGAACGGGAACACCGTTGTCCCGATGCCACTCACGCCGGCCACTGCCGGCAGACCATTTTGGCGCCCGTCCATCATTGCCCGTGTATCGCTCAGAATTTCGAGCCGGTGAGTCGGCCGGTGATGCGGATGTTCAGTCGGTTGCGAGTCGAGCTCTGGCTGTTGAGGTCGAACGGAAGATCGTCAGCGGCGAGGATCTCGCGTTTGAGCTGGTCGTAGTCCGTCGTGTACTCGATGCGGAACGTTGCCAGCCCCCCCTCGCGGCCGGACTCCCTGGAGAGAAAGGTCGTGCGGATGATCGAGTCGGGAAACTTCTCTTCGAGGAGGTCCATGATGGCGTACACCTCCCGCTCGGTGTTCGCGTTGGTGACCATGACCTCCAGGGTCTTGGGCGGCTTCCAGCTGTTGAGCAACTGGAATGCCAGCCGGCCCACGGCGTCCGCTGCGAGCTCCCGCATCACGGCGCCGGTGCCGGCGGAGCCCTGGACCTCCCGTTCGACCGTGGCGAAGGCGAGCCCTTCGGCGTCCTGCATGCGAAAGGCGCGGAACGTGTATCGCATCACCGGCGGCACGTCGTCTCGAAGCACTCGGCCCACGCCTGAGATCATGATGTCGAAATCGACCTTGCGCGACAGCAATTCGGCGAGGTCCCAGTCGCCCAGGACTCTTCCGGCGAGGTCCATGTCCTTCGACAGCAACTGCCGGGCCTGATCGAGGTTGACCGGTATGAGCCCGAGGTCCCGCAGCCGGCCCGACACCTCGTTCTCCATCATGAACGTGTCCAGTGCGTCCTCCGAGAGCTTCGAGCCGTCCGATGCGGACCGCGAGTCGTCATCCTTGTCCCGTCGCGTTGCGCCCGGCTTGGCGTGCGAGTGCCCGCTGTGGACTTCGTCGACGTGCTCGTGGAGATCGCCGCCGACCACGATGCGAGGGTTGACGATCACGGTGATCCCACCGCCGGCGGGTCCGGGCGCCTCCTCCCGGCTGGACAGGTCCGGTTGCTTCTCTGCGTCGGTATCCGTCTCCTGGTCGTCGTACTTGTCCGGCTGGTCCGGCTCCGTGCCGCGCTTGGCGGCCTGGTTGATCATGACGGCGATCCGGGGCTTGTTCTCCTCGGCGTAGTGGAGCGTCAGCTCCTGGCGGATTTTCCTGTTCTCGGGCGTGATCGGGCCGCCGGAGAGCAGCGACTCCCGCGTGGACAGACGCTTGGGCTCCAGGCGCATCGTGATCGATCCCTCTCCCGCGCCGAGAATGCTGGCCTGCACGCCCAGTCGGTCCGCGGCCGCCAGGTAGAGGCCGTGCCGGAGGTCCAGCGGGTCGCCCTTGTAGGTCAGCTTGAAGATCATCATCGAGCGTCCGAGGTGCACCTGCTCCTCCTTCACGAAGTAGACGGAACCCTCCGTGACGCCGCTGATCGACCTGAGCACGTCCCGCAGGACGATCGGCCCCTCCCCCGACAGGTCGCCGATGATGTCGATCGTGAAGTTCCGGATGCCTCCTCCGATCGCGTCCAGACCTGGTTTCTGCTCCCGTGGAAACGCCCTGTCGAAGCGGCGCATCACGCGATCGGCGACGACCCGCGCGTAGTCCCCCATGCGCCTCTGGGAGAACGTGCCCCCGCGATCCGGCGACATGTCCCACGAGAACTGGTCCATGGTCCTTCCTCGCCGCAGATCCAGCACGACATAAGTCGCGGCGTACGTCAGTCCGGGTTGATCGAGCATCCTGACGAAGATCACGATGTCCGCACCGGCTTCGTCGCCGAGCATCCGGGCCGCCGAGAACTCGTCGTTGCGGCGCAGACGCGACAACTGTTCCTGCCCCGCGAAGGTCGCGCCCACGGGGTTGACGATCTCTATCTGGGGGCTGGTGGTGAAGATCCCGATGAGCCGGCTCGTGAATCGATCGGCCTTGGCCTGGTCCACGAGGATCTTGCGGGCGTCCGGCACCTCGTCCGCCGTCACGAGCAGTGTGAAGATCAGAATCTTCGGCTGTCCCGCCCGCCGATACGCGTTGATGAACGCGTCGTAGGATTCGGGAAGATTGTCGAAGTCGCCCGTGCCCCGCGGCGCAGGCGGCGGCGGGTCCGGTTTCCGCTGGGCCGACACCGCTGTCACCGGTGTCAACAGCGAGGCCAGGGTGAGGCCCACGACGAGCGGGAAGTTCAAGCGGCTGGCCATGGCGTTCTCCTTCCGAGCGCGCGGCGTTCTCGATAACATCACTGGACCGCAGTCACCGTTTCCTGCGAGGCGAGTTGAGTGGTGATCCGGGCAGCGAGGGCCTTGCAGTTGTCGCTCTTGGGTCTGTACGGATCGTGCATCTGGCCGAAGATCCGCTCGTAGCCGACCGAACCGGGCTCCGGGCACACGAGGGAGTTGCCTCCCTCCAGGATGTGCCGGCCCGCGATGCCGCCCTGGTCCTCGACGGTGAAGTAGATGCCCTCCTCGCGGTAGAGGTTCTCCAGGTCTACGAGCGACATGTCCTGCAGGAACCCTGCCTCGCGGTACGCCTCGAGCACGTCGTACGTCGGAATCCTCACGCAGCGCCCGCCGAGGATGTACGGCAGTTGCGGCTCCGGGTACGGCCCGTCGAACTCATCGTTGCAGTACAGGATTTCATCCGTCGCGGCCCAGGGTAGCGGCGCCGCGCTCGGCGCGAGCCGGGCGTACAGGACCCGGAACCGCTCATGCGCGCCGGGCGGATCGGCTCCGTTCAGGACCAGCCGTGAATTGGGGTCGTCGCCGACGATCAGGTCAATGCTCGCATCAGCGGCCGACAGGTACAGCGGCGCAAGGTACACGCTCTGCGGCAGCAGGTCGCAGTAGGTGATGTCGGCGGCGGCCGAGGCCTTCATGAGCAGGCCGGCGATGGCCATGGCCAGAGCGGCGTACTGGGCGCCCTCACTGCTGCTGCCGGCGCTGACCGCGACGGCGCCGGCGATGAGCGCTGTCCCTATGTAGCTCTTGGCGACCCGGACGTCCTGCATGTTGTTCCACATGTGATCCATGGCCATCGTGTTGACATCGCAGGCCGGTCCGAACGCCTGCTGGGGCCCACCGTCGACCGTGACCCGCAGAGGTGCTGCGATGCTCGGCGTCCGGGGTTCGAACCTGCTGAACGCGTTGTCCATGCCGTACCGCACCTTCCGGGGTCCCTGGCCGTACTCCACGAAGAGCAACGTGTTGGTCCTGCCGGACAAGATCTTCGTGGTGACGTCCTGAAGCCCGGCGTTGAGGTTGACCGCCTCGTGGAAGTTGTCGCGCGCCTCATCGTCGCGGCCCATCGCATAGTTGGCCACGCCGTTCATCAGGTAGCCCAGGGCGAAATTCGTCTTGATCGGCTGGTAGCCGTGGTCGATGTACTCCTGCGCGTCCTCGCCTTCCTGCGAACGCTGCCGATCCTGTTCGACCGAGATCGTGGCGATCTCCTCGGTGCTGAGGCGCTCGCCCTTCTCGTTTTCGCCGAAGTCCCTGAGAAGAAACAGCGAGGCGGCTGCCGCCGCGCGGGCATTGTCCCACTCCCCCCGCATCGCTTTCTGGAGGGCCACGTAGTAAAAGGCCATGGCCTGCTCGAACGGCTCGCCCTTCCAGATCAGGACGTTCTCCACCGTGACGGCAGCGAGGACCGTCTTGTCCTCGTTGATCCCCTGAGTCCTCAGCAGCTCGAACATCTCGTTCGTCGCGAGTTCCGCAGAATCGGGATATCCGTCGGCCAGGCTGGTCATGGTCAGGCGCATCTTGTCGAGGATGTAGTGGCGGTTGCCGGGTTTGTCCTCCCCGTGCTCGGCGAGCTTTTGCCGGGCCGCACCGTAGTCCCCCACCGCGACCTCCTTGTCCACCTTGATTGCCGACGCGCATCCCCAGGAACCAAGGCATGCGGCGATCGCCGTCACGGTCAATCCCCATCGCACGGGAGCGCCCTGTTGATGTGTCATCGCACGGTCTCCTCTGGTGTCTTCGGCGGCGTCCGTGCCATGCTACGTTCGGCCGGGCGCCGAGGTCAGTCGTACGACTTGCCCACGGCCGCCTTCTTGAACTCGAACATTCCCACCCAGACGATCGCGCCGCTGCTGAGCTCGGTCATCCTGAACTCGCAGGAGTAGACGTCGGTGCGGTGTATGCCGGCGGTCCGCGTCAATGAGCGGAACGTCGCGGTCATCGTGTGCGTGGGATTCCGGTTGGCAGCGAACTCCGGTTCGGAGTCGGCCCTCTGCCGGCTCTCTCGAAGGAACTCCGCCGGGATCACGAACCGAACGTTCTTCTCACGGCTCAGGACGATGATCGGCTGAGCGTCCCGGACGCGGGCCATGATCGCCCAACGCTGGTTCTCCGGAATAATGTCGCTTGTGAGGTTCTCGACCTTGTGGATGGCGATTCGCATCGGCGGCGAATCCGGTCCCCGGTCGGCGAAGAGCCCCATCTGCAAGTCCGCCGCCATCTCAGAGGTCATCGCATGGAGGTCGTCGGTGCTCAACAGCGTCGAGCGCGGCGGTGACGAACACGCCGCGATCGCCGCCATCAGAGAGATCGCGATCGCACTCCAGCCCGCATGGCGCCTGCGTCCCCCCATCCCGCCTCTTACCTCCGCACGGTCTGCTTCAGGTCGTAGGGAATGTTCTGCCATACCAGCTCACCACTGCTGAAGTTGTACAGTTGAAGCGACAGAGAGTACAGAGCGCTGTCCGAGCGGTGAGTGGCGTACATCTCGCCCCGAAGTTCGTAGGTGTAATCCGGGTTGATCGCCTTCATGGAGGAGCGGCCACGCCCTTCCTGCAGCAGGTCTTCCTGCTCGGGCATCTCCCGGCGCCGGATCTCCTCCATCTGTCTCCGGTTGCTCCGGAAAACGGCACGGTCGGTGAAGCTCCGGCTGTTGACGAGCTGGCCCCGGAAACGCGCCCGGAACTGCTCGAACTCGGACGTGCTCACGACGCCCGTCTTGTTCTCGATGGACCCGAGGATGATCGTGGAGCGGTATTCCCCGTTGAACTCGGGAAGCTCCGAGAGATCCGCCACGAGTTGGCGCGAGGCTATGTCGCTGAACTCGATCCATCCTGTCGGCAGGATCTGACGGGCACCCCGCTCGCCCGACGTCGTCGAGGAAATGTCCTGCCGTGCCGAGCTATACCGCGATTTCGGCGGGCTCTCACATCCCGAAAGCAGCAACAGGGCGGCTGTCGCACAACAACAGGTCAGTTTCGTTCCCATTGCGTACCCCCTCCAAAATGGTCGTCAGGAGACGCGTGCAAAGTTACCGGCTTCGTGCGACTCGTGCAAGGGTCGTTGAGTCGTGATTCCGGGCACAACATCTGCAACATACTGTGCAGTAAGGAGATACAGCGTTTTGGCCCGTCGCGGGCAGCCGCCGGGCCCGCTCAGCCCGCCCGGCTGGCGGCGCTCGATCGCCGGCTCCGGTCCGCACGCTTGCGGGCGCCCTCGTCGAGGATCCGCTTGCGCAGCCGGATCGACGTCGGCGTGATCTCGACCAGCTCGTCGGACTCGATGTACTCCAGCGCCGCCTCCAGCGAGAACGTACGCGGCGCGTCCAGCACGACCGTTGACTCCTTGGTGGATTCGCGGACGTTTGAGAACGCCTTGCCCTTCACCGCGTTGACCCCCATGTCGTTGGGGCGGCTGTTCTCGCCGACGATCTGTCCGGCATAGATGGGCTCCTGCGGCTTGACGAACATGACGCCGCGTTCGGAGAGGTTCACCAGCGAGTAGGTCTTGGCCAGCCCCGAGGCGGTCGCGACCATCACGCCGTTGGGGCGCCGGTGGTCGGTGGCCCGCAGCGGCCCGTAGCGCTGGAAGCTGTGATACATGACAGCCGTTCCGGCGGTCGCCGTGAGCATCCGGCTGCGCAGGCCGATCAGGCCGCGGGCGGGGATTTCGCACTCCACGTGCATGCGATCGCCGCGCTGGTCGAGCGACCGGATCTCGCCGCCGCGGGTACCGAGCAGTTCGATCACGGCGCCGATACCGCCTTTGTCGACGTCGACGGTCAGCAGCTCGATCGGTTCGCACGTCAGCCCGTCGATCTCCTTTTCGATCACCTGGGGCCGGCCGACGGACAGCTCGTAGCCTTCACGCCGCATGTTCTCCAGGAGGATTCCCAGGTGCAGCAGGCCCCGGCCGGACACGCGGAACTCCTCCGCCGAGCTGCCGGGTTCCACGCGGAGCGCCAGGTTCGACTTCAGCTCGCGCTCCAACCGGTCGGCAATCTGTCTCGAAGTGACGTACTTGCCTTCCTTGCCGGAGAAGGGCGAGTCGTTGATTCGAAAGAGCATGTGCACCGTCGGTTCGTCCACCGCGACCCGGGCGATCGGGTTCGGCACGTTCGGGCAGGCGATGGTGTCGCCGATCTCGAATTCGCCGAGACCCTCGACGGCGCAGAGGTCGCCGACCGCAACGATGTCGGTCGGGGTGCGACCCAGGTCTTCGAAGCGATAGATCTTCAATGCACGCGCCATCCGCTGCGTTCCGTCGGCCTGGCAGATCGTGACGGCCTGTCCGGAGCTGATCGCTCCCGCGAAGACGCGGCCGATGGCGATGCGCCCGACGTACTTCGAGTAGTCCTGGGTGGTGATGAGCATCTGTAACGGCACGTCGGCGTATCCCGCCGGGGCCGGGATGTGCTCCACGATCGCATCCAGCAACGGGGTCACGTTCTCTCCGCCGCCGGCGCTCTCCCGGCAGGCCCAGCGGTCCCGCCCCGACGCGTAGATGACGGGGAAGTCGAGACGTTCGTCACTGGCGCCCATCGCGACCAGCAGGTCGAACACCTCGTCCACGACCGCGTCGGGCCTCGCGTCGGAGCGATCGCACTTGTTGACGACCACGATGATCGGCAGGTCCAGTTCCAGCGCCTTGCCCAGGACGAACCGCGTCTGCGGCATGGGGCCCTCGAACGCGTCCACCAGCAGCAGCACGCCGTCGGCCATCATGAGCACCCGTTCGACCTCCCCGCCGAAGTCGGCGTGTCCCGGCGTGTCGATGACGTTGATGCGGAAAGTCTCGCCGGCGTGCTCGCCGCAGGAGGGGCGATAGGTGATCGCGCAATTCTTGGAGAAGATCGTGATGCCCCGCTCCCGCTCCAGCGGATCGGTGTCCAGCACGCAGTCGGTGTTGACGTCGCCGCGGGCCAGCGATCCACAGCAGTCAAGCAGGGCGTCCACCAGCGTGGTCTTGCCGTGATCGACGTGCGCGATGATCGCCACGTTGCGGAGGTTGGGGTCGGCCCGGTGAAGCATTGAGCGAGGATAATAGCCGACCTGTCTTGCCGGTCTATTCAATCGGACGCTAGGCTTGCCGCGGTGAAGTATCTTCAATTCCTTGCCGCGCACCGCCGTTTCCTCGGTTTCGGGTTCGTCCTGGCGTTCTTCTCGTCGTTCGGGCAGACCTTCTTCATCTCGCTGTTCGGCGACGAGATCCGCGGTACGTTCGACCTTTCGCACGGCGACTTCGGGCTCGTCTACTCGCTCGCGACGCTCGCCAGCGGCCTGACGATCATCTGGCTGGGCCGGAAGCTCGATACGGTCGACCTGCGGCGGTTCAGCACGGTGCTGTGTGCGGGTCTCGTGGTCGCGTGCTTCGCGATGGGGATCGCGCCCGGTGTCGCCGTATTGGTCGTCGCCATCTACCTCCTGCGGCTGACGGGCCAGGGCCTGCTCAGTCACACCGCGATGACCAGCATGGCCCGGTACTTCGACGACGCGCGTGGCAAGGCCATCAGCATCGCGGGCCTCGGCTTTCCGGTCGGCGAGGCGGTGCTGCCCATCGTGGCGGTGATCGTGATGCAGCGCATCGGCTGGCGGGGGACGTGGCTGGGGATCGCCGCGGTGCTCCTTGTCATCGCGATTCCGCTGGTACTGTGGCTCCTGCGCGGTCATGGCGAACGGCATCGCGCCCATCTTGCAACCGGCAATGCCGTGTCCGGCGGCGCGGGTCGCCAGTGGACGCGCGCCGAGGTGCTTCGCGACCCGCGGTTCTACCTGCTGCTGCCCGGGGTCATGGCGCCCGGGTTCATCGTGACGGGTCTGTTCTTCCACCAAGTGCACCTGGTGGACACCAAGGGCTGGAGCCTCACGTGGTTCGCCGGGTGCTTCGCGGTGTTCGCCGTGGCGCAGTTGCCCGCGGGCCTGCTCGCGGGACCGCTGGTGGACCGGCTGGGCGCGACGCGCCTGCTGCCGGTCTACCTGCTTCCGCTCGCGGCGAGCCTGGTGGTGCTGGCGACGGGCAGCCATATGCTGGTGGCGGCGGCGTTCATGGCGCTGGCCGGGGTGACCTCCGGCCTGGGGGGCACCGTCGTCGGATCGATGTGGGCGGAGGTCTACGGTGTCCGTCATCTCGGCGCGATCCGCGCGATGGCCACGGCGATCATGGTGTTCAGTACGGCCGGTTCCCCGGTGACGATGGGCTGGCTCATCGACGCCGGCGTGTCCATGGACACGATCGCGTGGTGGTGTTGCGGGTACGCGGTAGCGGGCGCGGCCCTGGCGTGGGTGGCGACGCGGCCCCGACTGCCTTGATCTTGGGTGGCACGGTTGAGTCCGCCACAGGCGGACTCGGCCGTGCAGCGACGTCCGAAGACACGGCCGACGGCGAAACGCCGTCAACCGTGCCACCCACTATCTCAGTGCCGCGGCGATGTTGCCGCCGTCGACCGTCATGATCGCGCCGGTCGTCGCCGGCGCGAGTGCCAGCGCCACGAACGCGCCGGCGACGTCCTCGGCGGTCACCTCGCGGTGCAGCAGGTTGCCGGCCATGTAGTCCGTCTCGGTGACCTGCCGAGCCGCAGCGCGTGAGCGGATCATCTCGTCGTTGACCATGCCGCTGCGGACGCGGTCGGCGTTGACGCCGTTGGCGCGGATGCCGTCGGCGCCGTAGTCCACCGCGTACTGCCGCACGAGCGCCATCGTGGCTGCCTTGGGAAGCCCGTATGGGCCGAAGCCGGGTCCCGGCTGCACGGCCTGCTTGGAGACGTTGAACAGCAGTGTCCCGCCGAAGCACTGGGCACGCATGATCGCGACCGCGGCCCTGGCGACGTTCTGGTGCGCGAAGAAGTTCAGCTCGAAGCTTCGGCGCAGCAGGTCGTCGTCCACCTCGCCGATCGTGCCCTGCCACGCGGCGCCGGCGTTGGAGACGACGATGTCGACGCCCCCGTATGTCGTGCAGATGCTGTCGAACGCCGCATCGACCGCGGTCGCATTCGTCACGTCGCACGCCAGGCCGAGGCAGCCCAGCTCCGCGGCACGTTCGGTGACCCCGTCCGCGTCCAGGTCCAGTAACGCGATCTCGGCCCCCTGCCGCGCGAACGCGGCCGCGGTCGCGAAGCCGATGGTGCCGGCGCCGCCGGTGACGACCACGACGTGGCGGGCGAGTTCGGGCTCGACCGCGGTGCCGAGCTTGGCCTGCTCCAGCGACCAGTATTCCATCTGGAACGTCTCGGCCTCGGTGATGCTCTCGAAGCGGCCGATCGACTCGGCGCCGGTGATGACGTTCATGGCGGCCTCGGTCACGTCGGCCGCGACACGCGCGGCGCGAGCCGAGTTGCCGAGCGTGAACATGCCCAGCCCCCGGACGAGCACGACGCGCGGCATCGGGTCCAGCGGCGTCTGGCCGGTGTTGTGCCGGTCGAAGTACGAACGGTATTGGCTGACGTACTCGTCGATCGCGCGACGGGCGGTCCCGGCGAACGATGCCAGTGTGTCCGACCCCGGCGCGGGCAGGATCAGTGGCCGGGGCTTGGTGCGAATGACGTGGTCGGGCGTGACGACCCCGGCACGGCCGTAGCGGTCCAGCTCGGCGCCGTTGACGTACTCGAGAATGTCGTCGCCGGTGCGGAACTCGAGAATGAAGCGCCCGGTGAGCCCGCGGAGGATCGGCGCGACTTGGGCCGGTGTCGCCACGGTATCGGGCAGGTCCGGGGGGGTTGGTGCACGAACCAGCGTGCGCCCCGCGTGGGCAAGCACCGCCTCGGCGAGCGACACGAGGTCGATCATCCGGTCGTACGCTTCCCGGTCGGTGGACCCGAACGTGAAGATCCCGTGTTTGATGAGGATGATGCCCTCGCAGTCAGGGTGTGCCTGGTACGCCTCGCAGGCGGCCTTGGCCAGGGTGAACCCGGGCATGATGTACGGCAGCACGATCGCGCGGTCTCCGTACAGTTCGCGGCATCGTGCCAGGCCGTCGGGCTGGTCCGTATTCGACAGCACCGCGTTGGCGTGCGTGTGATCGACGTATGCGTGCGGCAGGAATGCGTGCAGGAGTGTCTCCACGGACGGTGTCGGGGCGTCGCTGCGCAACAGGTTCGTGCGGTGGGCGTTGACCATGTCCTCGTCGGTGAGCGTGTCCAGCGCCAGCAGCTCGCGGAGCGGTTCCAGGCGCACCGCCGGCAGCCCCTGGGGCTCGATGTCGCCCATGTCCCAGCCGCTGCCCTTGACGCACACGACGTTGACGGGTTCACCGAGCAGGTTTTTCACGACGGTCTTCACCGAGGTGTTGCCGCCGCCGTGCAGGACCAGCCGCGACTCGCGGCCGAGCAGCCGTGTCGTGTACACGCGCAGCGCGACTTCGCGGCTCACGCCGCGATCTGCGTACCGGGCGACGGTCGCGTCTGCGTCGGCTTGCGAGTAGCGGTTCTGCATCGGTGCGGTTCACGCCGGCAGCGGCGCGCCGGCCCGGTGCTCCGGGTAGAGACTACCGAGCCCGTCGCGGTCGGCGGCGCACACGCCGCGGTCCGTGATCAGCGCCGTCACCAGGCGGGCGGGCGTGACGTCGAAGGCGTGGTTGGCCACCGGCGACCCGTCAGGCGTCACCTGAACGGAGATGATCTCGCCGTCGTCGGACCGCCCGGTGACCCGGGAGACCTCGGTGACGGGCCGTTGCTCGATTGGAATCCGCATCGGCTCGCCATCGATCGACCAGTCGATCGACGACGACGGTACCGCGACATAGAACGGCACGCCGTTGTCGTGCGCCGCCAGCGCCTTGAGATAGGTCCCGATCTTGTTGCAGACGTCGCCTCTGGCGGTGGTGCGGTCGGTGCCGGTGATGCACGCGTCCACGAGCCCCTGCTGCATGAGGTGACCCCCGGCGCTGTCGACGATGACCGTGTGCGGGACGCCGTGCTGCATGAGCTCCCAGGCGGTCAGCGCCGCACCCTGGTTGCGCGGGCGCGTTTCGTCCACCCAGACGTGCACGGGGATCCCCTCGTCGTGGGCCATGTACACCGGTGCCAGGGCGGTGCCCCAGTCCACGGTCGCGAGCCAGCCGGCATTGCAGTGGGTGAGCAGGTTGACGCAATCCGGCTGGCGCCGCCGCGGGAACAGATCCCGGATTAACGCCAGGCCGTGCTCGCCGATGGCGCGGCTCGCGGCGACGTCCTGGTCGCAGATCTCGGCGGCCAGCCGGTACGCCGCGTCGGCCCGCGCTGACGGTGGCAACCCCGTCAGCGCGTCGCGCATCGCCGAAAGCGCCCATTGAAGGTTGACGGCGGTCGGCCGCGTCGCCGCCAGCATGGCGCACGCCGACGAGAGCGCCTCGTCGCGAGGATCGGCTCGCATTGCCAGGCAGACGCCGTACGCCGCCGTCGCCCCGATGAGCGGCGCCCCGCGTACGACCATGGTCGTGATCGCCGACGCGGCCTCCCGGAGGGTCGCCAGCCGCAGCACGGCGAACTCGTGCGGCAGCCTGGTCTGGTCGATGACGTTGACCGCCCAGCCATCCTCGGCGAGCCAGATTGTCCGGTACGGTTCCCCGTTGACGTTCATGGTGTTTCCCGGTGTGACGCGCGCGGGCGTGGCGGAACCATACACCATCATAGAAAGGGAGGCCGGCCGCGCACCGTCTCCTGGTACCTACGGGCACGGCCCCCAGTGCCCGAGCAGGTCGAGGAAGTCGACGATACCGACTCCTCCGCCGTCGAAGTCGCACGTGCCCGGACCGCCCCACTGGCCCAGCAGCGCGAGGAAGTCGACGATGCCGACGTCGCCGTTGATATCGCCGCCGCAGTCCCATGGGCATACCGCCGGCAGTGTCACGGCGATCAACTGTGTCTCCGGCCCGAAGGTGAAGCTCACCAGCAGGTCCGGCGGTGAACCGGGCGGGAAGTCGAAGTTGAAGACCGCGTGTGCCATCGAGCCGCCCGGCCGGGTCTCCGGCAGCGGTCCGGAATCGGGACCCTCGAACAGGTCGAGGCCGCCGATGGTGATGTCGACACCGGCGGAATCGATGGGTGGCTCCTCGCCGACGCCGTTGACGAAGGAGCCGACCACCGTCAGGACGTCGCCGGGGTACAGGTAGACTCCCAGGACCGCACCCGTGCCATTGATGATCGTTTCCGTCAGAACTTCTATCAACGGGTCGGCGGGCGGGCCGAACGCCGTGCCGGCGCAGTTCACGGTCCACGTGTTGGTCTGCAGCGTGGTTCCGTTGCAGCTGTCGATGATGGTTCCCTCGAAGGCGAGATTAAAGGAGTAGGCCGCTCCCGGCTGCATGTTGCTCATGCCGGGGGCATCGGTGCCGGCATAGGTGCAGCCGGCGCCGCGGACGGCCGGATTGAGGTATCGATCGTGCGCAGGATTCTGCGCGTCTCCGCGGCGGCCGTAGTTCGCATTCGATCCGGCGGGAGTCGGAACGCCGAAGCCGTCTTCGTTGAAGGTGTCCTTCTGCAGGAAAACCCCGGGGTTCATCTGGTGGGGAACTTTCTTGCCCTTGTACTTGAACTCACCCTTGACGTTCTGGCGGTACTCACAGCAGGAACAGTTGTCCCTGAAGCTCGCGTTCATCCCGAAAGAGACGCGAACATTCTTCGTACCGTCGCCGTTGGTCGATGTCGTGCACGCGGTCTGGTTGGCGGGGATGGTCTTTGAGACCAGCTCGCAGCGGCCGTCCTTGGTGGACGCCGGCTCGACGGTGTGCTGGACCCCGCCCCCATCGCTGCTTGCCGTGAAACCGGTCGGCACCTGCGAGTTCGGATCGCCCGGCACGATCTCCAGGATGCCCGGCGCCCACTGTGAGAGCTTCGGAAGGACGATCTCCAGCAGCGGGTTCACGAAGTGAACGAAGTTGCCGCCGGAAATGAACAGGTGCATCGGCGGGATACCGAAGTCCACGGTGTCGATGACCCGCACCTGGTCCGGATCGTCCGTCTTGACGAACGTGAACACGGGGTGAACGAAGAAGTCCGCGTCGAAGGTCCCGCCGTTGGGGTGTGTCTTGAGTGCCGTCAACTGCCCGGGCGGTGTCGGCTGATCGGACAGGGTGACCTCCATGGACCACAGTTCGGGGGACTGCCCGCCGTTGAACGTGACCGTGACCGGGTCAATGGATCGAAGATTCATTTCCACCATCTCGACCGGGACGGTGCCTGATGTTCCCTGCGGTTCGAACGGGAAGACCGGGTCGTTCGCCCGCTGCATCGCGACGCTGGCGTCCTCGGTGACGCCCGGATCGAGGGGAACACCCATGAACGGCACGATCCCGTCGAACGGATCCGATCCCGGGCCGAAGAAGTCGGCGGGAATCGCGGGTATGTCCGCTGCGCCGAACTGAACCTGGTTGGGCGCCGGCGTCGCCGACGTGGCCAGGAAGTCGACGACCGGTTCGGGCGGGAAGCACAGACCGCCGATGCCGCACGCCTGGTCGGCGCAGATGCCGTCCCACGTATTACTGCAGCAGAACGGGTCGATACCGCAGATGAGAGTGCAGCAGTCCGTATCATTACAACCGGGCGTGCCGTTGGCGAAGCAGCAGTCGCCGCTGGTCGGTCCGCCGCAGGGTCCGGCGACGGCCGCCGCCTGGGCTGTGCCGTGCAGGAGCCCTGCGGACAGTGCAACAGCGCCCGCAAGGGCACTCGCGGTGACCGCAACAATCGTGAATCGTCCCTTCGACGGCATGGTCTTTCTCCTGCGACCGATGAGGCCCCGCCGTGGCGCCTGGCGATCCCATGCGATGACTTAGAGTACCTCGCCGGGACGCTCGCACAAGACGAAAATGCCAGGCTCTCCAGGCCCTGGGCGGTGGCACGGGCGAGCTCGCCTTGCTCGCTCGACCGTGCGAACCGATGATCCGCCGTGAAGCCGGGAGGTCGCCGCGCAGCTGGGTCTGGACCGTGCCGACGTCACCGTCGCGTCGTGACTCAGAGGGGCGCCAGGGCCCCGTGGGGCGGGAGGGCACGTGGGGTTCGCCGCCCTGATACCCTCCCGGGACATCCCGGCACAGGTCGGGGGTAGGCGCAGCTGGATTCTGCTGCGACAATGCAGTTGGACCGGGGTGGCAGGTCGAGGGCGCAATGAAACGAGAGACACACCAGTGCGCGGCACATTGCCGAAGTGCAGGTGGCCACCGGCGGGGCGCCCGCCAACGACGTGGAATCGGGTGTCGATGCCGGCTCGGCATCGATCTCATTCCGCCAAAGGAGCAACCACAATGAACCGCATGCACATCTGGAGCACCGTCGCGGCAACCATCTACCTCTGGGCTCAGCCGGCTCTCGTCGACGGTGCGGTGATTCCCCTGATTGGGCACGTCGGGCACCTGATGAGCTCGAACCAGAAATTCGAAAAGTCGTTCGACGCACCGTTTCTCGACCACGCGATCGAGGCGGCCCGGAAGGCCGGCGCGACCACCGTCGTCCTGCAGATCAAGAGTCCGTCCGGATATGCGTTCGAGCGCAATGCCATATGCGATGTCATCAACAAGTGGCGCGCCGATATGAACATCGTGGCTTTCGTGGAAGACGCCCGCAGCGCAGCCGCGACCATCGCTCTCTCGTGCGACACGGTCATCGTCAGCCCGACCTGCCGGCTGGGCGTTGGAATCGCCCTGGACGCCCGGGTCGGCAACACTGTGGACGAGCGTTGGCTCCAGACCGAGGCCGCGACGATCCGCAGCTACATCCAGCAGGCTGGTCTTGACGGGAACCTCGCCGACGCGCTGACGATCGAGGAACTTCAGCTGTGGTGGAGCCCGGAGTTCGGCTTCTCGATCCCGACGAGTACCACACAAGCGTCGTCAAGTGAGACCGTGGATTCCAGGAGCAGCGGCGGGAGCCAGAGCAGCAGAGGATGGGTTCTGCGGGACCGAAACGGCAGAGTGGTGGCCAGGCTCGACGGCGGCGGCTCGGTGACGTGGCAATCGCGGACGAAGACCACGCGTGAGCGCGAGTCCAGCGGGTTCCAGAACGAGGGAACGCTCAACGAGACGGCGTGGCGGAAGCTCGACGGCGAGTTCTCACTGCTCACGCTGACGTCCCAGGAGATGCTCGACATCGGCCTTGCCGACTACATGGCTCGGACCGTCGAGGATTGCTTCGAAATCCTGGAGATCAGGGAACCGATCGATATCAGCAAGAACATCCGCAGCCTGGTGACGCGCCGCCGGACGAAGGGGCGTCAGGCCCACAGGTCGTTCCAGTCGTTCCAGGACACAGTCGAGGACCTCGACAAGATGTACGCGCGGCTGCGAAGCGCGGGCGACCGGGCGCGCCAAAAGGAACGGCGCAAGCTCCTCGATGCGATCTTCTCGATGACCCAGGACGCCCGGAAGCTGCAGCGGATCACTGACCGGGAGGATCGGTCGGTCTCGATCTGTCCGATGGAGCTGTGTCAGCTTCGCGAGACCACCGAGCACCTCCAGGAGGCACACTCCCATCTCAGGGAGCACGAAGACGCGGCTGCCGGCGCGGATATCGCAGCTGCCCTGGAGAGCTGGGAGGCGTGCATGACGGTTTCCTAGCAGCCCGTTGAAGAAGTGCTTCGATGGCGAGAGCGCGACCAGATTCGTCAGATCAAGGAGCCGGAGCGAAGGCATATCCGGAGATACGTCGAGATTCGGCGACGCCGAGCTGGCGGATCTGGGCCGCTCGCAGCCCGAATGACTTCTTCAACGGGCTGCCAGGTCAAGTCATGACGGGTGCGGTGACACTCAGCGACCGGATGGTCGACGCACTCTGAGGATCACACGCTCGGGGGCGGGCAAGACAGGGGTTATTTCGATGACCGACCAAGTCTGTCCGCTTTGTCAGACCGCGAAGCACATGCGGCGGACGAAGCTGCTGTATGGGACCCCGGTGTGCAAACGGTGCTACTACAGGTTCGCCAGCAGGCGGCAGCTCGCCTACATCGTGGACGCGATGATCTGGTGGCCGACCACCTTTGTCCTGGGGTTCGGACTCGCCCTGGTCTTTGAGAGCGCAAGCCTGGACCCGGGGATCAGCGCCTTCTTGAGTTTCGGGTTCGGCTGGGTGGTGTTCCCGATGATCTTCATCTGCAAGGACTCGTTCAGTGGCCACTCGCCCGGCAAGTGGGTCTGTGGCGTGCGGGTGGTTGACCGCGACAGGGCCGAGCCGATCGGCATCGCCAGTTCCTTCAAGCGCAACCTGCCATTGATGATTCCGCTGATGCCGCTGGTGATGGCCTTCCTGTTGCAGAAAGGCCACCGGCTCGGCGACGGCTGGGCGAAGAGCAAGGTCGTCTGGAAGCGGTATGCGAATCACCCGGTCTTCACCGGTCTCTTCGCCTGCCAGCGGTGCCAGTTCGACCTGACGGGAAACACGTCGGGCGTCTGCCCGGAATGCGGCACGCCGGTTGGGTAAGCTGCCCGTCGGCCTTCAGTTCGTGCCATCTCCCCGGTGCAGGGAGCCACGTGCGAGTGACCTGCTCAGCGCAGCGCCCGGGTCCTCCACGATTCGCGTGTGCCGATCGCTGCCGGTTTCTTTCTGCCGGCGAGCAAGACCGTCCGCATCCTGGTACACGCGGAGCTCCGCAGGCCGGCGCTCCGAACCCCGGCCGAACACGGCAGCGATGTTCTGGTGATTCAACGTGGCCGGCAGCCTCGCCTCGCGCTCGAACCGGCCGAGCCGCTCGGCATCGCCGGTGACCTCGGCGGGCAGCGTCTTGATCACCACGGCGCGGTCGAGGTTCGTGTCGTGGGCCAGGTAGACGACACCCATGCCGCCGCGGCCGATCTCGCGGTCCACCGTGCAGGGCCTGATATGTTCCGGTATGCCGGACATCTCAGCCACCACTCCAACGACTGGCAGGCTTGGTCATCGCTCGCGCATCGAGCAATTACCGCCAGGACGGTTGATTCTCCGTGATCGGTCGTTGACCCCGCCAACGGTAGCGAACAGGCTGCTTCCTGCGCCGAGTATATGCGCAGGTGTACCGGCCGCTACCCCAACAATGGACCACACGTGGACCGGGGGAACTTCGGTTTCGGGGACGAGTTACACTCGTGCTTCGAGAACTCTCCCATGCGTCCCATTCCGCTCCTGCTCGCGCTGCTCGCCGGTTGCGCTCCCTCGCGCCCACTGCAGCCCACCGAACCGCTTGCACTCGATCGCATCCCCGTGGTGTACGGATTTGGTCGGAAGCACCGCGAGCACATCGACGTTTCAGGGGCCGCCTGGAGCACGATCGAATCGATCTTCGAACCCGAGAGCGACGACGCCTGCGAGGAGCGCCATCGGATTCGGCAGGCGGTCGCCGAGATGGAGCGGATCGCCGGTGAGCAGACACCGACGCACTACGACATCGGCAGGAACCGCTTCCCCGAGGTGTCCCTGGGCCAGATGGACTGCCGGGACGAATCGTACAACACGACAACCTACCTCCGTCTCTTCCAGGAGCGGGGTCTGCTGAGGTGGCACGAGGTCCTTGTCCCTGCCTTTCGAGCCCCCCTTGTCTTTGACGCCCACAACGCCGCCCAGATCCGCGATCGATCCACGAACGTGCAGTACGTCGTGGACTCCTGGTTTCTTGACAATGGTCAGCCACCCTATATCCAGGAAGTGCATGCGTGGCTGCGAAAGACGCCGTTCGACGACGAGGAGAATCCAGGTTGAAGGTTGGGCTCTATCACCAGTAACGAAAGAGGGCGGCCCTCCGAGCAACCTTCGGAAGTGGGCCGGACTGGATTCGAACCAGTGACCTCGTGTGTGTCATGCCGGCCGCAATCGGGCCCGATCCTGCGGTCCTGCAGCGCAGACGCGGATTCCAGGGTCTGCAAGTGGTGCAGTTGGACGCATCTGTTGCAGCCGGGCAGGATGTTTCAGTCCGGCAGTCACCGGGCCGACGTGGATTGCGAGTGGGTCAGCACTTCTCGCAGGCGTTCCACCGGCAGTCCCACGACATTCGTGAACGATCCCGATATGTGTCGTACAAGCTCGTCCCCACGCTCCTGGATCGCGTACGCGCCGGCCTTGTCCAGCACGTCGACCCGGTCGATGTAGTCCCGGATCTGCCGCGCCGTGAGCCGGCGAAAGGTGACGCGCGTCGTTTCGGCAAAGACCGTGAGCTCGCCGGTCGATCGGTGTACCAGGCACACGCCCGTCGTGACCTCGTGCGTCTTTCCGGAGAGTTCCGCCAGCATCGCCGTGGCCGCGCCGGCGTCGGCGGGCTTGCCGAGGAGTCGATTCTCCAGCGCCACGACCGTGTCGGCGCCGATGACCGTGGCGGCCCGATGCCCGTTGGCGACCGAGATCGCCTTCCGGCACGCGTTGGTGACCGCGATGTCGAACGTCGTCAAGGGCCCGCCCGCCACTTCCTCGACCGTGCTCGCGACGATCTCGAATGTCACGCCCATGCTGCGTAGCAGCTCGGCGCGACGCGGTGATGCGGATGCGAGGACGATGGACACCTTGCCGATGCTACCGGCCCAGTGAAGGATGGCAACAGGCCCGGACTGCCTCAGGTTGTAGCATGCGTGACCAGATGCCCACCGCCCTCCCCTTTACGTCCCCCTGGCTCCTTGCACCGATGGAAGGCGTCACCGAGCCGTGCTTCCGCGACGTGGTGCTCGAGCGGCATGAGCCGCACGATCTCGGCGGCGCGTACACGGAGTTCGTGCGGGTCAGCGGTACGCCGATTCCGCAATGGAAGATGACGGAGCACCTCGGTCCGCGGCGCTTCGGGCAGCCGGTGGGTTTGCAGCTCATGGGCAGCGAACCCGGTCCGCTGGCGGCGTCCGCGGACGCGGCGATCCGCGCGGGCGCGCCGCTGGTCGACATCAACTTCGGATGTCCCTCAAAGGGCGCGGACAAGGACTGCGCCGGGTCGGCGATGCTCGACTACCCCGACCGCATCGAGACGCTCGTGCGCGCCTGCGTGGCGGCGGCGTGCGGGCGGGTCCCGGTCACGGCGAAGATACGCAGCGGCATCCGCGAGGACGCGGGGTTGGAGGAAATAGCACGGGCCGCGGAATCCGGCGGCGCAGCGATGATCACCGTGCATTGCCGGACCAAGGAAGAGCGCTACCGGGACTGCGCGGACTGGAGCCGGGTAGCGCGGGCGGTCGCGGCGGTGAAGGTGCCGGTGTGTGGCAACGGCAGCGTCGAGACGCACGCGGACCTGGAGCGCATGCGGCGCGAAACCGGATGCAAGTACACGATGGTCGGCCGGGCAGCGCTCGGCAACCCGTGGATCTTCAGCGGGCGGCAGGTTACGGCGGCGGAGGCTGCGCGCTTCCTGCTGGACTATGCCGAGGCCCTTCGCGACCGCCGTAGTTTCCACGAGAACGGCATCTTTGGCCGCATTAAGAAGTTGCTCTCGTTCTGGACGGCAGGCGGGCTCTTCGCCAGCGCAGCCGTGAAGGACCGGTGGCTGCGAGAGAAAGAGCCCGAGCGGCTATGGGCGTGGCTCCAAGAGCAGGCAGGCAGTGGCACCTTGCACGTGAGCAAGAGTCGGTGAGTACCCCGCAGGTCGTGGCCGACACGAAAGAAGGCGACACCGGGCGGCTCGCCGACTTCCTGCAGGACCGCGACACGCCGTGCCCGCTGTGCGGCTACAACTTGCGGAACCTGACCGACAACGTCTGCCCGGAGTGTCGCCACGAGCTCCGGCTCACGGTGGGCGTCACCACACCGAGGTTCCTGTGGTTTCTGCTGGCAATGACACCGTGCACGTTCGCGGGGATCGCGGTGGCGCTGACGGTGATTCCGGTGATCCTGGAGGGGCTGGCGGGGGCCGGTCCTCCGACGGCGATCCTCGTGACCCTCGTACTCCTGGGCCTGGTGAGCGCTCTCGGCGGGCTCATGCTCGTTCGCCACCGGTTCGCGTTCCTTCGACGGGAGCCCCGGCGGCAGCGCCGGAGGGCGGTCGCCGTCTGGATGATCCACGGGCTGGCCTTGCTGGCGTGGTTCGTGACCTTCCTCATCCTGGAGGGTGGGCCATGACTGAGTGCGACCGGCGCGGCGGAGGAGAGCGGCATGGACATCGTGCTGAAGACTGAATACTGGAGCGACCTGAACGCCCGGGCTGCGTTCAAGAGGTTCATGCGCACGATCCACGGCCTCGACCTCTCCCTTTGGGAGTCCGGCCCCGGTGCTGGGACGATGCCTACACACCCTTCTCGTTCTTCCAGGGTGACACGATCGTGGCGAGTGTCTGCATCTACTTGCTCGACAGCGTCATCGATGGACGCCAGACGCGGCTCGCCCAGATCTCGGGTGTCGGCACGCTGCCGCATGCCGGCGCCGGGGGCCAAATGCGGCTCGCGCTGCGTCCAGTCGTCGAGCGGGCGGATCGTGTCGAACAGCTCCACGATCCCGTTCTCGCGCTCGCCGGCGACCCGGCGTTGGCTCGGGCTCGCCCCCAGCCATGAGCTCGCCAGGTGCACCGGGCGTTGCGTGTCGAGCGTCTCGAGGAACTGCTCGCGCGGGTTGGAGTCCCACGATCCGAGCTCGGCGCCGGTTCGCATGTCGTACGACGCCACCTCGGAACTGCTCGCCGCGATCAGCCGTCGGCTGTCGTCGAAGAAGGCGATCACGGGGATCGCGTGCCAGTCACCCCCCTCCTGCCACGTCCCTTGCCGGCCCAGCCCGGGAAGGTGCCACCGCCGTCGCGCCCGGTGGACGTCCCACACGTGGATCTCCCGTTCCTGGAATCCGGCGGACGCGAGCAGCGAGCCGTCGGGCGAGAACGCCAGGGTGTACACGTAGCTCGCGTGTCCGCGGAGGACGCGCGGATCGTCGAGGCGGAAGCGCTGGATGCGATCCGCGGCCACCACGGCCTGCTGACCCTCGGGCAGGCCGTCGAGATGACCCCGAGCCGCGATGAACTCGTCCTGCTCGATCGAGCTGACCGCGGCCGCGAGGCCGGCGACGTAGTTCGAGCGCTCGAGGGCGTCGGCCCGGTGGGTCGCCGACACGGCGAAACGCGTCGCCACGACGGCGCCGACGATCGCAACCGCGAGGGTGGCTGCCACACCGCCGACCAGCGTCTTGTTGCGTCGGGCGAACTTGCGCAGCTGGTACAGCGTCGATGTCGGCCGCGCCGCGATCGGCTCGTCTGCGAGGTAGTGCCGCAGGTCCGCCGCGAGGTCGGCCGCGGATTGGTACCGACGCTCCTTGTCCTTCTCAAGCGCCTTCGCGAAGATCGTCTCGACGTCGCCGCGCAGGGAACGGTCGATCGCGATGAGCCGTGACGGCTCCTGCTCGCGAATCACGCGCACCGCCTCGTAGACGACGCCCATGCCGCCCTCGCCGATTCGGCGCAGGATGCGGTACTTGCCGAGACGCTCCGGAAGAGCCGGCGCGGGTGCTTCGAGGTCGCCGTCGCGCGCGAACGCGACGGCCAGGAACCGCGCTCCGCCCTCGTCGGCGACGGCGGCGAAGACGCCGTCCGCGCGCGCGTCCTCGGCCAGCTTTGCTTCGACCTCGGCGCGAAGATCGGCGTCGTCGGCGCATGCCTGATCGAGGTACGCCGGTTGATCTTCGGGGGGGAGCCGAACCGCCGCCGTGAACAGTCGATGGACCGTCTCGTGACGCGAGTTGCTCACGTCGTCGTATCGTCCCGCAGTCGAACCCCGAGCCACGCCCGCGCCGGAGCGCCAGTCGTCCTGGACGGTCGAGCGTGAGACGTCGAGCACCCGTCCAACAAGGACGTCGTCCCTGCCGACGTCAGCCTCATGATCTTCCTGATCGGCCTGGAACTCTGAACCAGCAAGGGCCAGGCGTATGAACACGACCGCCGGCGGACCACACGGGTCCGCCGGCGGTCTTTGCTCGTGGATTGCACGAACGAAACAGCCCCGCCTCCGGTGGGGCCGGTGAACCGGGCCATACTGGATTTGCGCTCAAACCCGAATCCTGATCCACGCCGAGGGTGAGTCGATCGGGTCGTGCGCCTGGGCCGTTTGCCCGGAGCGAAGAGAAAGGCGCGCCGCTGAACCTCGACCTCGAGCTTGACACGATGCTGTGCGGGCAATTCGTGTCCGATATCGGGATGGAAATCTCGGCGGTGGCCGGCACAGTCGACTTCGACTGTGTTGGTAAACTGGCGATACTCTGGCGCCACGAGGGTCTCGGAGCAACACTATCGGGTATTGGACGTGTGGCAAACTGGTGAGTCTCTCGCGGTGAATCCGCGACCGATGGCGCATGGGCGGCGACAAAGCGGCCCGTTGGCTTGACCAGGGTCGTCCCGGATTCGTCACTTGGAGTGGACCGAGGCCTCGTGCCATCGTTCCCCCCACCCCCGATTGCTCCCCAGAAAGCCCCACGGAATGACAAAGATCAACCGTCTCTTGGGATGTGTCTTTACCGGCATCGCCCTGATGTGTACGTCGACGCCAGCCACCGGCGTCCTACCCGACCCCGGCGACTTCCAGGCCCCTGCGGTCCCTGCGCTGGGCCCTGAGACTATCCAGGTCGTGGCCCGCCCGGGCGGCGGCGCGGACGTCATCCTGCTCAATGGCCTCGGCAGCGGCGACGACGTCGTGCTCGACGGCGGCGGCTTCCCGCTCATCGTCGCCCTGAAAAACGCGGTCCCGGGCTCCGACCCCGTCATCGGCATCTACGGCAGGATCACCCAGGGTGGCAACGGG
>JADFOJ010000106.1 GCA_022562915.1 Planctomycetota bacterium | reverse complement strand
CAGAGCCGGTTGCGTTATCGGTCGAGGATCGGTTGGGCGTTGCCGGAGGCAAAGTCCTCCCATTGCAGCAGCACCTTGGGGAAGCGGCGCTCGACCGCCCGGACGAACAGCTCGATGAAGTCGTCGTACTCGCGACCCCTGATCCGCTCGTGCCGCCAGCCGACGTAGCACGGGTCGTCGAGCCGCTCCTGGTTGTTGGTACCCACGTCCAGCAGGATCGGCAGTGTCCGGGCGGGGTCGATGCCGCCGCACAGCGTGTACAGCGACAGCTTGCCTATGGAAATGCCCATGCCACCGGCGCCCTGGTCGCCGAGGCCGAGGATGCGCTCACCGTCGGTGACCACGATGACCTCGACGTCGCGGTGCACGTTCGCGAAGATCGCCTCCATCTCGTCGCGCAGCGGGTACGAGATGAACAGCCCGCGGGGGCGCCGGTAGATGTGACTGAACTGCTGGCACGCCTGGCCGACGACGGGCGTGTAGACGATCGGCATCGTCTCGTCGATGTAGTCCGACAACAGCCGGTAGAACAGCGTCTCGTTCTCGTCCTGGAGCTGCCGGAGATAGATGTGCTTGTCGATGCCGGTCGGCTTGTCGCGCAACGCCCGGTGGCAGCGGGCGACCTGGTCCTCGATCGATTCGACCTGCGGCGGCAGGAACCCCAGCACGCCGAGCTCGCGACGCTCCCGGAGCGTAAAGGCCGTCCCCTTGTTCAATAGCGGCGACTCGATGAGCATCCGCCCCGTCACGTTGACGGCGACGGTGTCCGGGTTGGCGCGGGTCGTCGTCACGGCGGTCTCGGCGCAACAGCCTACCATCTTCCGATCATTTCGAGCCGCTCAAGTCGAGACTACGGCACGCGCCGGAGTGCGTCCGCTTCGTCGAGAAGGCGGATCGGGACCGTGCGGGACATGGGGTCGGATTGGCCGACGTCCACCGACCATCGCCGTTCTCTGCCGTCGACGGACATCATCAGTTCGGCAGCGCCCACGGGCACCGACTCCACGTCTCTTAGAATGATTCTGTCTGGGCCGATCTGCGCCAGCGGTACGGTCCTGTCGTTCAACCGCAGCCACAAACGCACATCAGCCGAGTAGCCGGTTGATGTTGAGGATGACTGAGCGATGGATTCTTCCGGTCCGGACATGGCAGTCCCCGCACGTGCCGAAGTATACGCCGTTCGGCACGGCCTGCACATCGAAGAGCGGCTGGGCTTCGGTCAAGATGGTACCGTCCGGGCGACCAGTCGGGCGACCGCCCTCAAGATCCACGCGCGCAGGCACACCTGCCATGACGAGCGCGCGGCGTACCGCGATTGGGTGAGCACGGCGTGGAGCAGGTCCGTGGCCACGCAGTGCCGCAGATGATCGGGTTTGATGACGAGATGCCGGCGATCGAGATGACGATCGTCCAGCCGCCATTCCTGCTGGACTTTTCAAGCGCCTGTCTCGATGAAGCGCCCGACTTCCCCGCGGGTGTGCTCGGCGAGTGGCGGTCCGAAAAGCAGGAGCAGTTCGCAGACCGGTGGCCAACAGTCGAGTTGGTGCTCTCCGAGTTGCGCGAGTATGGCATCTACCTGCTCGACATCCATCCCGGGAACATCACGTTCGTACGGCAATCATAGAGATGGCGGAATTTCACCCGCGGTTGTGGAAACCGCGGCCCCATGATCGCGCGGTCTGCGCCTGGACCTACCGGCGCCAGCGGAGCAACCGGCCGAGTGCACTTTGAACCAACGGGGTCAGACGCGAGCGGTTGAAGAGGTCGCCGACCTTTCGTATGGCCTCGCCCTGCGTCGGATAGGGGTGAATCGTCCGGGCGACGTCACCGAGCCGGAGACCGTTGGTCATCGCCAGCGAGACCTCGCCGATGAGGTCGCCGGCGTGGGCCGCGACGATCGTCGCGCCGAGAATACGGCCCTTGCGGTCGGCATGGATCGTGACGAGCCCCTCGGTCTCGCCGTCCAGGACGGCGCGGTCCACCTCAGCCAGTGGTACCTCGTAGGTGCGATACGTGATGTTGTTCTCGTCCAGCTCGCGGGCGGTCATTCCGACGTGGGCCAGCTCAGGCTCGGTGTAGGTGGCCCAGGGGATGGTCAGGGCACTGGCCTTGGAACGGCCGAAGAACAGCGCGTTGCCGATGACGATCCGGGCGAGGAAGTCGGCGGCGTGTGTGAACTGGTACTTCGAAGCCACGTCGCCGGCGGCGAAGATCCGCGGGTTGGTCGTGCGCAGCCGGTCGTCCACGGTGATGCCGCGTGCATCGAACTCGACGCCGGCAGCGTCGAGGCCCAGTCCCTCGACGTTCGGCGCGCGCCCGACGGCGATGAGCAGCGCGTCCAGGGCGATGTCGTAGCCGGTATCGTGCGACTCGAAGACCAGTCGGATCGCGTCGCCGTCCGCGGCGATGCGGGTCCTGCGCCCGCAGCAGCAGATCGTCACGCCGTCGCGCTCAAGCGACCGCCGGACGATCTCGGCCGAAGCGGGTTCCTCGCGCGGAAGGATGCCGTGCATCGACTCGACCAGGTGCACCTCGCTGCCGAAACGCCGGAACGCCTGGGCGAGCTCGCATCCGATCGGCCCGGCGCCGATGACGCCCAGCCGCCGCGGCAGTGCCGTCAACGTGAACACGGTCTCGTTGGTGAGGTACTCGACCTCCCCAAGGCCGGGTATCGGCGGCGCCGCGGCCCGCGCGCCGGTGGCAATGCACGCCCGTGCGAAAGAGATCTCGCGGCCGTCGACCTCGAAACGGCCGCGCCCGGTGAACCGTCCGTCGCCGAGGAACACGTCCACGCCGAGCGAGGTGAACCGCTCGGCCGAGTCGTGTGCGCTCATGTCGGCGCGCAGTCGCCGCAGGCGTTGCATCACCGCCGGAAAGTCGACCTCGACGCCGTCGGGTACGCGCACGCCGAATGCCGCCGCGTCGCGCACCGCGGCGGCCCGTCGCCCCGCGGCGATCAGCGCCTTGGAGGGCACGCACCCGACGTTGAGACAGTCGCCGCCCAGCAAGTGCTTTTCGACCAGGGCGACCTTGGCGCCGAGACCGGCCGCCCCGATCGCGGCGACGAGCCCGGCCGGCCCCGCCCCCACGACGAGCAGGTTGTAGCGACCGGCGGGCTGGGGGTTGCGCCACCCCACGGGGCGGACATGGCCTACCCAGCGCTGGTTGTGCTCATCCCATGGTTGAACCGAAGGCAGGTCCGGCGGCGTTGATATCGTTGACATCGGTGACATACAGCTCGGTGACGCAGGTCGTTGTCGCTACTTCCGCAGCGTAACCTTGCGCGAGGTTGTCTGCCAGCGAGTGCATTCCGAAGCACGTGAACGCTCTTGAACAGCGCCCGCGATCCTGTCAGTTCGGGCCGCGTCGTCGGGGCCACCGCACGAGGGCAATCGCCAGAACTCGGATCGCCCCGGGGGCCGGGATAGGCGGGTCGAAGTGCAGATGGTCGATCTCGGCTTGGCTTCCAGCCGGGACGTCCATCAAGACCGCCATGTCAAACAGTTGGTCTGACGCCAATCCACCGAAGTTGCCGATGCCTCCGATACCGAAGATGCCGCTCGTGTAGAACAGTTTCCCGTCGCTGTACAACTCGATCCGTAGACGCCCGGGAAAATCAGAGGCAATCCACGCCATCGGCTCGGCGAACTCCAGCACGATGTTGCCGTTGCCGTCGAGGCCCCACCCATCCTCCGGAAACGTAAGCGGATCGAAGCCTCCGGTCGTGTCGTTGCCGTCAGCGAACACGACACCAAGGTCTACCCATTGGTCTGTAACAATAGTGCCGCTCGGGAATCCGTCGAACCCGATGGTCGTGAATGAGACAACCGCATTGATCCAGGCGCCCTTGTCGTGGAACTCCAGCACGCCGGCCCTGGTTTCATAGCAGACGCACAAGCCAAGAGCTGCGATCAGGCGGATTCTCCTGCCTCTCATGACTCGATGCTCCTTCGTGAGGGTCTATTCCCGGAGCGGGTCGACGGCGTTTGTCCGGAGCCGGTCTGTGGCACCGGATACCCACGTATGGCGCCAAGTACCCACCTGTGGCGCCAGGTACCAACCTGTGGCGCCGGGTGCCGGCGTCTATTGCGGGTCCATGGTTCCGCGCGGATCCACCGGCTCGACGAGGGTGGCCCGAATGTAATCCCGATTCATTCGCGAGATGAAGCTGATGCTGATCTGCTTGGGGCAGGACGCCTCGCACTCGCCGTAGTTCCGGCAGGAGCCGAAGCCTTCGGTTTCCATCTGGCGGACCATGTTCATCACGCGCGTGTACCGTTCGGGCCGGCCCTGCGGCAGCAGTCCCAGGTGCGACACTTTCGCGGCGGTGTACAGCATGGCGGCGCCGTTGGGGCACGCCGCCACGCATGCGCCGCAGCCGATGCACGTCGCGGCGTCCAGTGCGAGTTCCGCGACCTCCGGTTCGATCGGCATCGTGTTGGGATCGGGCTTGGGGCCCGCGTGGACGGTCACGTAGCCGCCGGCCTGCATGATCCGGTCGAACGCGGATCGGTCGACGACCAGGTCGCGCACGACCGGGAACGCCCCGGCGCGCCACGGCTCGATGGTGATCGTCGAGTCGTCGGGGAACTGCCGCATGTAGAGCTGGCAGGTGGTCGTGCCCTCCGACGGCCCGTGCGGCCGACCGTTGCTGACCATCGAGCAGGTGCCGCAGACGCCCTCCCGGCAGTCGGAGTCGAACGCGACGGGGTCGTCACCCTGCTGGGTGAGCCGCTCGTTGAGCAGGTCCATCATCTCCAGGAAGGAGGTGTCCGGGCTGATGTGGTCGATCTCGTAACGAACCATTCTTCCCGCCTCGGCGGCTCTTCTTTGTCTCCAGACCCGGAGGCGGAACTTCATGACTTGTAGTCTCTTCGGGCCAGCGGCAGCGCCTCGAAGTGAAGCGGTTCCTTGTGCAGCACGGGAAGCCGGTCCTCGCCGGTGTATTCCCAGATCGCCACGTGTGCGAACTCCTCGTCGTTGCGCAGCGCTTCGCCGTCGGTGGTCTGGTGCTCCTCGCGGAAGTGGCAGCCGCACGACTCCTCGCGCGTCAGGGCGTCGAGGCACATCAGCTCGGCGAACTCGAGGAAGTCCGCGACACGACCGGCGTGCTCAAGGGACTGGTTCAGCTCGGCGCCGCTGCCGTTCACGGTGAGATCCTTCCAGAATGCCTCGCGTATGTGGGGAATAGTCTTGAGCGCTTCCTGGAGACCCGCCTCGTTGCGCGAAATGCCGCAGTGATCGGTCATGAGCGTGCCCAGCTCGCGGTGAAACGACTCGGTGCTCCTGGTGCCGCGGATCGACAGCAGCCGGCCGGTCCGCTCGCGCAGGACGTGCTCGGCTTCGGCGAACGCGGGGTGGTCGGTCGTCACTTCGCCGTGCGGATGCCTGCTGATGTAGTCGGCGATCGTGACGGGAATGATGAAGTACCCGTCGGCGAGACACTGCATCAGCGAGCTGGCGCCGAGCCGGTTGGCGCCGTGATCGGAGAAGTTCGCCTCGCCGATCGCAAAGAGACCGGGCAGGCTCGTCATGAGGTTGTAGTCGACCCACAAGCCGCCCATGGTGTAGTGCGGGGCCGGGTAGATTCTCATCGGCTCGCGGCGAGGGTCGTCGTCCGTGATCCGCTGGTACATCTCGAAGAGGTTGCCGTAGCGGCTCTCGATGACCTCGGCGCCGCGGTCCCGGATGGCGTTGCGGAAGTCGAGATACACGCCGTAGCCGGTGGGGCCGACACCGAGCCCCTTGTCGCAGACGTCCTTGGCGTTGCGCGAGGCGACGTCGCGCGGCACGAGGTTCCCGAATCGAGGGTAGCGCTCCTCGAGAAAATAGTACCGCTCCTGGCCCGGGATCTCCGAGGGGCGCCGCGTGTCGCCTTGTGTTCGCGGAACCCAGATGCGCCCGTCGTTGCGCAGCGACTCGCTCATGAGCGTGAGCTTCGCCTGGTGCTCCCCGGCGGCGGGGATGCACGTCGGATGGATCTGGCAGTAGCAGGGGTTGGCGAACCCGGCGCCGATCTTGTGCGCCCGCCACGTGGCGGTGACGTTGCACCCCCTGGCGTTGGCACGGACAAGTGCCAACATTCTATCCGCCGGACGACCCGGTCGGCGGCACGGGGACGGCCCTGGCATCCGCCGTGCAGCTCACGGGCACGGCCCCCAATTGCCCAGCATGGCCAGGAGGTCCGCGACCGTGACACAACCGTCGCCGTCAAAGTCCGCCGGGGAGTCGCTGCAGGAGCCGAAGTCTCCGAGCAGCAGCAGCAGGTCCGTGACGAAGACGTCATCGTCTCCGTCGAGATCCCACGGACACGCCGGCATGGCCTGGACCTCGAAGGCACCCATGTCCACGATGGGTCCGCCGCCGGGCGAATTGCCGGTGTTGGGCGTGTCCGGGTTCGGCCATGGTGCGACGCCCAAACACGGCGGATCCGCCTGCGGCGAACTCGCTCGCCCGTGGACAGCGTTTTGGCCGGCCCAGCGAACCAGTTCACTCCGCCAACTAGGGTTTTATCCGGTATCCGTTCCGGCCGGGACCCACCGGACCTGCTCCGATTGCCGGGCAGTTCCGGAGGGCCCTGCCGCCATGGTGTGCCCTGCCCCCAGGCGAGCCACCGTCTACCGCCCGCGCCGGCCGCGGGCATCACCGCTGTGGCAATTGCTCGATCGATACTTCGACGAGTTCCAGCGCGTCTACGACGAGCGCTACCAGAAGCGATACGGTTTCTGGCGACCCGTCATCGCAGCAACGGTCGAGAAGTTCCTCGCCTGCGGCGATCTCCGCGAGGGTTTCGCGCGTGTGCGTTGCCCGCGGTGCCGATACGAGTTCTTCGTCGCCTTCTCCTGCCGCCGACGCTGCCTCTGCCCAAGTTGCCACCAGAAGCGCGCACTGGTCATGGCCGAGCACATCGCCCGTGATCTGTGCGCCCCCGTCGCCCACCGACAGTTCGTGTTCACGATCCCCAAGCGTCTAAGGATCTTCTTCCGCTTCGACCGGAGGCTTCTCGGCGAGCTTCCCCGGCTCGCCTGGCAGACGGTGCTCGAGGTCTACCGCGCCGTCCTGGACCGCCGGGACGTGACGCCGGGCATGATCGCGGCCATCCACACCTTCGGCGAGCTTCTCCACTTCCATCCACATCTTCACGCGCTGGTCACCGACGGCGTGTTTACACGCGACGGCTCGTTCATCGGGCTACCCGCACTCGACGACGAGCCCTTCGAGAAGCTCTGGCAGAAGAAGGTCTTCGACCTGCTGCTGAAGCGCGGCAAGATCGACCAGTCGCTCGTCACGCAGATGCTCGGCTGGAACCACTCGGGTTTCGGCGTCCATCATGCCGTGCGGTTGGACGCCGACGACGGCGCCGGACGCGAGCGGCTCGCGCACTACATGCTCCGCTGCCCGTTCAGTCTCGATCGGCTCGTCCGCGTCACCGGGCAGGGCACCGTGATCTACCTCGCCGAGAAGAAAGCCTGCCGACGCTTCCCCAGGCCGGCGAGCCCCGATCTCTTCGGCGGCAGTCCGGGGGTCGCCCGCAACTTCCAGGTCTTCGACGCCCTGGACTTCATCGCCGAGCTTACCCAGCACATCCCCGACGCCCGGACGCATCTCGTACGGTATTTCGGGTGGTACTCCAACAAGAGCCGTGGCATCCGCGCCAAGGCCGCCGGCGACGAGGCGCACGACGCCCAGTCTCCGGCGCCGCGGTCCCCCTCGGCCAACGCAGCCCGCCGCCGGTGGGCCACCCTGGTCAAGCGTGTCTGGCACGTCGATCCATTGCGATGTCCGTAGTGCCAACCAGAATGCCCATGCTTTTCGTGACCGGCCGTCGCAGATCCGTGTGACGCACCGGCCGCACCCGCTGTTCGGCCGGACACTGCCGGTGATCCAGCGGCGTCGTGAAGCGTCCGAAGCGTACTGGATTGTGCAGCTTCCGGACGGCTCGCGGATTCGCCTGCCCTCGCGGTGGACCGATCATCCCATCGGCACCGTGCCGCCGGCGGCAAGAAGATCGGGGCGGCGGGCGACGCCGGACGCCTTGCGTGCGCTGGCCGATCTCCTGGGCTGCCTGTGCGCCGCCTCGATCAGTTCCAATGCTCGCTCCAGTCACCAAGGAGGTGTCCATGAGCGAGCAACGCCTGCTGTTCGATCCGCACAGATCGATCTGGGTCGAGAGACTCTGGCAAAGGATCGACGCCCAGACCCGCGGCACACTGATCTCGATCCTCGTGCAGATGGCCAGATCGTCGCTGACCGCCAGCGCCCAGCCGCCGGCGGAGCAGGAGCACAGCGATGAATCCTGATCAGATTACGGCCGCCCACCGGTCGCGTCCGGCGTGCGTCTACATCCGCCAATCCTCGCTGCACCAGGTCGTCGAGCACACCGAAAGCCAGCGGCGCCAGCGCGGCCTTGTCGAAGCGAGCGTTGCAGCTGGGTTGGCCACCGGATCAGGTGGTCCTGATCGACGAGGATCTCGGTCGTTCCGCCGGCCGCGGCCACCAACGGTCGGGCTTTGACGAGATGGTGGCCCGGGCGGCGCTGGGCAAGGTTGGCATCATTCTGGCCATGGACGTCTCACGGTTGACCCGCAGCAACCGGGACTGGTACCACCTGCTGGACATCTGCGCGATCACGGACACCCTCATCGCCGACCACGAAGGCCTCTACCATCCGCGGGATTACAATGACCGCCTGCTTCTGGGGCTCAAAGGCACGATGAGCGAAGCCGAGCTTCACATCATGAAGCAGCGTCTGGTGGAGTCGACGCGGGCGAAAGCCAAGCGCGGTGAATTCCGGCTTCGGCTGCCTCCGGGCTATATCTGGGACGAAGCGGGTCGCATGCAGAAGACCCCCGACGACGAGGTCCGGTCGGCGATCGGGTTGATCTTCCGGCGCTTTGCGCAACTGGGCACGATCCACCAGGTCCAGTGCTCGCTGGCGGACGAAGGCGTCAGCGTTCCCGTCGCCGGCGCGCCGCGGCACGAGATTCGCTGGAGGCCGCCGGCGTACAGCTCTCTGCGCCGGGTGCTGTCCAACCCCACGTATGCGGGCGCGTACGTCTACGGCCGGACCCAGGTTCAGGAGATCCTCGACGCGTCCCAGCGGCCGGCCAAGCGACGGCGGCAGCGAACCCGGCAGCAGTGGCACGTTCTGATCCAGGACCACCACGAGCACTACATCGAATGGGAGGTCTACGAGAGGAACCAACGCCAGATCGCCGCCAACCGGCGCGGCGGTCCGAGTCCCGGCGCGCCTCGGGAAGGTGAATCACTGCTGCAAGGCATGGTGCTGTGTGCGCGCTGTGGCCGGCGAATGAAGGTGAGCTATGGCCACCGGCGGCGGTGCTGGCGATACGTCTGCGTCGGCGGGCGGCAGCAGAGCGGGGCGCCGATCTGTCAGAGCTTTGGCGCCATGCGTCTGGAGCGGGCCGTACAGACGTTGCTGCTGGAGGCGCTGCAGCCGGTGGGCATGGACGCCATGATCGAGGCGACCCGGACCCACGACCAGGAGAGCCAGGCCCAACGGTCCCACTGGGAACACAAGGTTGAACGAGCCCGGTACGAGGTCGACCTGGCCCGTCGGCAGTACGATGTGGTGGATCCGGCCAACCGGCTGGTGGCGCGAGAACTCGAACGGCGCTGGGAGGAGGCGCTTTCTGCGCTGCACGCGATTGAGGCCCATGCGGGACAACAGATCAGGGCGTTGCAGCGGCCGCTGTCGCCGCAGGAACAGCAGCAACTTCGGCGGTACGGCGAGAACGTGACGAGCCTCTGGAAAGCCCCGTGCACCCGACCCCAGGACAGAAAGCGCATCGCCCGGTGCCTGATCGAGAACGTCGTCGTCACCGTACCGCGCAACGACGGCATGCTGAAAGCCGAGGTGCACTGGGTCGGTGGTGAAG
>JADFOJ010000105.1 GCA_022562915.1 Planctomycetota bacterium | reverse complement strand
CATCTCACTTCCCTTCGGTTATGGTATTCGTTGAGACCATCCCAGACGTACTGCTTAAGATTCGACATCGTTTCTTCTCCTTTTCGTTGGATGGGGCCGCGTTGCTAGCCCAGGCCGGTCATCGTCAATTCTCGACTGACGTCCTTGCCGACAACGCCGTCAGCCTGACAGTAAGATCGCTCTTGGAAACCACGCCCTGAACGCGATCGACGACTTCGCCGTTCCTGAAGAACAACAGGCTCGGGATCGAACCGATGGCGTAGCGCTCTGCCAGCGATTTGTTCTGGTCTACGTCGACCTTGCCGACTCTCGCGACGCCCTCAAACTCCGTCGCAATCTCTTCGATGACCGGTCCGATCGCCTTACAGGGCGGACACCAGTCAGCCCAGAAATCAACGAGCACCGGCTGCTCGCTCTGAAGAACTTCACTCTCGAAATTGTCAGTATCGAGTGTAACCACCTACATTCCGCACTCAAGCCGGGGTGGTCTGGCGAATATCCGGATGTGGCATGTTCCTGATGTCAAACGACTTGCGCTATTCATAGTGCAGGTTTCGTTCCTCCATGAGGCCACGCAGTAATCGCTTTTGTTCGGTGGCGACGGCTTCGAGGGCACGCAAGGTCTGTCGGTAGTCCTTGTAGATGGCCACGCGTTGCTGCACCTCATCGACATCGTTCTGCCGGACAACCTGGCACCGGCTTCGCCCCTGCCGGCTCGTCGCCAGCACCCACGCCTCGTGTGACGGCGTGGTCGCGCAGTGGCAGTTGGGCTTGCCGCAGGTGCGCATGACGAGCGAGAGACTTCCGCACAGCAATGGGTCCGTCACCAGTACCCGCTTGAGCAGCCTGGCCTGCTGCTTCTGCAGCCGGCGGAGTGTCGACAGAATCGGTGGAATTCTCTTGTTCATCGGTCTTGTATGATGATATACTATATACCGATACAAGTCAACCGCATCGGAGGCGGATATGGTCCGGACACCTGCACGTCCCGCCCTCACAAGGCACCACCTCGGCGCCCATCCGATCATCCAGCACTACATCGAGCGCATGAACTTCCCGGCCGTCATCCGTGACTGCCTCGGTTCCGGCTTGGAACGCAGCCTCGATCATGCCGAGGTTCTTGGCACACTCGTGCACAACGTCCTGGTCTCGCGCGGACCGATGTACCGGATCCGGGAGTGGGCGCTGCGGAGGGATCCGGATGCCCTCGGCCTGAGTGCGCCGCAGATCAGTCACCTCAACGACGATCGGATCGCGCGCAGCCTCGAGGCCCTCGCGAGCAGGCGAGGACGGAACGTCTTCTTCCGCCTGGCCCTGCGGGCCATCAAGCACTTCCGGCTTGACACCTCCCGGGTCCACTTCGACACCACCACGGTGACGTTCTTCGGCCAGTATGCCAACTCTGTTGCCGAACCGCACATCACGCGCGGATTCAACAAGGACCACCGCCCTGATCTCAAACAACTGGTGTTCGGACTCAACATCAGTGCCGACGGAGCCGTCCCTCTGCTGCACCACATCTTCAGCGGGAACCAGTCGGACAGCACCGTCCACGTCCGCAACGTCAACTCGCTGCGGACGCTTCTGGGTACCGAGCAGTTCGTCTATGTGGCCGACAGCAAGCTGTGCACCGAGCAGAACCTCCGTCACGTTGCCTCCGCCGGCGGTCAGTTCGTCACGGTCATGCCGCGAACGTGGCATGAGGACACGCTGTTCCGGGAGCAGCTGCGGAGCAGCACCTCGCCGGTGCGATGGCGCAAGATCCACGAGGTACCGAACGCACGGCGAGCCGGTGAGCCCCCCGACATCTACTCAAGTACCAACGCGGGGCCGCAACTGACGGCGCGGGACGGCTATCGGATCATCTGGATCCGCAGTTCGCAGAAGGCCACACTGGACCGTCATGTGCGAATGCAACGACTCCACGCGGCCGAGCTGGAGATCCAGGAGATCGGCCGGAGCATCGCTCGGCGACGCGTGCGCAGCCGCAAGGAGATCCAGACCAGGATGCGACGGGTGCTGGCGAGCCATCATGTCCGCGCCTTTCTGCATGTCCGAATCATTGCGTTCACCGAGGTGGAGCATCGATACCTTCGCCGGGGTCGTCCCAGGCCGGGTGATCCGATGCAGACGATACGACACCGCCGCTTCCGCCTGGAGATCAGCCGCGACAAGGACGCCCTGCACCGCGAGTCGCGGACCGATGGCGTGTTCCCGCTCGTCACCAACATTCCCGCGACGAGCCGCGGCAAGCGGCAGATACTCGAGATCTACAAGTACCAGCCGTACATCGAGAAGCGCTTCGCCCTGACCAAGTCCGAGTACGCCATCACCCCCATCTTCCTCAAGAAGCCAAGCCGGGTCGTGGGCCTGCTCCACGTCTACTTCGTGGCGATCATGCTCTCGGCACTGCTGGAGAGGCAGGTGAGGAACGCCATGGCGGTTCGCGGCATCGCAAAACTGACGATCCTCCCCGAAGGACGTCACACCGCAACGCCCACCACTCCACGCATCCTTGAGAACTTCGCCGACGTCGCCTGCTACGAGTTTCGAGAACGCGATCGGATCGTCAGCTTCCCCATCGAACTCAATGACACCCAGAAGCTGCTGCTCGAACTCGCGGAGGTGCCACCAACGCTCTACAGGTGATCACCGCCGCGACCACCCGTGAGAAATTCGCCAGACCACCCCGGCTTGAGTGCGGAATGTAGGATTTCTTGCTGACCTAAAGGGCTAATCACTCAATTTAGGACAATACCCCTAAACCAGCTTGATCGAACGCCAGCGGCCGCTCTCGAACCGCCGCCACATGGTCAGGCCGTAGACGATCAGGTAGACCGCCGCGGCGACCCACGGGCCGACCGACTCCAGTTGCGGCCAGAGCACGGCGACGGACCAGCCCCCCGCGACGACGAAGACCCAGCTGTAGACGATCGTCACCATGCTCGGCCACATGGTGTCACCGGCGCCGCGCAGCGCCCCGGTGTAGGTGATGCCGACCGCGTCCATCGTCTGGAACACGGCCGCGCAGATCATGAGCCGGCCGCCGATGGCGATGATCTGCCGGGCCTGTTCCGGCGGGAGATCCTCTCCGGCGACGAACAGCCCGATCAGCCCGTGGCGAAACACGACGAAGATCACCGCGCACACCGTCATGTAACCGATGGCCATCCGCAGACCGAGCCGGGCCCGCGCGACGGCGGTGTCGGGCCGGCCGGCGCCGATGTACTTGCCCACCAGCGAGGTGACGGCCACCGAGAAGCCGACGGCGGGCATGAAGCTCAGGTGCATGTAGCTCAGCGCAGCCCATCCGGCGGTCATGTGGTCCTCGCCGAAGATACCCACGATGGCGGACATGAAGATGCTCCAGCAGGCGACCTCGTTGCCGAACTGCGCCGCCGCGGGCCAACCGATCCGGAGGAGATCACGAGCCGGCCCCAGCCCGCAGCGCCACGCGGTCCTGGTCCGGTACGCTGCGTTCATCTTCCGGCCGAGGAACACCCAGGCCGGAATGGCCAGTTCGAACACGGTGCCCAGCACGGTTCCCAGGGCCGCGCCATAGATCCCCATGGGCGGGACGCCGGGCACGCCGGGCAGCCCCCATGCCGGCAACCCCTCGTGGCCGAAGATCAGCACGTAGTTGGCGCCGATGTTGACGAGGTTGCCCACGATCGCAGACACCGTCACGATCCGCGGGCGGTGCATGCCGAAGAAATAGTGGTGCAGCCCGCGGCTGGCCAGCATGATCACGGCCCCGAGGAGCAGGATGCGACCGTACCCGGATTCCATGCGCACGAGATGTTCGCCGTGGCCCATTGCCCGGAAGAACCACGGCAGCATGATCGCCCACGGCGCGAGCAACATGACCCACGCCGCGACGCTTATCCAGACGGCGGCCCAGGCATACCTGGGACTGTTGGCCGGCGTTCCGGCGCCGAGGTTCTGACTCACGTAGGTGTTGACGACGGTCAGCACCCCCAGCGCGCACGCGATGGGCGTAAATGCCCAGATTCCGCCGTTGCCCAGCGCCGCGAGCTCCAGCGGTCCGACCTGGGCGATCATGAGCTTGTCGACGAACTGCATGACCGTGTAGCTGGTCATGGTCAGCACGGTCGGCCAGGCGATCGACCAGACCTCCAGCAGCGGCCGGACGCCGGTTTCGGGTTGGGCACGTCCAGTGGTCACGGTCCGGCCTCGCGGGCAGTCGTGCGGGGTTGAAAAAAGTCTCGCCCCGACCGCCGACAGGTACCATAATAAGAAGAAGTATTCGGCCTCATTCCGGAGTGACATGCAACCGCCACGGCAACCATACGGCTCACTCTACCTGCGGGCGACGGCGCTCGTCGGGGCGCTTGCCCACCTTGCGGTCTTCGAGTCCGCGCTCGGGTCGCCCGGCGGGTCGCCGAGCATCTCCCAAGCGCTGGGCGGCCCGTGGACGACGCCGGCCGCGCTCACGTTGCTCTCGGCAGTATTGGTGGTCACCGTGGTCGTGCTGGTGTTCCGCGCCAGGATCGAATCCGCCCGGCACCGGCAAACCGAGCGCGGTCTGCGCGAGAGCGAGGCCCGCTTCCGTTCCGTGCTCTCGGCCGTTCCGGACGTCATCCTGGTCCTGAGCGCGGCTGGTGACATTCGCGAGATCTTCACCGCCACACCGGGGCTGCTGGTCGACCCCACCGACGACCTGGTCGGGCAGAACATCCACACGCGGTTGCCCGGCGCGATCGCGTCCGAAGTACAGGCGGTCATCGACCGGACGATCGAGACCGGCCGGACGCAGACGCTGGAATACCCGCTCACGATCGGTGGACACGACAAGTGGTTCGCCGCCCACACCGCTCCGTTCGGCAGCACACGGGACCCGTGCGTGCTGTGGGTCGCCAGGGAAATGACCGAGCAGCGACAAGAGGAACAGCGGCGGCGCGCCAGCGAGCAAAAGCTGGGCTCCATCATCGACACCGCCAGCGAGGCAGTCATCGTGAGCGATCACGAGGGCACGATCACACTCTGGAACAAGGCGTCCGAGAAGATCTTCGGCTACACCGCCGAGGAGGCCGTCGGGCAACCGCTGCGGCTGATCGTCCCCGAGCGCTTCCGCGCAGCGCACGACGCCGGCATACGAAGGATGGCCGTCCACGGCAGCGACAAGGCCGGCCAGATGCTCGATCTCACGGCGGTACGCAAGGACGGCTCGGAGTTCCCGTCGGAGTTGTCCTTCACGGTCCGTGGAACCGGCGAGGGTCGTTTCATCACGGAGATCGTGCGTGACGTCACCGAGCGCCAGCGGGCCCGGCAGGACCTGCTGGATTCCAAGGAACATCTCGAGCGGCGCATCGCCGCGCGCACGGCCGATCTCGTGACCGCCAACAAGCAACTGACGGCCGAGATCGCCGATCGCAAGCGCGCCGAGGCGATCCAGAGCGGATGGAACCGTGTGCTTCAGCGGATTGCGGCGGACGCGCCTCTGCCGGAGGTGCTCACTGTGCTGGTGGAGGTCGTCGAGAGTGTCCAGCCCCGGACGCTCTGTTCCGTGCTCCTGCTCGACCAAGACACCCGGCGCCTGCGTCTCGGCGCGGCGCCGAGCCTGCCTGACTTCTACAACGAGGCGGTGGACGGCCTCGAGATCGGCCCCGCGGCCGGCTCCTGCGGGGCCGCCGCCTTCACGGGTGAGCGTGTCATCGTCGAGGATGTCATGACCCACCCCTACTGGGTTGGGTTCCGCGACGTCGCCCGCCGCGCCGGTCTCGGCGCATGCTGGTCGGAACCGATCCACTCGTCCACCGGTGAGATCCTGGGAACGTTCGCCATCTACTATCGCGAGTCGCGCGCACCGGACCAGTCTGCCATCACGCTCATTGCATCCGCCGCGCACCTGGCGGGGATCGCCATCGAGCGAAAGCAGGCCGAGGCCCGGCTCGCCGAGAGCCGGGAGCGGCTGCGGGTGTCGGACCGCCTCGCCTCGCTGGGTACGCTGGTGGCCGGGCTCGGTCACGACATGAACAACGTGCTGTTCCCGCTGCGGTGCCGGCTCGACGCCCTGAACTGGGACGACCTGCCCGACGACGTCCGGGAAGTCGTCAAGAGCTCGCGCGACTCGGTGGAGTACCTGCAGAAGCTCAGCAGCGGGCTTCGCCTCTTCGCCGCGGATCCCCTGGACACCGAAGCGACGCTCGAGATCACGTCGCCGGCGGCGTGGTGGGGCCAGGTGCAACCGCTCATCTCCAAGATGGTTCCGAAGAACGTCACCATTCACGCCGACATTCCCGACGATCTGCCGCTGATCACCGTGGCGCCACACCGGCTCACGCAGGCCGTCATGAACCTGGTGACCAACGCGGCGGAGGCGATGCCCTCCGGCGGCGAGATTCACCTTCGGGCGAAAGGCGACGACGCGATGCACCGTGTCACGATCACCGTGAGCGACAAGGGCATCGGGATGACTGACAAGGTTCGCCGCCACGCGCTGGACCCGTTCTTCACGACCAAGAAGAGAACCCTGTCCACGGGCCTGGGACTGTCGCTCGTGCTGGGCGTCGTGCGCCGCAGTCACGGCATGATCACGATCGACTCGGCGCCGGACAAGGGGACGACGGTCCGGCTGGTCTTCCCCACCGCGCGCGTCCCGGGTACGGCCCGCCGTCGACGCAACGGGGCCCAGGATCGCGCGGCGGTCTCGCTCGGCGACCAGCGGACCGCGGCGTGGGTGACCAATGTCCTGGAATCGGCGGGGTACGCCGTCTCGGTGGCCGAGGACGGCGACCCCAGACAGAGCGACATCTGGGTCACCGAGGCGTCGGCGAAGAATCTCTCCGCGGCCCGGAAATTCTTGACCCGGCACGACCAGCGGAGGATCATCGTGATGGGGTCGGCCGGCACGGCGTGGACGGGGCTCGGCGCCGTGGTGGTCGAGGACGCGTCCAACCTCGACGCGATCAAGTCCGCCGTCTGCGAGGTCACACCGGTGCCATCATGACCACGACAACCGAGTCCAGACCGATCCGGGTTCTGTGCGTTGATGACCACGCGTTCCTCGTGGCCGGGCTGCGGGCCCGGCTGGACATCGAACCGGGGATGGAGTTCGTCGGTCACCGCGAGACCGCAGACGACCTCGTTGCGCACGTGCGGCGCACGAAGGCCGACGTGGTCCTCATGGACATCGAGATGCCGGGCGCCGACGTCTTCGAGGCGATTCACGATCTGCGACACCGGTGCCCCGACGTCCGGGCGATCCTGCTCAGCGCGCACGTGCGGGACCAGTACCTTGACAGCGCGTTTTCCTCCGGCGCCTGGGGATACCTGACCAAGGGAGATTCACCGGACGAGGTCATCGACGGTATCAGGAGGGTAGCTCTCGGCGAGTCGGTCGTGAGCCCCGACGTCATGGCCCGCAGGCGGCCCGAGGGCTCCAGGCTCGCCAAGCTGACCGCCCGCGAAAAGCAGATCCTCCGGATGATCGCCAACGGCATGTCACGGACTGAGATCGCCGAGCGGCTGTGCCGCAGCCCGATGACGATCGACAACCACCGCAAGTCAATCCTCAAGAAGCTGGGCCTCCACGATCGTGTCGAGCTGGTCCGCTACGCCATCGCGGAGGGGCTGGGGGAGTTGTAGCGCAGTTCGGCCGTCAGACTCCGGTGGCACGGTTTCTTGCTTGTGCGTCCAGCGCAGAATCTGTGTGGCACGGTTGAGGCCGACGGCGAAGCCGGCGGACTCGGCCGTGGTTGAACGTCGCTCCACGGCCGAGCGAGTCGCAAGGCCGACTCGCTCAACCGTGCCACACAGAGATTCGACAGGGCGCCCATAGACGCCCGATCAGCGACGGCCCCGCCGTCGCGTACCAGAGCGAGTGTCGGCCGGAGGCCGTACGGAGCGCTCAAGCACCGCTCAAAAAGCGTCGTGCCCGGCTGCGAACAGCCGAGCACGACGGGACCTTCCTCCCCTCGAAGGACTTGCCTTCGGAAATGCCGGACAGAAAAAAGAAAAAAGGAGGCCAACGACTCCGGTCAGGGGGGCGCCGCGGGAGCCGAAAGCCCCCGTAGGAAATCCAATTCTCTGTCCGTGACTCCTTCAACGTTCCTTGGGGGGAGTTCTTCTTCTTTCACATCTATTTAGCACGACATCGGCTTCCGTGTCCATAGCTACGCGAGGGCATTCTCCGGTCGTGCCGGGGCGGACGTGTGTGTCAGCCGGTCCAGTTGGCCAGCAGGAGCAGGAAGTCCGTGATGCCGACGAGGCAGTCCTGGTCTATGTCGCCAGGACAGCTCGGCGGGCAGGGCCGATCACACTCGCCCCATTGGCCCAGCAGGAGCAGGAAGTCGAGAATCGTCACGAATCCGTCGCCGTCCAGGTCGCCTGGGATCACGCCGCCGGTGATCTCGAACACGAGCGTCTCGCCGGTGCCGGTGTTCCGTGCCCAGTCGGTCGCTGAAACGAAGTACGAGACGATCCCGCCGCCGGGCTGCCCCGGAATCTCGCCGCGATAGACCTGGCCCCCGCTGTAGATCATCGAGACCTGCTGCGCGGGGCCGGGCCCCACGGAGTAGTTCAGTGTGATCCCCCTGTCGAAGAAGTTGCGGTCAGACGTCATGTCGTCCAGGATCAGCGCCCGGATCACGTACGGGCCCGCGGTGTCGTCCGTGTCGTCACGCTGCTCCGTACGGATGATGCGCGGCGCATGGCTGTCGGGGGGTCCGCTCACGTTGGTGTAGATCCGGTTCTCGAAATTCCCCGACTCTCCCTGAGCGGTCACGATGTCCAGGTCGCCGTCGTTGTCCAGGTCGGCGACCATGATGTCCAGTGTCGAGTCGGAGATGATCGTGATCAACCCGGCGACCTGGGTGAAGTTCCCGGCACCATCGTTGTTGTAGATCTTCTCGCCGCCGCTGCCGAGCCGGCCGATCAGCAGGTCGAGATCTCCATCGTCGTCATAGTCGAAGAACTTGCTGTCGTTGTCGTCCTGCTGGGGGTTCGGCGAGATCTGACCGCTCACGTTGGCGTAGCCGCCTGTGCCGTCGTTCACCAACAACAACTCCGTGGCGCCCGTCCCGGCGTTGACGCCGAGAAGATCCAGGTCGCCGTCACCGTCGATGTCGCCGAAATCGTAGGAGTACGCGCTGGAATCCGCCGGCACGGTGGAGTCGAGCGTGAACACACCGGTACCGTCGTTGCGATAGAGGCGGCTGTTATTGATGCCCGTGCTTGACGTCTTGATGTCGAGGTCGAAGTCGTTGTCGATGTCGCCGAAGATGCAGTCCATATTGTTGCAGACGTTGCCGATCGGATGACGAGTGCTCGTCTCGTCCGTGAAGAAGCCGTTGCCGTCGTTGACGTACACCCGGTACTGCCCGCACGTGAAGCGGCTCGAGGTGCCGCTGGTGATGTACAGATCGAGGTCACCGTCGTTGTCGATGTCGCCGAACTGGGCCCGGCTGCTGGAGAGCGTGATCTGCGGCAACTGGGTGGCGCTGACGTCGGTGAAGAACCCGTTGCCGTCATTGACGAACAACCCCGGCAGCCTGTTGAAATCCTGGGCAAAGATCAGGTCCAGGTCGCCGTCGCCGTCGATGTCGCCGAGTTCCACGCCGCGGACGATCCCGACAAACGAGCCGAGCCGCGGGCCTGACTCATCCTTGAAGACACCGTCGCCGCCGATGGTGCCGTTGATGTAAATACGCTGGCGAAGGGGCGTTCCCGGCGTGCCGAACCCGCCGCCGTTGGCGAAGATGATGTCCAGGTCGCCGTCGCCGTCGATGTCGCCGATGGTGAGCTGGTTGGTGTACTCGGCCGGGTTGGGCGAGGGGAACCGGGTGGCCGTCGTCTCGACGAACTGCTGGGCCGCCGAGGGCGGCGCGAGCGTCCCGACGGCAAGGACGGCAACCGGTGTGAACAGGCTCCGCACGGTGGGGCTGGGCCTCATCGAGAGCGTTCTCCTTTCGCAAGACCATCGACGGCGGGCGTCGAGAGCCGTCTCCGAGTGGTCAAGCGTAGCAGGGTAGGT
>JADFOJ010000151.1 GCA_022562915.1 Planctomycetota bacterium | reverse complement strand
TCAGGACCTGCTTGCCGTGGGCGCCGGCGGTGTTGAACAGCCGGTCGAGGTTAAAGGCGACGCGCGGCAGGTACCCAAGGTCCTCGAGGATCGTGAACATCGGGAAGAAGATCATCATCGGCGGCAGCATCACCGCGATGACCCACGCGAGCCCGCGGTACACACCGTGCCACGCGAAGCCCGTCAGCCACCACGGGGCGCCGAGGTTCTCGAAGAACCCGCTGCCGAGGTCCTCGACCGCAAACAGCATCGTCGCGAGCATCTGCGACGGGTAGTTGGCGCCGACGATCGTGATCCAGAACACGACGCCAAGCAGCGCAAGCATCAAGGGCAGGCCGAATGTTGACGACGTGAGCAGCCGATCGATCCGCTGGTCCCAGTCGATCCGGACGTCGCCCGACCGCGTCACGGCGCGGTCCGCGATCGTCTGGGCCTCGTCGTACATGGCCTGCACGAGGTCGTCGCGGAAGTTTTCCGCGAGGCCGCGGCGAAGCTCGCGCACCCGCTCCAGCAGTACCTCGGCGTGTGTGTCGGCAACGTCGGCTGAGTTGGTGCTCATCGCCGTCCCTCCACGCCGATCGTCAAGGGGATCCGGGGCACCGGCTCGTGTTGCCGATGGGCGATGTCGGCGAGGTCACCCTTGAGCAGCGCCCGCTCCACGTTGTGGTCTCCGTCCAGCAGTCTCATGGCGATCCACCGCGGGTTGGGCACCCCCGGCACGGCCCGCTCTATGAGCGGCACCAGTTCCGACAGTGACTTCCGGAGATCACCGTCGGGCAGCAGGCGGTGCGGCGCGGGCGTGATGCTGCCGGCGACGACCTCGTGCACCGCGGCGAGCAGTTCCGGCAGACCGTCGCCGGTGCGGGCGACCGTGCCCACCGCCGGAACGCCCAGGTCGCGGGCCAGCGCGCGGACGTCGACGTCGAGACCCTTGCGCCGCGCCTCGTCCATCAGGTTCACGCACACGACGACCTGATCGTTGATTTCGAGCACCTGCAGCACGAGGTTGAGGTTGCGCTCCAGGCAGGTCGCGTCGGTGACGACGACCGTGCAGTCGGGGCGGCCGAAGAGAATGAAATCGCGCGCGATCTCCTCGTCCTGGGCGGCCGAGAGCAGCGAGTAGGTCCCCGGCAGATCGACGAGCTTGTACCGGCTGCCGTTGAACCGGTACCCGCCCTCGGCCCGGGTGACGGTCTTGCCCGGCCAGTTGCCGGTGTGCTGCCTGAGCCCGGTGATCTGGTTGAACACGCTGCTCTTGCCGGTGTTCGGGTTACCCGCCAGTGCCACGACGTAGTCGTACTTGCCGATGTCGAGCCCCATCCGGCTCAGTGCCGCGGCGGACGCGCAGCTCGAACAGCTCGCGCACTCAGTCATGGTCGTTGGTCCGGATGAGCACGTGCCGGGCCTGGTCGCGCCGCAGCGCGATCAACGAGCCCCGCACCCTGAACGCCACGGGGTCGCCGAGGAAACCGGCGTACTGGGCGGTGATGTCGGTGCCCGGCGTGAGACCGAGGTCGAGCAGACGCCGCCGCGTGAACCCCTGAAGTGCGTCGTCCAGCTTGTGGACGACGGCGCTGCGGCCCAGCGGCAATGCCGTCAACCGGTCGATGGTCGTTGGCGTCGTGACCTCGGCGGCGGCGGTGACGAAGATGTTTCCGGCGAGGATCGGCGCCAGCACGTGCGTCTCGGCGTTGTCGGTGAACACGATCCGCTGCTCGTCGGATTCGATCACCTTGATTCGCTGTCCCGGGTGCAGACCCAGCGCGGCGATCTGAAGGAACACCGCCTCCGGCTCGTCTTCCAGGTGAACGATGACGGCGACCCGACCCACGGGCCATGCGGTCAGGGGATGCGATTCCGTGCGCGCCAGGAGACCCTCGGCGGTCGGGATGGGATCACCGTGCGGGTCCGTCTGCGGATGGCCCAGCGCCGCGTCCATCGCGGACATCGACTCGGTGTCGCGCCGGTGTTCGCGGCGGTCCGCCTCGGCGTGCACGTCGGCCAGCGGCATGCGGGCCTCGTCCGCCAGGTACCGTTCCCAGAGGCGGTGCGCGCGGATGACCTGCAGCGCCAGGTGCTCACCGGCGGGCGTGAGCCGCAGGCCGCCCTCGGCGAGGCGCAGCCAGCCGCGGACCTGCATCCGGTCGCAGAGCCTGACCGCC
>JADFOJ010000026.1 GCA_022562915.1 Planctomycetota bacterium | reverse complement strand
CCAGATCCGCCAGCTCGGCGTCGCCGAATCTCGCCGTATCTCCGGGATATGCCTTCGATCCGGCTCCTTGATCTGACGAATCTGGTCGCGCTCTCGCCATCGAAGCACTTCTTCAACGGGCTGCTAGGATCCCCCGTCAAGCCCCGATGCCAAGGCTAGGGAAGGAGCAGACCATGAGCCGTTGCGTACATCCCACCCTCGCCGCTGCCGGCGCGGTTCTGCTCGCGGCCGTTCTCGCCGGGTGCAGCCAGCAGACCACCAGCGGCGACCCGACGAACACCGGCGTACTCACCGGGTACGAGATCAGCAACCCGAACGACATCGCCGATGGGCGCAAGGACCGCCTGGGCTATCGCGACTTCGAGTGATCTCGAAACGGTTCTACCTGGTCATGCCGTCGTAGACGATGCCGACCCACTGGTCCGGTTTCATGAAGCCGCCGCCCCAGACGGCATCGAGATCGCCGGTGGGCCTGGCCGCGATGACCTCGTCGCGGGAACGGCCGGCGCGGATCAGGTTCTGCACGCGTTCGTGAACGATCCTGAGCATGGCGCGGGACGCGCGAAGCTCGGTCACGCCCGAGAGCGGTCCGTGTCCGGGAATGATTCGCGTCTGCTCGTCGGCGAGCGCGAGCGCCGTCTCCGCCGCCTGGATCATCCCCGAGATCGATCCGCCGGAGCTCACGTCGATGAACGGGTACATCCCGCTGAAGAACGTGTCGCCCATATGGATCACGTTGGCGTTGCGAAAGAAGACGATTGCGTCGCCGTCCGTATGGGCCGGCGCAACGTGCTGGACGCGTATTTCGTCGCCGTTGTGGTGGAAGGTCATCGACTCCGCGAAGGTGATCACCGGCAGCGCACCGTCCGGTGAGGCCGGGACCGTCCTGTCGAACGCTTCCATGAAGTGCTCGGTGCTCATGCGGAGGCGGACGTTCTCGTGGGCGACGATGATCGCCCCCGCCTTGCCGAGGTTCTCGTTGCCGCCGGTGTGGTCGCCGTGCCAGTGGGTGTTGATGACGAACTGGACCCGTTTCGGGCTCAGGTCCTTGATCGTCTCGATGATCCTGGCGGTGAGCGGGGCGAACTGGTCGTCGATGAGAAACGCGCCGTCGGCCCCCACGGAAAGGCCCATGTTGCCGCCGCGGCCGGTGATCATGTAGACGTTGCCGGCGACGAGTTGCGCCTTGATGGTGACGTCGGCCATCTCCTGGGCAGTCGTGACGGCGGCCAGACCCATGACACCGAGACCAGCGAGGCAGGCGAGGCAGGGACGTATCGGGCTCATGGGAATCTCCTTTCGATGACGGCGGTATTGTAATGCCAACATGGCGGCACGCGCCGTTGGATTCGCTACAGTGGGGGCATGAAGCGGCTCTCTTCATGCGCCGCCGTCGCGGTCGGACTTGCCGGCGTGGCCGTGCACTCCGGATGCGGGCGGGAAGCCCCCGCGGCCGCGCCGCCGCCACCGCCGGCGGTCACGGTGGCGACACCCGTCCGGATGGACGCCGAGTTGTGGGTGGAGTTCACCGGGACGACGGTGGCGATGCAGACCGCCGAAATCCGCGCCCGCGTCGAGGGCTATCTACTGGAGCAGAAGTTCCAGGACAGCGACGAAGCCACGGCCGGCCAGGTCCTGTTCGTCATCGATCCGGCGCTGTACCAGGCCGAGGTCGATCGGACCGTCGCGTTTGTCGAGCGACGGCAGGCCGAACTGGACCAGGCCGTCTGGGACCTGGGCCAGGTCGAGTCGCTGGCGGCACGCGGGGCGTCCACCGAGAAAGAGATCCAGGACCGCCGGACGGACCGGGCCCTCGCCGAGGCCGCACTGAAGTCCGCCCGGGCCGCCGACGAGAAGGCCCGGCTCGAGCTGGGCTACACGGATGTGAAGTCGCCCATCGCCGGCCGGTTGAGCCGCAATCTCGTTGACGTCGGCAACCTCGTCGGTGCCGGCGAGAAGACCCTTCTGACCACGGTCGTGCAGATGGACCCGATGCACGTCTACTTCAACGTGAGCGAACGATTCCTGATGCAGCGGCTCGCGGAGGTCCCGCAGGACGAGCGACGCAGGCTCCGCACGCCGTTCTGGGTGCGTCTCGCCCACGAGGAGGGCTACCCGCACCACGGCACGCTCGACTTCATCAACAACACCGTTGACGCGGCCACAGGCACGCTGCTGGTTCGGGGCGAGGTCCCCAACGACCAGGGGCTGCTGTTTCCGGGGGCGTTCGTCCGCGTGCGGCTCTCGGCGGGGATCCGCGAAAACGCGGTGCTGGTCAGCGAGCGGGCACTCGGAACGGACCTCGGCGGCAAGTACCTGCTGATCGTCGACACCGACGACATCGTGGAGCATCGGCCGGTGACGATCGGCGCCCTGCTTGACGGCATGCGCGTGATCGAGGACGGGCTGTCCGGCGACGAGCGGTACATCGTCAACGGCCTTCAACGCGCCCGGCCCGGTCTTCCCGTCAGGCCCCAGATGCAGGACCCGGCCCCCGGTGGGCGCTAGCGGCGGCGCACGCGAACCATGATCTCCCGCTTCTTCATCCATCGGCCGATCTTCGCCGGCGTGATGTCGATCATCATCGTCATCATCGGCGGAATCACGATCCCGACGCTGCCCATCGAGCAGACGCCGGACATCACGCCGCCGACGGTGGAAGTGTCGGCGACCTATCCGGGCGCGAGCGCCGAGGTGATCGCCGAGACCGTCGCGTTCCCCATCGAGGACGAGGTCAACGGCGTCGAGGACATGATCTACATGTCGTCGAAGTCATCCGACGACGGCACGATGAAGCTGACCGTGACCTTCGCCGTGGGCACGGACATCGACATGGCCACCGTCCTGGTGCAGAACCGCGTGTCGATGGCCGAGCCCAAGCTGCCTGACGAGGTCAAGCGCGAGGGCATCTCGACCAAGAAGAAGTCAACGGCCATCGTCCTCATGGTCAGCCTGATCTCGCCGGACGGCGACTTCGACGAGATCTACCTGAGCAACTACATCACCGTGAACATCAAGGACGTGCTTGGCCGCATTCCGGGCGTCGGAGAGATCCTGATCATGGGGGCCAAGGACTACGGCATGCGCGTGTGGCTCGACCCCGACGCGCTCAAGAGCCGGAACCTCACGACGACGGACGTGCTCGACGCCATTCGCGAGCAGAACGTCCAGGTCGCCGCCGGGCAGATCGGGGCGCCGCCGAGCCCGCCGGGGCAGGAGTTCCAGTACACGGTCAAGACGCTGGGCCGCCTCTCGGACGTCGAGCAGTTCGAGCAGATCATCGTGAAGGTCGGCGACGACGGCCGCCTTGTTCGTGTGCGCGACGTGGCCCGGGTCGAGCTCGGAGCCGCGTCGTACAACTGGTACGCCCAGCTCGACGGGGTACCGTCGATCGCCATCGGCATCTACCAGCTTCCGGGCGCCAACGCCCTGGAGGTCGCCAAGGGTATTCGGGCGAACATGGACCGGCTGGCGGAGTCGTTCCCGGAGGGACTCGAGTACACGATTGCCTACGACACGACTCGCTTCATCACGGCTTCCTTGAAGGAAGTTCTGGAGACGCTGGTGATCGCGATCATCCTGGTCGTGCTGACGGTCTATATATTCCTGCAGGACATTCGAACGACACTCGTTCCCGCCGTGACGATTCCCGTGTCGCTGATCGGCACGTTCGCCGTCATGAAGGTGCTGGGGCTGTCCATCAACACGCTGACGCTCTTCGGGCTCGTCCTGGCGATCGGCATCGTCGTGGACGACGCCATCATCGTGGTCGAGAACACCCTTCGGATCATCGACGACGAGGGGCTGCCCGCCAAGGAAGCCGCCGAGAAGGCGATGAAGGAGATCACCGGGCCGATCATCGCCACGACGCTCGTGCTGCTGGCGGTCTTCATCCCGACGGCCATGATGGGCGGGATCACGGGACGGCTCTACCAGCAGTTCGCACTGACGATCGCGGCGGCGACGGTCTTCTCGTCGATCAATGCGCTGACGCTGAGCCCGGCCCTGTGCGGCCTGCTGCTGCGGCCGAGCCCGAAGAAACGTGGGTTGTTCTTCGGGGCGTTCAATACCGTCTTCGACCGGATCACCGGCGGATACATGGGAGTCGTCCGGCTCGTGGTCCGGCGCACCGCCATCGCCATGGTCCTGTTCCTGGGATTGGTCGGGCTGATGGTGTACGGCTTCGGCCGTATACCGACGGGGTTCATCCCCGACGAGGACCAGGGCTATGTCATGATCAGCGCGCAACTGCCCGACGGGGCGACGCTCCAGCGGACCAGGCAGGTCATGGACCGGATCAATGCAATCGTCGCCGAGACCCCCGGTGTCAACCACGCGATCACGATCGGCGGCTACTCGGTGCTGGACCAGGTGGTCGTGACCAACGCCGGGGCGGTGTTCGTGACACTGGATCCGTGGGACGAGAGGACAACCCCCGAACTCCAGGTCGGCGGCGTGCTGCGCTCGCTCATGCGGCAACTGGGCGGCATCCAGGAGGCGATCTGCTTCGCGCTGAACCCGCCGCCCATCCAGGGGCTCGGCGCCGCGGGGGGATTCGAGTACCAGCTCCAGGATCGCGGCAACGCGGGGATGAACCAACTCCAGGCGATCGCCGACGACCTGGTGTTCGCGGCGAATTCGGCCCCGGCGCTCACCCGCATGAACAGCAACTTCCGGGCGACCGTCCCGCAGTTGTATCTCGACGTCGATCGGATCAAGGCCAAGACGCTCGGCGTTCCGCTGAGCTCCATCTTCGCGACGCTCCAGGCGTATCTCGGCTCGGCGTACGTCAACGATTTCAACATCTTCGGTCGAACCTACAAGGTCATGATCCAGGCGGATCAGCAATTCCGCAGCCGCGTCGAGGACATCGGCCGGCTCGAGGTCCGCGACCGCGACGGCAACATGATCCCGTTGAGCACGCTGGTGGCGACCAGCGACACCGCCGGGCCGACGACGGTTCTGCGGTACAACCTCTACCCGTCGTCCACCATCACCGGAATGGCCACGCCGGGACACAGCTCCTCGCAGGCGATCGCCGAAATGGAGCACCTGTCCAGGACGGTGCTGCCTGCCTCGATGGGCTACGAGTGGTCCGGCGTGACCTACCAGCAGATCCTGTCCGGCAACCAGGCACCGATCATTTTCGGGCTGGCCATTCTCTTCGTGTACCTGCTCCTGGCGGCGCAGTACGAGAGCTGGGCGATCCCCGTCGCAGTACTGCTGTCGGTTCCGCTGGCGATTCTCGGCGCGGTGGGGCTGACGTGGTATCGCTCGTTCGACAACAACATCTACACGCAGATCGGTCTGGTGCTGCTCATCGGGCTTTCCGCCAAGAGCGCCATCATGATCGTCGAGTTCGCGAAGCAACTGCACGGCGAAGGCAAGTCGGTCGCGGAGGCCGCCATCGAGGCCGCGCGCCTGCGTTTCCGGCCGATTCTCATGACGGCGTTCTCCTTTATTCTCGGTGTCATTCCGCTGGTGATCGCCAGCGGTGCCGGGGCGGCGAGCCGCCGCGCGCTGGGCACGGCCGTCTTCGGCGGCATGATTGCGGGCACGGTGCTGGGGGTCATGTTGATCCCGATGCTGTACGTTGTCGTCCAGCGATTCAGCGGGGGGCTTCGTGGCACACGGGCTTGACTCCGTTCGCGGCCGTTTTCCCCTGTTGCTGGCGTCGTTAGCAGCGCTGATTCTCGTCTCCCCGTTCCTCGGCGATCCCGATGTGCGGGACCATGCCGGCATGCGCGAAATCGCCCTCGGCCTGTTGTTCATGGCCATGCTCATGGCGGCGGCGTACGCGGCGAGTCGCAGCAGGGCGACGGTGATCGCGGCGTGGTGCCTGGTGACGCCGGTGTTGTTGCTCTGGCTGATTGACCTTGCGTCCGGGCCCGGCAGCGTCGCGATCCCCCGGCACGCGATGGGAATCGTCTTCGTCGGGTATGTCGTGATCCTGATGCTCCGGTACCTGTTCAGCACTGATCGCGTCACGACCGACACCATCGCGGCCTCGCTGTGCATCTATTTTCTGCTGGCGGTCCTGTGGGCCGAGGTGTACTCGATCATGGAGATACTGGAGCCCGGCTCGTTCCGCATCGCCGGCTCCGGGCAGGACGTGTCACTGGAGCTGGGCGCCGGCGGTACCGCGATGGCTCTCTACTACAGCCTCGTGACCATGACGACGCTGGGCTATGGCGACATCGTTCCCGGCACGGCGCCGGCACGGTCGTTCGCGGCGATGGAGGCGGTGACCGGACAGATGTACCTCGCCGTCCTGGTGGCCCGCCTGGTGGGGATGCACATCGCCCACTCGACGGGACGATTGCCCCGGACTCCCGGCGAGGACTCGCCGCACTGAACCCGGTCGCAGCGGCTGCGTACGATACGTGCCATGAGAGTACTGCCGTCCATTCTTGTCGGGGTCGGTCTGGTCGCCGGCGCGGTCTGCGTCGCCGCCGGCCAGACAGATCGGCCCGTCGAGATCACCAGTTACGGCGTGGGGTTCATCGTCGGCGAGGAGATCCGCACCGGGCTCGCCCGGGACGGTGTGGGCGTGGACGCGGACCTCCTCGCCAGGGGATTCCGTGACGGGCTCAACGGCGGCGATCCACTGGTGTCGCGCGACGAGATGGAGCAGATCCTCGCGCTGCTTCACCGCGAGATGCAGGACCGCATGGTCCGGCGGCTCCTGGAGGACAACCCGGAGTTCAAGGCGCGGCACGACCAGAACCTCGCGAGAAGCAAGCGGTTTCACGAACACTTTGGAGCACAGGAGGGCGTGGTGACGCTGCCCGGCGGAGTGCAATACAAGGTTCTTCACCAGGGTTCGGGTCGATCTCCCGTGCCGACCGACGTCGTGGTCCTGAACGAACGTGTGACGCTGCTGGACGGCACAGTGATCAGCGAGGCCGACGGTGTCGAGACCCGCGTCGATGCGATCATCGAGGGCGGTATCATGGCGCTGCAGCACATGAGAGTCGGCGGCCGGTGGCAAGTGGCCGTTCCCCCGGCACTGGCGCACGGCGCCGGCGGTCGCATGCCCCTCATCGGACCGAACGAGTCGATCGTGGGCATCGTTGAACTGGTGGCCATCAAATGAGGCGGGTCGTGACACTGGGACTGGTGACCGTCGCGGCGAGCATCGCCATCATGGCGACGGCGACCGCACAGCAGATCGTCGGTTCCGGCAACTCGCTGGACGCCAACCTCCGGCTGGGCAGCGGCGGGTACAACGGCGCGGTCGGCGCGGGCAGGGGCGCCCGCACGGGCGGGAGACCGTTCCGGGAGACGATCTATCGGGGGCAATATGGCCACATCGACTACCGCAACGCGTTCACCGAGCAGCGCCGCTACGACCCCACCGGATCGTCCGTGCGCCGCGACGACCATCGCCGCTTTGAGCCGGGACGTGACCATTCGAGCACGTCCAGGTTCGGCGAGGGTTTTGACAAGGGTTACGTTGCCGGCCTCGCCGACGGCGCCGAGCAGGCCGCGCCACTGCCCGAGGCTGCGCAGCACCAGATGGAGCAGATCAGCTACGCGTTGGGGTACTTTCTCGGCGAGGAAGTTCGGGCCGGGCTCGAGCGCGACGAGATCGATGCCGACCCCGACTCGGTGATCCGCGGTTTCCGCGACGGCCTTTTCGAGAACCTGCCACGGGTGCCCCGGATCGAAATGGAGGAGGTCCTCGCCGAGCTGCACTGCCAGGTCGAGGCGAAGCTTGTTGAGGCCTTGCAGATCCGGGACCCCGACTTCCGGAAGCTCTCGGAGGACAACCTGAAGCGGAGCCGGGAATTCCACGAGGAGTTCGGCAGTCGCCCGGGCGTCGTCACGCTTCCGAACGGCATCCAGTACCAGGTGATCCGGGCCGGTGACGGGCTGTCGCCCGGCCCGGATGACCAGGTCGTCGTGACCTTCAGGATACTGCTGCTCGACGGTTCGGTGGCCAGCGAGGGCACGGCCGAGGTCGTTCGTGTCAGCAGCGTGGTTGACGGCGGGGCGCAGATCCTGGGAATGATGAAGACCGGCGCGAAGTGGCTGATCGCAGTTCCGCCGGAGATGGCTCACGGTCCAGGCGGCAAGTTCCCCGACATCGGCCCGAACGAGACGTTGTTCGGCGAGGTTGAACTGGTCAGAGAAGCGGACTGACCATGCCCAGCCCGTTCTCCAGCAGTTTTCGCGGCCATCCCCTTCTCGACCACGCGGCGTAGTTGACGGGCGTCGAGCGGTTGATGTACGACTTCTGCATCATCCTGAGCCGGCTCGCGAAATCCGTGGCGTACACGATGGTGCTCACCTCGAAGTTGAGATCGAAGCTCCGGCGATCGATGTTGGCCGAGGTGATCATGGCAAGCTGCCGATCGATGGTGATCGTCTTGGCGTGGAGCAGCCCGGGCTCGAACTCGTGGATGGTGACGCCCGCCTCCAGGAGTTGTTCGTAGTAGCTGCGGCTGGCCGCCGCCACGAGCGGCGAGTCGTTGCGGGCGGGAACCACCAGCGACACGTCGACGCCGCGCAGGGCCGTGGTGTACAGGGCGACGAGCGTGGCCTCGTCCGGCACGAAGTACGGCGTGGTCAGGATGAGCTCTTCGCGGGCCGCGTGGAACGTCACCTGGATCATCTGCACCATCGCCTCGTTGTGGCGGGCGGGGCCGGTGCCGATGACCTGGACCGTGTGGCCGCCGGGTACTTCCCGCGGGCGGATGGCGAGCAGGTCGGTGAGAGCCTCGTCCGTGTCGAGGTACCAGTCCTGGCCGAAGAGAACCTGCAGGTCGCGCACCGCCGGACCCTCGATTCGAACCATGACGTCGACCCACGGCGCATACTTCGGCTTGATGGCGAACGCGGCATCGGCGATGTTCTGGCTTCCGGAGTACCCGATCATGCCGTCGATCACGGCGATCTTGCGGTGGTTGCGAAGATCGATTCGCGCCAGCAGCATCCGCAGGAGGTGCGCAGGCAGCGCTGCCACGACCTGGACGCCGCCGGCGGCGAGCCGCCGGCGCAGATCCGATCGCAGGAAGCCCTTCGATCCGACGCCGTCGACGAGCAGCCGGCAGGCGACGCCGCGCCCGGCGGCGTCGATGAGTGCCTCGGCGACCCGCGTGCCGCTGCGGTCCGTCAGAAAGATGTAGAACAGCAGATGGCAGTGCGCCGTGGCCGCATTGATGTCCTGCACCAGCGCCTGGATGAACAGGTCGGTGTCGCCGTACAGGCGCAACGCGTGGCCTCCCTGGGGAATGTTGCCCCCGACGGACTCCGCGAGATACGCGATCTGCCGGTTGACGTCGGGGATGTCAGCTTCGACGGGCGGGCTCGCGGAGGCGTACTCGACGTTCCCCAGATTAATCCGTTCGGCGCTGCGCCGGTACCGCTGCAGGCGGCGACGGCCAAGCCTCGTCTCCCCGAAGAGCAGGTACGCGACGAGGCCGACGACAGGCACGGCGAGCAGGAGCAGCAGCCACGCCAGCCGGACCGCCGGCGTGCCTCGCGAGCGGACGATGATGACCGCGCCGAGGATGACTCTCAGCGCGAATTCCGCCAGCAGCAGCGCGACCGGAAGATACACGTGCATGGTCGGCTACCGCTTGATCGTCCTGAGAAACTCCTGGATCTCCGGCACGGCGCCCTGGTAGACCAGGTACCCGTTGTACGGCTCGCGCTCGGTGATCTCATCGCCGATCGAGGTGAGCATGATGTGCTTGACCTCGTCGCGGTCGTCGGTCCGGCCGAGCGCCCATGAGAGCTTGATGAAGGCGACCTCCGGCAGCATGTTCGCCAGCGGGATCACGCCGAGCGCCATCATCTCGCGGCCCGTCTCGTAGACGTACATCCCGACGTAGCCCCAGAGTGTCTGCACGGTCATGTAGACGTGCACGCCTGCATCCCGGGCACGGCCCAACGCCCGGTAGGTGGGCTTGTTCACGTGCCCCAGCCCCGTGCCGGCGATGATAATGCCGCGGTACCCCGTCTCGATCAACGCCTCCATGACGTCCGGCTTCATCCCGGGGTAATAGTACAGGAGCGTCACGTCCTCGCTGTAGGCGGGGTTGACGATGACCTTGCGGTCACTGCGCCGGTGCTTGTAGTCATCGCGGAAGGTGGTGATCCGGTCCGGATCGACCATCCCGACGGGGATGTCGCCGATGGTGCGGAACGTCGAACGGTAGCTGGAGTGCATCTTGCGGACGCGCGTGCCGCGGTGCAGCAGGCAGTACTGGTCGGAGGTCGGTCCGAACATGCACACCAGCACCTCGGCGATGTCGGATTCCGCCGCGGTCTTGACCGCGCAGATCAGGTTCAGCGCGGCGTCGGAGCTCGGCCGGTCGCTGGATCGTTGCGAACCGACCAGCACGATGGGGACCGGCGGATCCTGCACCATGAACGTCAGCGCCGCCGCGGTGTGGTGCATGGTGTCCGTGCCGTGGCCGATCACGACGCCGTCGACACCGTCCTCGATCGCCTCGCCGATCCGCCGGGCGAGGCAGGCATACTGTTCCGGGCCCATGTTCTCGCTGAAGACGCCGAAGAGTTTCTCGGTGCGGAGGTTGCAGTAGTCGGCAAGCTCCGGCACCGAGCCGTACAGCTCCCCCGGGCTGAACGCGGGGACGACCGCGCCGCTGCGGTAGTCGAGACGACTGGCGATCGTTCCGCCCGTACCGAAGAGGACGATGTTCGGCTTGCGGGGGTCGATCGGGAAGTCCTGCTCGGCAATGCCGTAGGTTGCCTCGCGCCGACCGTGCGTGGTCATTGCCTCGATCGAGTCCGCGGCGAGACCGACGTTGTAGCCGTTGGCGAGCTTGAGGACGATGTGACGGTCGTCGGAGGTCTCGGAGCGCGGCAGGACGATGCCCCTGAACCGGCCGGTGGTCGTCTTGACTTCGACGTCGCACCACACCGAGACACCGTGTCGCCCAAGGGCGTCGAGACCCGGTCCGCGGTAGCCGTTGCTGCGATTGTCGGAGACGACGTCACTCATGCCTTTGCTCGTTCCCGCGGCACGGCCGGCCGGGGCCGGTCGAGCCGCTCGCCGAGACGGCGCAGGAGAGCCGTCCCCTCGACGCGGCCGATCAGTTCGGCCATGAGGCGTCCCATCACGTAACGCTCTCGTTTCCGGCGTGTGGCGAAATGCCGGGGCGCCGCGGCGTCGAGCGCCCGGTCGATGGTCTGCTCGATCCGGGCCTCGGTCGCCGGCTGCATGTCCAGCTCGTCCAGGAAGCGCAGGACGTCCTCGTCGATGATGGTGTCCGTCGACCGTCGCCGGAGGATCTGCTCCAGGAGCCACGCAAGGCCCTCTCGCGCGACGCGGCCCCTCGCGTAGGCGGTGAGTATGGCCTCCAGGGCATCGTTGGTGAGCCGGTGCGGCCGCAAGCCCGCTCGACGCAGGGCGATCAGTCTCTGGGACAGCAGCACGCCCAGCAGGACCGGCGACAGGTGCAGCTCCTCGATGGCGCGGGTGGCGACGACCGATCGCGACGAGATGGCCAGCCTGAGCAGGTCCGCCTCGACCATGCCGCCGGTGCGGAACCTCGCCTCGGTGTGCCAGAGGAACTCCGGCAGGTTCGCCCGCGCCCGCCGAAGACGATTCGCAGTGATCTCGATCGGCGGCATGTCGGTGTCCGGATACATGCGCGCGGCTCCCGGCAACACGCGCTCGAACCCGTTGGTGCCGTCCTTGAATGGTTGGCGTGTGTCGCTCGGGACGCCGATCGTGGCCTCCCGGGCACGCGCGTCGATCTCCGCACAGGCAGTCTCGGTGTCGCACCGGTCGCCCCAGACCAGAATGAGCGTGTCGTCGGGATCGGCGTTCATCTGTTGCCGCAACGCCTGCCATTCCCGGGCGCTCAACGATGTCGACGCGGCGTCACTGTGTACGAGGTTCGGCAGCGCCGTCAGGCAGGCGATGACGCGAACGCGGTCGGAAAACTCCCCGGCGAAGGTCCGGTACTGCTGGGTAGGCGTGTTGAGCAGCCCGGCGAACTTTGCCAGCAGGATGCACCTCGCCCGGTGGCCGATCGTGACGGCGGCCCGGACAGGCGCATAGCTCGTGCCCTCGAGCAGTGCCGTGACGTCGCGCGACGCTGTACGGACCGTGTCACGGGTCACGCCGCGGGCGGCCAGTTCGTCGCGGATGCGCAGCAGCGCGAGCTGGCGACTCGCCTCGTTGTAGACGAGCCGCGGGATTCTCCAGATCTGGGGGACGCCCTTGATCTCGATTCGCGTGCCGCCGGTGACGCTCACGTTGACGTCCTGGCGTGTCGCGCCGTAGCCCCGCCGGACTTTCCCGGTGCTGCGGCAGAGCCTGCCGATCAGCGAGCACGCCTCGGCCGTCTCCTGCGGCGTGACCATGTCCGGTTCCGTCACGACCTCGATCAGCGGCGTGCCCAATCGGTCGGTCAGGAATGCCCGTTCGTGGCCCCGGTCGTAGACCTCCCGGCAGGAGTCCTCTTCGAGCCCGAGCTGGCGGATGCCGATCCGGCGGTCCTTGAAGGGGAGCCAGCCGTCGACACCCAGGATCGTCGTGCGTTGAAAGCCGGCGGGGATGGAGCCGTCGAGGTACTGCTTGCGGGCGATGTGCAACTCGTCGACGAGATTGAGCCGGAGCAGCAGGGCCAGGCCCAGGGCGATGTCGATCGCGTCGTCGTCCATGGCGAACGGCGGCGTGTCATCGAACTCGTACGTGCAGACCGTGGCGTGATGAACCCGGTAGATGATGTTCTTGCGGGTTTTCTTCTCCATCAGTGCAGTTCCGTCGTACTCGCCCATCTCCGAGAGCGTCGGCCGCATGTGGCGGAGGATCTCCGCGTCGTAGTCGCTGCTGTAGAGGCCGGCGGGGCACCTGCAGAAGAGCTTCGACCGCGTGAGCAACTGCTGGTGAACCTCCAGGCCGCACTTCAAGCCGATGGCGGCGTAGTCATCGACCGTCATGAGCTCGAACGGCTTGAGCGGCAGGGCGTCCATGGGGTCCATCATAGAGGGCGTCACGGGCCCACCGGCGCGACGGGCTCCGGAGGCCGCCAGTCTACCCGGCCTCGGCCAGTCCCTCGCGCAGTGCGAAGCGTGCAAGCTCGACGCGATCGTGGATTTTCAGCTTGGCCATGATCGCTGCCCGATGATTGTCCACGGTCTTCGGACTGCGGTGGATGGTCTCGGCGATGTCGGTGCGGGACATTCCCTTGGCGATCAATCGCAGAATGCCCAGTTCTCTCGGTGAAAGCTGGCCGAGACGCGACGACGGTTCCATGCCGTTGCGGCCGCCGGTACGGCAGCGCTGAAGGACCTTCGGCCCGAACCCGAACTCGCCGCGGCTCACCTTCCGGATCGCCTCGACGACGCTGGTGGGGGTATCGCTCTTGGAGACGTAGCCCCACGCGCCCCCCTTGACCGCTGCATCGATGTAGTGGTCGCGCACGAAGGCGCTGAACATGATGACCCGCGTGCCGGCGTGCTCCCGCTTGATATTCCGCAGGACCTCGAATGAATCGGTGCCGGGCATCTCGATGTCCAGCAGCACGATGTTCGCGTCCGTCCGGCGGATTTCGCGCGACAATTCCCCGACCGACTCGATCCAGCCCACGAACTCCATGTCCTCTTCCAGGCTGAGCCTTGTCTTGATCCCCTCGGCAAGAAACGCGTGGTCATCAACGCACAGGAGACGAATCGGCTTGGTCACGGACAGGCTCCTCTTCGGGTCAGCAGGTTCAACGTGACGGTCGTGCCGGCGCCCGGCGACGACTCGATCTCGACCGACCCGCCTGCGGATGTCGCGACGCCGTGGACGAGCGCGAGGCCCAGGCCGGTGGACAGGTGTCTTTTCTTGGTCGTGAAGAACGGCTCCAGGGCCCGGCCGGCCACCTCGGCGGGCATGCCTTTGCCGTTATCCGTGACGCTGACGCGGACGAGGCGCCCCTCGCCCTGGACCTCGGCGCGGACGGTGATCGTCCCGCCCTTGGAAATGGCCTCCGAAGCGTTCACCACCAGGTTATAGACGGCCTGCGTGAGCCGATGCGGCGCGACGGCGATCGGCGGGACGTCGTCGGGAATATCGTAATCAAGTGTCGACTCTTGCGGCAGTGCCGCGCGAAGCAGCGGGGCGACCTCGTCGGCCCATGAACGCAGGTCGGTGGTGTGCCGGGAGGCGTCGGGGTCATCGGGGTCCAGGACCATCAGCCGCAACCCGTCGCTCAGTTGCTGAAGGTACTCGATCGACTGCCGTACCTGGGCGACCTCTTCGGCTGCCTGGTCGTCGAGCCCGGCGGCATCCAGCGCGTCGAGTCGACAGAGAACGGGGAACAGCAGGTTGTTCATGTCGTGGCCGAGCCCGGCGGCGAGCGTGCCGACCGAGGCGAGACGCTCGGCGAGCCTGAGCTGCTGGTGGGAAGCCCGAAGCTCCGCCGTGCGCTCGGCGACGAGCTCCTCGAGGTGATCACGATGGCGTGCCAGCTCGGCACGGTTCTGCCGCATGCGCGTGGCCAGCATCGATCCGTAGAACGTCACGCCTGCGACCATCAGCACGACCAGGCTTGCGATGACGAGCTCGAAACGACGCACCCCCGCCGCGTGGGCGATCTGCTGCTGGAAGTGCAGCGTCTGTATGGCGCGAACCCGCCCGCTGAGACGGGCGAGTGCGGCGTTCACGCTCGCGAATTCGCGGTCCATCCGGGCCATGCGCCGTGCGGCCTGCTCCGGCTCGCGACGCTGCAGGTACGAGAAGATACTCTGCGCCTGTACAGCCATCTCGCGCATCGCGGGCGGAATCGCATCGAACGCCGCCAGGAGTTCCGGTGACTCCGATGCGCCGACATTGCGCACCAGGTCCCGGCGAACTATGGCAGCACGTTCATCGAACCGGGCCAGCGCACCGGCGAGCCGGGCGGACTCCCCGCGGATATCACCGCTCTGAAAGACGTCGTTGCCCGGCGCGTTGACGGCCGCCGCCAGCCCGCTGAGTACGGAGTACTCATTGAGGCGGGTCGCCCACACCTGGTTGACGGCCACCGAGTCCTCGTAGATGTCCGCAAGCCGGTTGATCAGGTACAGGCCGAGCGAGACCGTCAGCAGATCGAACGCGGCCAGCGCGAAGTAGACGTGATGCAGCCTCGGTCGCAGGGTCATCCCTCAAGAAGAGGCCCCAGAGGCGGTGGGAATACTCCGGACTGGGGAATCCGCCTCATTCCCCGTTGAGTGCAGGGGAGTCGGTATCCCCTGATTTTCGGCGGGGCTCCGTTCATGCGGAGTGACCGTCAATGCCCGGAATGAAACGACCAATGCGAGACGACCGGCACACGCTGTCGCTGGTGGTGTCGGCCGTCGTGGCGGCGGTGCTGGCACGGATCGGCGCCGCGCCCGGCAGCCGTCACCCGCCGGCAGCCGACAGCCCTGGCTTCCACCCTGCCCACGGCCCCTCGCAACACGGCCGATGGAGACGGTCGGCTTCCAGCCGGTCGCCAGGGGTCGCAACGCGATGATGCCACCGGTTCTGCCGGCGGGCTGACGCGAGTTCCTTCTCCCGGCATGGCTGCTAGGCTACTCTCCGTGCCCACCGTCCCCCCCAAGGCAGGTCCGCGCCGCCGGGCAGCGTCGTTCGACGACGCCAAGCTCGTGGAGGCGTGCCTGGGAGGCGATTCAGAGGCATGGGACGAGGTCGTGGGCCGGTTCGGGCGCCTCGTGTACTCGATTCCGAGGCGATACGGCCTCTCCGACGCTGACGCGGACGATGTCTTCCAGACGGCTTTTGCCATCCTCTACGAGAGGCTCGGCCAGCTTCGGGACCGCAGCCGCCTCTCGGCGTGGCTGATTCGCACCACGCACAGGGAGTGCTACCGCGTCGGAAAGCGGTCCGGCCGGTACGTCGATCTGGACCGGGTCATCCAGAACGTCTCCGAGCCGAGTGACGACCTCCTGGAGACGTGGGAGACCCGCCACCTGGTTCGCCAGGCGTTGCGTCAACTCGGTGGCCGATGCGAGGGCCTGTTGACGGCGTTGTTCCTGGCCCCCGGCCAGCCCCGGTACGACACGATCGCCGAGCAACTGGGCATGAAGGTCGGAAGCATCGGCCCGACACGGGCCCGCTGCTTCGAGAAGCTGGAGAAAATCCTCCTCGAGTTGGGTCTGTCGGCGGATCCCGACGAGGAATCGTCAGCACGAGAGTATCACGACCCGTCGTGAGGCCTCTGCTGGATGAACCACAGGGGGTTGACATGACCGGAAAACGGATTCCACGAACGACACTGATCGCATACGCCGCCGGCGACCTCGGCGGCACCGAGGCCGCGACCGTCAAGGCCATGCTCAGCCGCGACCCGCGGGCGTCGGCCACGGTGGCCCGCTACCGGTTGGCCCGCCGCACGCTGCTGGCAGACGACGGCGCGGATCCCTCGCCGGCCGCATCCGCGTCGGCCCGCGCGATCTTCCGGAGTGCACCGGGGGCGAACCTGGCCGACCGCGTCGTCGAGGTGGGGCGGATCATCGCCACCATCATGTTCGACAGCCGGGTCATGCCCCTCGCGGCCGGACTTCGCGGTCCGACCACCAGCTTTCAGATGACCTGGTCGCTCTCGGGGCCGGAAGGTCTGACCGGTGAACTCGACCTCGCCGCGGAACCCGTGGAGAGTGATCCGGACGGGTCCTGGCGGGTCGTGGGCCAGCTCGCCACGCGCGAGCCGATTCCGTCGCTCAGAGTCGATGTCTGCCGCGCGGGGAGCCTGACGCCGGAACAGACCACCGTCGGTGATCGGCGCGGCGCGTTCATGCTCCGTCTGAGACCCGGCACATGGGACTTTCACCTGCATCTGCCGAAGACGACGGTGGTGGTTCCGGACATCAGGATCGTATGACCGACCCGTCCTCCGGGAGCAGCATCGACCTCGATGCCCTGCTGGCGCTTCCGAGGCAGCAGCAGGCGGCGCTCGTGCGCGGCTGCGATGACGCGGACGCTGCGCTCGGTGAGCTCGGCCTGGAAGCGGAGCAGCTCGCCGTCACGGACGTGGCGCGCGCACTTACGGCGACCGAAACCCTCGTCGAGGTGGCGGACCTCGTGGGCACCTCGCTCGGGCGCGCCCTGGCCCGCCGCGCGCGTGGTCACGCCCTCTGTAACGCGGGGCGGCTCGAAGAAGGATGGGTGCAGTGCACCGATGCCGCGGCGCTGGCCGAGGAAGCCGGCCGACCCGTCGAGGCCGGCCGGGCCCGCCTTCGGTCAATGCAGGCGCTGGGCGAACTCGGCCGGTTCAACGAGTCGATCGAAGCCGGCGAGGCCGCCCGGCGCGCGTTCCTGGACGCCGACGAGGATGCCCTTGCCGCCCGGGCCGAGGTCAACATCGGCATCATGTACCAGCGGCACGACGATCCGGCCCGAGCCATGGAGTACTTCGACCGCGCCCGGCCGCGCATCGGTGACGAACCGCTGTCGAAGGGGACCGTGGACAACAATCGCGGTGTGGCACTGCTGGTGCTCAACGACTTCAGCGGCGCGCAGGACGCCTTCACCTCGGCCGTTGCGCACTGCGAACGGGCGGACGCGTCGCTCATGACCGCGGTGGTGGAGGGCAACCTCGCCGACCTCGCCGCCAGGCGCGGGCTGCTGCATCGGGCCGTGTATCACTTCGAACGGGCGAGGCGGCAATTCGAATCGCGGCACTCTGAAGGGCACCTCGCCCGCCTGCTGACCGAGCAGGCCGAGGCGATGAGCGTCCTGGGGCTGCCCACCGACGCGCTGGACCTCTACGAGGCCGCGTTGCCCCAGCTCGATCGGGCCGGGCAGGCCCTCGAAGCGGCGCGTGCGCGGGCAGGTCTCGGGCGGGCCCTCGTGCGACTGGGACGACTCAGCGAGGCCGAGACGGCCCTCGCCGCGGCGGCGCGCGCCTTCGACGAGTTGGGGCACGCTTCGGCCCGGGCCCGCGTGGACCTCGTCCGCGCCGAGCTTGCCGCCGCCAACGGGCTGGCGGCGGAGGCCAGGCGACTCATCCATGCGGCTTTGAGCGTACTCCACGACCGCCCGATCGAGTCGGCGACGGCACGGTACCTGCTGGCGAGGCTTGCGCTCGAGGAGGGATCGCTCGACATGGCGTCCGCCGAGCTCGCCGCGGCACTGGAAACCGTCCGCCGGCTCGATCTCGCGCCGTTGCTCGCGGACCTGCTGCATACCAAGGGGCGGCTGTGCCGGCGACAAGGTGACCTCCAGGGTGCCGTGAGCAATCTCGAGGCGGCCGCAGCGCAGATCGAACGCGTGCGAGGAACGCTGCACGCGATTCGATTTCGCGGCGCCTTTCTGAGCGACCGGCTCGGCGTGTACGACGACCTTCTCGCGGTCCTGCTGGAGCGCGGCGGTGACGAGTCGGTCCGGAGGGCTTTCGCCGTCGCCGAGCAGGCCAAGAGCCGCCTGCTGCTGGAGGTCCTGGGGGGGCAGGTCGAGCCGGGCCAGGTTGAACCGGGCCAGGGCGAGCCGGATGTCTCCGGCTCCGACCGGCCTGCGGCCGACCCGCAGGAGCAGCAACTGGTGGAGGCGTACGACGCGCTGCGCGCCGAACTCAGCGGTCTGTACAGCCGTCTCGGCGATGACGTTGCCGCGGGCGCCGACGCCTCGTGGCACGACGCGATCGTCGACCGCGAGCACCGCCTGGAGGCGCTGGAAAGCCGGTTGTCGACGACGCGCGGCGCCGTGACGTTGTACGCCCCGCCGGCGGACCTCGACGCGGCGGTCGCGGCCCTTCCGGAAAGGACCACGTTGATCGAATTCGCCGGCAGCGGCGGCGAGGTCCTCGCGTTCGTCGTGTCGGAGGGCAAGCCGGTCGTCTGCCGGACGCTGGGGCCTGTCGTCGAACTTGAGGACCGGATGGCACGACTTCAGTTCCAGATGAACCGCGCCTTGCGGCCGGGGGCGCACGAGGGCTGGCGGGCGGAGCGCCTGCTCGACGATGTCGTGGCGGAACTCGCGGCGCTCGACCGGATGCTGATGGCCCCCCTGCGAAGACTCTTCCCGGAGGAGGATCGCCTGCTCATCGTGCCGCACGGTCCGCTGCACATGCTGCCGTTCAATGCCCTCTGGGATGGGACGCACTATCTCGTACAGCGGCACGAGATTCACACCGCCCCCAGTGCCGGCGTGTACGCGCAGCTCGCCCGGCGACCCGCCAGGCAGACCACCGGCAGGCGGGCCGTCGTGGTCGGTGTCGCCGACGAGGTCGCGCCGCGGATCGAATCCGAAGCACGCCGCGTCGCGGCGTTGCTCGGCGACGATACCACGACGCTTATCGGCCCGGACGCAAGCGTCGCGAGGTTCTGCGCGGCGGTGCCGCGGGCCGATCTCATTCACCTCGCCTGCCATGCCCGGTTCGCCCCGGCCACGCCGCTTGGGTCCGGCGTGCGGCTGGCGGATCGCTGGCTCACCGTCCGGGACATCTTCTCGCTTCGACTGGATGCAGGGCTGGTCACCCTCTCCGGATGTGAGACCGGCCGGAGCCTCGTGCATACCGGGGACGAACTCGTCGGGTTGCTCCGCGGGTTCCTGGCCGCCGGCGCCTCGTCGGTGCTGGTGAGCCTGTGGCGGGTCGACGACGAGACCGCGGCGCCGATCATGGAAGAGTTCTACGAGGCGTGGATGGCCGGTTCGCACACGACCGCCGGCGCGCTGCGGCAGGCACAACTCCACGGTCTGCTCCGGAGTCCGCACCCGGCGTACTGGGCGCCGTTCCAGCTCACGGGCCTGGTCCTGGCGCCGGAAGGTCCGTAAAGCCTCGTGGTGATATGTGGGGGGGCTTGCAGGGGGTCTCACACCGCTTCCGCGCCATTGGCGCTATGATCAGAAGTTCATAGGTCGAAAGGATTTCAGCGAATCCTTCGCGACCGCCCGGGACCGGGGACGAACGAACATTTTGGAGCTACCGGGTCATGGACAGACCACGGGTTGCCATTCTGGATGGGCTTCGGACGCCGCAGTGCAAGTCCGGCGGGCCGCTTCGATTCGTCCCTGCGGACGATCTTGGCGCGATCGTCGTCAAGGAACTGCTGGCTCGCACGGGCATCGACCCGGAGCAGGTCTCGGAACTCATCTTCGGCAATGTCGGCCAGCCGGCCCACGCCGCCAACATCGCCAGGGTGGTCGCTCTCAAGGCAGGCCTGCCCCGGAGCATGGTCTGCCACACCGTTCACCACAACTGCGCGTCGGGCATCCAGTCGGTGACGACGGCGGCGATGCACATCCAGGCGGGCCGCGCCGACCTGGTGATCGCCGGCGGGACCGAGTCGATGAGCCAGATACCGCTTCTCGTGAGCGCGCCGATGACGGCGCTGTTCCTGAAGCTCCTGAAGGCGCGTTCGCCGGGAGCCAGGCTCCGGGCCCTGCTCGGCTTCAGACCGTCGCACCTGAAGCCGATCGTCGCGCTGCAGCTTGGTCTCACCGATCCCGTCTGCGGGCTCAACATGGGTGAGACGGCGGAGGTGCTGGCCCGCGAGTTCGGCATCAGTCGCCGCGAGCAGGACGAGTTCGCGCTGGCCAGCCACGAGAAGGCCGTGTCTGCCGCGGAATCCGGGAGATTCGAGGAGGAGATCATCGCCGTTATCGGGCCGCCGGCGTGGGACCATGCCCAGACCGCGGACGACGGACCGCGTCCGGAACAGTCCATGGAGGCGTTGGCGAAGCTTCGGCCGTACTTCGACCGGCAGGCGGGCACGGTGACGGCCGGGAACAGTTGCCCGATCACGGACGGCGCCGCGGGGCTCGTGCTCGCCTCCGAGCTCAAGGCGAAGGAACTGGGCGTCGAGCCGCTCGGATACGTGGGTGACTGGGCGTACGCGGCGCTGGACGGGCGGCGCATGGGCCTCGGGCCGGTCTACGCGACCGCCAGGCTCCTGCAGCAGACCGGCCGGAGCATGAGCGACTTCGATGTCGTCGAGCTCAACGAGGCGTTTGCCGTCCAGGTCATCGCCAACCAGCGGGCCTTCGCCTCCGCGAGCTTCGCGCGGGAACACCTGGGCCTCAGCGACGCCGTCGGGGAGCTTGACCCGGGCCGGCTCAACGTCAACGGCGGGGCGATCGCGCTGGGGCATCCGGTCGGGGCGACCGGGACCCGGCTTCTGCTCACCGTGCTGCGGGAACTCCGGCGGCGCGGCGAGCGATGGGGGCTCGCCACACTGTGTGTCGGCGGCGGCCAGGGGGCCGCGGTGACCGTGGAGGCCGCGTAGCCATGACCAGTGAAACCGGTGCGAACAGTGCATGGACCATCACCCTTGACAGCGACAACATCGCCTGGCTGACGTTCGACCTCTTCGGCGAGAAGGTGAACAAGCTCACCGCAACGGCGCTGGCTGAGCTGGAGTCGATCCTGGACGAACAGGTCGGCGGCGCCGTTCGGGCCGTGGTCATACGCAGCGCCAAGAAAAACAGTTTCGTCGTCGGCGCCGACATCAACGAGCTCGCCGGGATCACGGATCTTGACGACGCCGCCGCCAAGGCTGACCTGGGCAAGCGGATCTTCGAGAAGCTCGCCGCGCTGCCGGTGCCCACGCTGGCGGTGATCCACGGAACATGCCTCGGCGGAGGCCTGGAGTTGGCGCTGGCGTGCCGCTACCGGCTCGTCACCGACCATTCTTCGACGAGCCTGGGCGTTCCGGAGGTGAACCTGGGGATCATCCCCGGCTGGGGCGGCACGTTGCGCATTCCGAGGGTCGTCGGCCTGCCGCAAGGCTTGAAGCTCATTCTTACGGGCCGCCCGGTTGACGGGCGCCGCGCCGCGCGGATCGGCCTTGCCGACGCGATCACCGGCGAGCCGTTCGTCGAGGAGCAGGCGCGGCGGTTCATCGAGAACGTGCTCACCAGGCAGGGTCAACGTGAGGTCGCACGGCGCCGGCGGCGCTGCCGCGGCTGGTCGGCCAGGTTCGTCACGTCGACGTCGGTCGGCCAGTGGCTTGTCCTTCGCCAGGCGCGGCGGCAGGTCCTGGCGCGGACCCGCGGCCACTATCCCGCCCCGCTGAGCGCACTGGACGTCGTGGCCCGGACATACCGCCGCGCCGGCGAGACGGCGGCGGCGATCGAGACCGAGGCCTTCGCGCGGTTGGCGGTCACGCCGATCAGCCGGAACCTGGTCTGGCTCTTCCAGGCGGGGCAGCGACTCAAGAAGGCGCATTGCGCCGGCGACGGAACACGGCCCGTCACGCGGGCCGCGGTCGTGGGCGCGGGGATCATGGGCAGCGGGATCGCGTGGTCGCTTGCCCGCAACGAGGTCAACGTCCGTCTCAAGGACGTCTCGTGGCCGGCGCTTGGAAAGGGCATGGCCGCGGCCGCGTCCGCGTTCGGCGCGCTGGTCAGGCGCCGCAGGATGACCGAGTCCGAGATGACGCTCGCCATGCATCGAATAGGCCCGACCGTCGACGACACGGGCTTCGGCGACGTGGACGTGGTGATCGAGGCCGTGGCGGAGAACATGCAGGTCAAGAAGACCGTGCTGGCGGCAATCGAGAAGGTCGTCGGTCCCGACACGCTGATCTGCACGAACACCTCGTCGCTGTCGCTGAAGGAACTGTCCGGCGCCCTGGAGCGCCCGGAGCGTTTCGTCGGGCTGCATTTCTTCAACCCCGTCCCGAAGATGCCGCTGGTGGAGGTCGTGGCCGGGCCGCAGACGACGAAACAGACGGTCGTGGCCGCGGCCGAACTCGTCAAGCGAATGGGCAAGACGCCGATGATCGTGGGCGACTGCGCCGGGTTCCTCGTCAACCGGATCCTGCTGCCGTACCTCATCGAGTCGGCGTGGATGTTCGAGGAGGGCATCGAGCTCCGGCGCATCGACACCCTGCTGGAGGGTTTCGGCATGCCGATAGGGCCGCTTGCCCTGGTCGACGAGGTCGGGCTGGACGTCGGCTACACCGTCGCCAAGGTCCTCGAAGAGGCGTACGGCCAACGCATGCAGGTGCCCGGCGCGCTCGGCAGCGTGGTGAGGACCGGCGAATTCCTCGGTCGCAAGACGGGCGCGGGGTTCTACCGGTATCGCAACGGCCGCAAGAAGCCCAACCGCCGCGTCGAGCGACTGGCCCGGGAGGCACGACGTGAGGACGGCATCTCCGCGCGTGAACTCACCGACGAGCAGATCGTCGATCGGGCGATCCTCATCATGGTCAACGAAGCGGCGCGGTGCCTGGAGGAAGGCGTCATCGCGGAGCCGGAGACCCTCGACATGGCGATGGTCATGGGGACCGGGTTCGCACCTTTCCGCGGCGGCCTCCTGAAGTACGCCGACGAGCGCGGCGTGGTCGAGATCAGGGATCGGCTCGGCGAGCTGGCTCGCCAGTTCGGCGATCGGTTCAAGGCTGCCCCGCTCATCGACAAGATCGCCGCGACCAGGGGAAGCTTCTACACGAACAAGGCCGCCTGAACACACCGGACACGCACGCCATGGAACAGCCCGACCAACCCACGACCACCGATGCCCTGCTCGAGGGCGTCACCATGAACCGAGAGGAGCGCGCGGCCATGGAAGTGGCCGAAGCCGCCCGCGATGGCGCCGAGGGTGAGAGTTTCGCCGGCCGGTTGTTCATGGGTCGCTATGCACCGGGCATGATCGCGCCGTTCCCCGTCCAGCGCGAGGAGGACCGCCGCATCGGAGACGAAATGGTCCGGTCCGTCACCGAGTTGCTCGCGAGAGATCTCGATCCCGACGAGGTCGACGAGACCCGGACCATTCCCGATGAGGTCGTGGAGGGACTCAAGACGCTCGGCGTCTTCCGGATGAAGGTGCCCACGGAGTACGGTGGCCTCGGCTTCTCGCAGGTCAACTACAACCGAGTTCTCATGGCGATCGCCTCGCACTGCGGTTCGACGGCCGTACTCGTCTCGGCCCATCAATCCATCGGCGTGCCGCAGCCGCTGAAGATGTTCGGCACCGAGCAGCAGAAGCAGACGTGGCTGCCGCGGATCGCGCAGGGGGCGCTCTCGGCGTTCGCCCTCACCGAGCCGGAGGTCGGGAGCGACCCGGCCCGGATGACGACGACCGCTGAACTGAGCGAGGACGGCTCGTACTACCTGCTCAACGGCGTCAAGCAATGGACGACCAACGGCCCCATCGCGGAACTGCTGGTGGTCATGGCCAAGACCGCCCCGAAGATGGTCCGCGGCAAGCAACGCGAGCAGATCACCGCGTTCATCGTCGAAGCGGCGAGCCCGGGCGTCGAGAACCTCCATCGCTGCGACTTCATGGGCCTTCGCGGCATTCAGAACGGGATCATGCGGTTCACCGACGTGCGGGTGCCGGCCGCCAACGTCATCTGGGGTGAGGGGCTGGGGCTGAAGCTCGCCCTTCAGACACTGAACACGGGCCGCCTGACGCTCCCGGCGGCGTGCACCGGCATGGGCAAGCAGTGCCTGTCGATCGCCCGCCGGTGGAGCGCCGATCGGGTGCAGTGGGGGCTGCCGATCGGCCGGCACGAAGCGGGCAGCGAGAAGATCGCCGAGATCGCCTCGACGACCTTCGCCATGGAAGCGGTCACCTGGCTGACCTCGCACTGGGCGGACGAGCACCGCGACATCCGTATCGAGGCGGCGATGGCGAAGCTGTTCTGCTCGGAAACGGCGTGGCGGATCGTCGATCAGACGATGCAGCTCCGTGGCGGCCGCGGGTACGAGCGGGCCCAGTCGCTGCGCACTCGCGGTGAGGATCCGTGGCCCGTCGAACGGATGATGCGCGACTGCCGGATCAACACGATTATCGAGGGTACCTCGGACATCATGCGGTTGTTCCTCGCTCGCGAGGCGCTCGATCCGCACCTGAAGATCGCCGGAGACCTGCTGCGGCGCGACGTCGGGCTGCTGCGCAAGCTTCGGGCGCTGGGTCCGGTGGCGGCCTTCTACCTGAAGTGGTACCCGTCGCAGGTCTGGGGGCGGTGGTTCCCGCCGCGCTACGGTTCGCGCGGGAGGCTGGCGTCGCACCACCGCTTCGTCGATCGCTCGAGTCACCGGCTTGCCGCGGCGATGTTCCGGTCCATGGTCCGGTTCGGACCGAAGCTCCAGCGGCGGCAGGTCCTGCTGGGGCGGTTCATGGACATCGGTACGGAACTCTTTGTCATGTCCGTCGTGTGCGCGTACGCCGAAACGCCGGACGCGCAACGCGCCGGCGCCGTGGCGCTCGCCGGGGTCTACTGCCGCAGCGCACGGCGCCGAATCCGGGAGTCTTTTCGCGGGCGGAGTCATCGCGAGCAACGCGGGGCCAACACGCTCGCCGGGGACGTGCTCGACGGCCGGTTCCTCTGGCTGGAGGAGGGCATCATCGAGGCGCCGGGAGCCGCGGCGGCGCCGGATGGCGCGCCGGAGCCCGTGCCCATGAGGATGACGGGGACCGACTCCGTCCCGAGGTAGCCGCGATGGGGCTCAAGGCGTACCAGGTCAGCGGCACCCTGATGGGTGTGTTGAGCAGGATGATGGGCATCCGGATCCGGGTCACCGGCACGGAGAACCTCGTCTGCCGGCCGACGCTCTTCGTGCCGAACCACTTCACGCGCGTCGAGACGTTCCTCGTCCCGTACGTCATCTACAAGTACGCCGGCAGGCACGTGCGGAGCCTCGGAACCCACGGCGTCTTCAAGGGCATCTTCGGCAGGTACTTCGAGGCCGTGGGGGGCATGTCCACGCGCCATCCCCGCCGGAACCGGACGATCATCCGGGAATTGATGACGTGTCGCAGCGACTGGGTCATCTACCCCGAAGGCGGCCTCATCAAGAACAAGAAGACGTATTGCCGGGGCCGGTACGAACTGGACCATCCGGATCGGCACGGCCCGCCGCACACCGGCGCCGCCATGCTGGCGCTCAAGGCGGAGATCGCCAAGCGGCGCTATGGCATCGCCTGCGAAGACGACGATCTGCGCCGGATCGAGTTCTACGAGGAGGCCTACGGCCTCTCCGGCCCGCACAGCGTCTGCGCCCAGGGAATCGTGATGGTCCCCGTGACGCTGACCTTCTATCCGATGCGGCCCAGCCGCAACATCTTCAACCGGCTCGCCCGGTTCTTCATACGGGACCTGGATCCGCGCATCGACGAGGAACTGACCGTGGAGGGCAGCATTCTGCTCAAGGGCGCCGAGATCTGCATCCACTTCGGTGAGCCGATCGAGGTCACTGACTATCTCGGCAAGATCGTGGCGATGGCGCGCAAGGTCGCGGGCATCTTCAACGAGGAGCGTGGCGCGGACCTGTTCCTTCGTGCCCAGGCCCGGAAGCTCACCGAGACCTGCATGCGGGGCATCTACAACAACATCGAGGTCAGCTTCGATCACCTGTTCTGTTGCAGCCTCCGTGTCCTGGAGGACGACCGGATCCAGATCGACGATCTGCGGGCGGCGTTGTACCTCGCCGCGCGCGAGCTCAGCGGTGTGGAGGGCGTACGCCTGCACCCGACGATGCGCAACGGAATCACCGCGCTGGTGACGGGCGAGGTGTTCGAGCCGTGGGAGAGTGTGATCGGGCTGGCCACTCGCGAGGGCGTGATTCGTCGCGACCTCGATCACTACGTCATCGATCGCGAGAGCCTTGACCAGGAACACGGGTTCCACACGATCCGTCTTCACAAGATGATCCAGGTGCTCGCCAACGAAATCGAACCGGTGCGACCCGCCGTCGAGGCGGTGCGCCGACACGTGAACCTTTCGAGCTCGCGCCTCAGGGAGCAGACCCAGGCGGCGTTGCACGAGCACGACGTGGAGGTCTTCCGGCAGGACTATTCCGAGGCGTACGATCCCGACGAATCCAAGGCGAGACACCTGGGCGAGCCCTTCTTCCTGAAGGCAAAGGGGACATCCACCGGCATCGTGCTGGCACACGGCTACCTCGCCAGTCCCGAACAGGTGCGGCCGCTGGCGGAGTTCCTCCACGACCGCGGGCACAGCGTGTACGTGCTGCGCCTGCCCGGTCACGGGACCGCCCCCGAACAGTTGACCGAGGTGAAGTGGCGAGACTGGCTGGAGAGCCTGACGCGTGCGCTGGCGCTGGTCCGCCAGCAGTGCGACACCGTGGTGGCGGGGGGCTTCTCGCTGGGCGGGACGTTGTCATTGCTGCTGGCGGCTCGGAACACCAATTCCGTGCAGGGTGTCTTCAGCATCAATGCGCCGGTGAAGCTGCGCGATCGCCGGGCTCCGCTGGTGGGTCCGCTCGTGGGACTGAACGGGTGGATGCGCAGGCTTGGTCTGCGGCGCAGGCACTACAGCATCTCCAACGACGGGACCGAGAGCCCCGACATCAACTACGGCGTCGATTACCTTCGCGGCGTCCGCGAACTCAGGCGGGCCGTGAAGGCCTGCCGGCGGCGTGTCGGCGATGTGACCGTCCCGGCGCTATTGCTCCAGGCCGACCACGACCCGCTGGTGGATCCGGACGGCGGCCGGATCCTGCTGCAGCAACTCGGCACGCGGGACAAGATCCTCTCGACCATGCCATTTGACCGGCACCTGATCATTCGCGGCGAAGGCAGCGAGGCGGTCTTCGCCGCGATCGAACGGTTCATCGTTCGGGTGAGCGAGGCGGCCAGTCCGGAAGCTCGAACTTCTTCCTGACATTGTCCGTGTGCTCGACGTAGTGCCGCTGCATCCGGCGCAGCAGCCCGCGCACGGACCAGGGACTTCCCGGCGGTTGCTCGTCGAGATCGAGTTCCCGGAGCAGGTAGGCGAAGCGGCGGGTGAGCTTCTGCACGCGATCGATCTGCCGGGCTTCCTCGGCGCCGGTCCAGCCGGGGTGCGCCGCCGCGTACTCGTCGGGCATCTGCGCGGGCGCGAGGTTCACGATGCCGACGGACGGATCCACGGCTGCATAGACGGCCGTGAAGAACCGCAGCTCCATGCCCATCATGTGCTCCGCGTTCCATCTGGGGGTGTGCGTGCCGTTGCCGGGCCGGTGGTTCAACTGGTTCTTCGTCAGGGTCCGGAAGACCTCCCGGGAATCTGCGGCGGCGCTCTCCTTGGCGGCCAGGAGCGCGGCAATCTCCGGCGGCATCGCCGCCGGGCGGGTCTCGAGCATGACGACCCGGGGAGCGTCCCGGGTCGGCCCGAGACCCGCCGTGACGGCGAGCGTGTTGCCGGTGCTGGTCACGCGCTCGTAACGCTGCGGCAGCGCCTCCAGGAACGCCTCGGCCCCGTCCAGCTTGAGTGACTGCGCCTCGGTCCGGTAGTGGATCGGTATAACGATGCGAGGCTGCACTTGCGCGGTGATCCGGGCGGCCTGGGGGCCGTCGATCGTGTACACGCCCCCGACGGGCAGCAGCAGGACGTCCACGCTCCCGATCGCCCGGAGCTGCGCCCGGCTCAGGGCCGGCTGGCCGAGGTCGCCGCAGTGAAGGATGCGCACGCCGTCGACCTCGATGAGAAACAGCGCCGTGCGACCGCGTTGGCTGCCGTCTTCGGCATCGTGAAACGCCCCGATCGACCGCACGCGGACGGCGTGGTCGGAGCGGGTGACCGGTTCCGAGGCGTCGAACAGGGCGACGGTGGGGCTGTCCGGCATTCGGTCCAGCACGACGTCCAGAGCGACGACGTCCCCGGCGTCGTCGAGACCCCGGAGAACCCGCGGTGCACCACGAATGAGCCCGACGTTGTTGTGGTCGAAGTGCTCGTGCGTGACCAGGACGAGGTCGGCGTCGATCTGCGGATCGTCGTATCCGATTCGAAGTGCATACGGGTCCACGGCGATCCGCAGGTCCCAGTACGTCTCGATCGTGACCAGTCCCCGGCCCCAGAAGCGGACCGCCACCGGCTTGCCGGGATCGGCATGCAGCCCGCCGGCCAGCAGCAGGGCCCCTGTCAGGGCGAATGTGACATGTCGCATGCTCAAGGCTCCGAGACCGTGGCGAACTCCTGCCGGGTGACGTCGAACAGTCCCTGGTCGGTGATGCGCAGCTCGGGAATGACTGACAACGGGAGGAAGGAGAGTGTTCCGAAGGGCGTGGCCGGCACGCAGCCCAGTTCGCCGGCGGCGCCCCTCGCGGCGCGCAGCTGCCGGCGGACCTCCTCGGCGGGCTCCGTGGAGAGCAGCCCCGCCACGGGCAGCGGAAGCAGCGCCGTGATCGCGCCGCCGGAGGCGACCACGAAACCGCCGCCGGAGTCCGCCAGCGCCCGGGCGCAGGCGAGCATGTCGCCGGCGTTGGTCCCGGCGACGACGATGTTGTGCGAGTCGTGTGCGACGGATGACCCGATCGCGCCGTGCGTCGAGAATCCGAATCCCGACACGAGACCGAGGCCGATCGACCCCGTCGCGCGGTGCCGCTCGATCGAGGCGACCAGCGCGACGTCGATGCCGGGATCGAAGGCCCAGTGCCCGCCGTTGACGGCGACGGTGCGTTGCTCGCGGCGGGTGATGATCTGGTCGGGGACGATGCCGATCACCGTGGCGGTGTCGCCGGACAATGCAAGAGCGAAGGACGCTTCGTCGAGCGGGCCGAGGTGTACCGTGTTGGAGACGGGGATCTCGTCGGGCGTGTCCGGCCAGGCGTACGTGCCGTCGCGGGCCGCGACGCGTCCGTTCTTGACCACTACGGCCGCGCGAAAATCGACGAGGTCCTCGACCACGACGAGGTCCGCGCGCCGCCCCGGCACGACGGCGCCGCGATCGTTCAGCCCGTAGTGGCGCGCCGGGACGAGCGTCGCATGGCGAACGGCCCGTACCGGGTCGACGCCGGCGGCGACGACCCGCCTGAGCAGCCCGTCGAGGTGACCATGCTCCAGCAGCTCGTCGGGGTGGACGTCGTCGGTACACAGGCACCATTCCCCGAGAGAGTCCTCGACCATGCGCGGCAGCATCGCGTCGAGGTTGCGTGCGATCGAACCCTCGCGCACCTGCACGAGCATGCCGAGGGCCCCCCGTGCCGCGGCCTCGGCAGGGTCGGTGGACTCGTGGTCGGAACGGATGCCCGCGGCGGCATAGGCGACGAGGTCGCGCCCGGCGAGTCCCGGCGCGTGGCCGTCCACGATCGCGTGGTGCCGCGCCGCCGCGGCAACCTTGGCCAGGACGTCCGGATCGCCGGCGAGCACGCCGGGGAAGTTCATCATCTCTGCGAGCCCCAGGACGCCGGGGGTGCCGAGCAGGCCCTCGACGCCGTCCGCGTCGATCACGGCGCCGGCGTGTTCCCAGCTCATCGCCGGAACGCACGACGGGGCCATATAGAAGATGTCGAGACCAAGATCCCTGCTTGCCTTGATGAGCAGGTCCACCCCCGCCGGCCCCATCACGTTGGCGATCTCGTGAGGGTCGGCGATGATGGTGCCGGTCCCGCGCGGAACCACGACGGCCGCGAGCCGCCCCGGCAGGAGCAGTGTGCTCTCGACGTGCATGTGCGCATCGATGAGCCCGGGAATGATCACGCGGCCCTGGAGGTTGATTCTCTCGGTGGCCTCCCATTCGTACGGGCCCACCCCGGCAATCCAGCCGTCGGCGACGACGACGTCGGCGGTCTCGACGGAGCCGGTGAACACGTTCGCCACCCGGCCGCCCGTCAGCAGGAGGTCGCCGGGCTCGAAGCCGCGGGCCACTCGAATGCGCCTCGCCAGCGTCTTGGCGTCGCTCATGGCCATACTGTACCCGGGGCCCGCGGCCCGGGTCGTCGATGACGCCGTGATCCGGCGCTCGACACGGTTCCAGGTCGGCCTGGAGGTTCATCATGCCACGAGCAAGCTTCAACGGTGTGGTCCTGGCCGAGAGCGACGACACCGTCGTCATGGAGGGCAACCATTACTTCCCGCCGGAATCGATCGCCAGGCAGTTCTTCCTGCCCAGCGAACACAAGACCATCTGCCCGTGGAAGGGCGAGGCGAGCTATTACCACGTCGAGGCCAACGGAGAACTCAACACCAACGCCGCGTGGTTCTACCCCGATCCCACGCCCGCCGCCGCCCGGATCAAGGGCCGTATCGCCTTCTGGAACGGCGTGATCGTAGAGTCCTAGCAGCCGTATTGATTCCGCGGCACCAGGCGCCGATACTTCAGAGGCGAGATTGACCGATGAAGCGACACCTGCGTACCCCGATGCTGGTCCTGACCGGTCTGGCCGGCGTGGCCGGCCTGGCCGAGACGAGCCTGGGCGCGGACTATCTCGGCAAGGAGTTCCCGAACTTCTCGGCGACGGACGCGATCACCGGCGCAGAGATTTCCCTCGCCGATCTACGCGGCAAGGCAGTCGTCGTGGATTTCTGGGCCACGTGGTGCGGCCCCTGCCGGCGCGAGCTTCCCAACGTCAGGAAAGCCTGGCGGGACTTCCACGATGAGGGGTTGGAGATCATCAGCATCTCGCTCGACAGGAGCGACAAGGCCTTCCGGGCGTTCGTTGCCGGGAGCGGGATGGACTGGCACCACGTGATGGAGGGAGGCGGCTGGCGGACCCGTCTCGCCGTCAAGTACGGCGTCTCGTCCATTCCCAGGATGTACGTCCTCGACCGCAACGGCGTGTGCGTTGCGGACAAGGCACGCGGGCGCCGCCTGGAGGCGGCGATCCGCACCGCGCTCGCGGTGGAGGCCGACGTGCCCGCCCGGGCCGACCTGGATCCGGAGACCGCCCGGTTGGTCGAGCGGTTGACTGTGGCCCGAAGGGAGCTTCAACGCGCGATGACGCCGCTGCAGGACGTGACCGAACGCCTGTCGGCGGTCTCCGGTGTGCTGGATCGCCTCGAGGCCGCGATGTCTTCGCCGCGGGCGGTCACCGCCATGACGCCCCGGCTGTCGCGCATCCGGGATGAGCTGCTCGGCAGCCGCCGCGAACTGTTCATGCTCGGCGTGCTCGACGAGTACGACGCGACGGCTCTTGCCGGTGAGCCGCCGGACGTTGCGCTGCTCCGGGCCGCGGCGGACGAGATGCTCGGTGCCACCCTGGCGGCGTCGGACCAGATGAACTGGGTCAACGCCGCGTTGCGCCGCCTCGGAACCAGGGTCATCTCGCGGTCGGCGTCCGCCGAGATGCTCGGTCGCGAGATCGCCGATCTGCATGACCACGCCCTGCTCCTGGCCGCGACGTGGTGTGCCCCGGGGTAGGCTCCCGGGCGCTGCGGGCGTGTGCCCTGCACCGATTGCACCAGTCAGGTAAACCTTGCTCATGGTGCGGCCTCCCCGTGCCGATCGGAAGGAGGACTATCGCCGATCGGTCGCCTGACGTGCCGTGTGTGCGCGTCGGGGCGTCACACAGTGGAGGAATCGCCCATGAAGATCCGCACATTCCTGACGGCCGCCGTTGCGCTGCCCGGTTTCGGTCTGGCCGCCGCCCCTGCGCCGGCCCAGGACGCGGTGCCGGTGATTCCTCGCGGCGTGCTGTTCGGCCACCCCGACCGCCTCAGTCCGAAGGTGAGCCCGGACGGTACGCGGCTGAGCTTCCTGGCGCCGGTTGACGGCGTGATCAATGTCTGGGAGGGACCCGTCGGCGACCCCGGCCGGGCACGCGCGGTCACCCATGACACAGGTCACGGGATTCGCGTCTACCAGTGGGCGTACACCAACGATCACATCCTGTTCCTCCAGGATGACGACGATCACGGTCACATGCGACTGTATCGAGTGAGCCTCGCCTCCGGCGATGTGACCGCCCTGACGCCTGCAAGGAGCACGGCGCCGGGCAAGTCGCACACGTTGACGGCGCGCATCCAGCACGTGAGCTACAAGTACGCCGAGGACATCGTGATCGGCCTCAATGATCGGGATCCCCGCCGGCACGACTTGTACGTCTGCAATATCGAGACGGGTGAGCTCATCGAGCTGCAACGCAACGAGGGATTCATCGAGTTCTTCACGGATGACGACTACAGCGTGCGGATGGTCTCGAGGCTCATGGACGACGACGGCATCGAGTACCTGGTCATGAACGATGAGGGCGAGTGGGAGACGTTCATGCAGATCTCGCCGGAGGACTCGGCCACGACCGGCGTGATCGGGTTCGACAAGACCGGCGACACCGTCTACATGATCGACAGTCGCGGCGGCAACACCGCCGTGCTCAAGAGAGTCGACCTCGGCACGGGCACCGGCCGGACGCTTGCCAAGGACCGGGACGCGGACATCAGCGGCGGCGTGCTGATCCACCCGACGGAGCGGACCGTCCAGGCCGCCTCGACGACCTACAAGCGGCGGGAGTGGCACATCGTCGACAAGTCCGTCAAGGGCGACCTGAAGTACCTCAAGGGTGTCGCCGACGGTGAGCTTTCGATCCTGAGCCGCTCGCTCGACGACACGCAGTGGATCGTTGCGTTCGAGATGGACGCGGGGCCTGTCCGCTACTACCGGTACGATCGACCCGAGGAGACGGCCCATTTCCTGTTCACCAACCGGAAACAGCTCGAAGGGCTGCCGCTGGCCGTGATGCACGACGCGGTCATCAAGACGCGGGACCGTCAGAAGATGGTCAGCTATTACACGCTGCCGCCGTGGACCGATCCACGCGGCAAGGGCCGTCCGAAGCATCCGCTGCCGATGGTGCTGTGGGTGCACGGGGGACCGTGGTCGCGCGACTACTGGGGCTACGACGCGACCCACCAGTGGCTTGCCAATCGCGGCTACGCCGTGCTCAGCGTGAACTACCGCGGGTCCACCGGGTTCGGCAAGAAGTTCGTCTCCGCCGGGAACACGGAGTGGGGCGGCAGGATGCACGACGACCTGATCGATGCGGTCAAATGGGCGGTCAAGAAGAAGATCGCGGACCCGAATCGCATCGCGATCATGGGCGGCAGCTACGGCGGCTACGCCACCCTCATCGGGATGACCTCCACGCCGGAGCAGTTCATCTGTGGCGTCGACATCGTCGGGCCGTCGAACCTCGTGTCGTTCCTGAACTCGATCCCGACCGACCGGGCGCCGGCGGCAAGCCGGTGGGCCACCCGGGTCGGCGATGTCCGGACGGCCGAGGGACGGGAGTTCCTCGCCCAGCGCTCGCCGCTGACGTTCGTAGACAGGATCACCAGGCCGTTGCTCATCGCCCACGGGGCGAAGGACCCGCGGGTTCAGCGATCCGAGTCCGACCGGATCGTCGAGACCCTCCGGAACAACGGCGTCCCGGTCACCTACGTGGTCTATCCCGACGAAGGGCACGGATTCGTCCGCCAGGAGAATCGTCTCTCGTTCTACGCGGTCGTGGAAGCATTCCTCGGCGAGCATCTCGGCGGCCGCGTCGAGCCCGTGGGTGACGATTTCGACGGGTCCTCCATCACGATCCCGACCGGCGGAAACCAGATCGCCGGCGTCATCGGCTCGGCCCGGCCATGACGCGCATATCGAAGAGCCCGATGTCCGGGGAATAAACGGTCCGCGAATCCTGCTGGCCTTGCAGGAATCGTGGAGTACCATCGGGACATGAGCAATACCCCCAGGACGGTCGTCGTCGCGGCGGGGCTGGCCGCAGCCCTGTCCACCGGCGCCGAGGCGACGTTCCATTTAATGCAGATCGAGCAGGTGATCGGCGGCGTCAACGGCGACGTCACGGCCCAGGCCGTTCAACTGCGAATGCGGACCGGTCTCCAGAACTTGCTCGGCGGGGCCAGGCTCTGGGTCCGCGACGCCACGGGGGACAACCGCATACTCGTCATGAACTTTACCGCCGGCGTGCCCGTGGGCCTGGCAGGCCGGCGCGTGCTCATAACGAGTCCGGGCTTCAACAGCACGACGAGCCCCTCCGCCGTGCCGGACTTCACGATGACCAACCTGATCCCCGCCAGCTATCTCGCGGCGGGCACGCTCACGTTCGAGGACAACCTCGGAATCTTCGTCTACTGGCGTCTGAGCTGGGGCGGCGCGGCCTACACAGGCCCGAACGACGGCGACATCTGCAACGATCCCGACGGTAATTTCGGCCCGCCGTGGCCCGGCCCGCTGCCGTCGGCGGGTGTGCAGGCTCTGCAATTCCAGGGCACCGCCGCGGCGGCAAGCTCGAACAATGCCGACGACTACGCCCTGACGAGCGGGTCGTCGGAGTGGGTCAACAATGCCCTGGGGGTGTTCCTGCTCGAATCGCCGTGCCCGTGGGACTGCGGTGATTCCGACGGTGAGGTGGGGATCGTGGACTTCCTGGCACTGCTCGGCGAGTGGGGCGTGGTCGGCGGGAGCTGCGACTTCGACGGCGGCGGCACGGGCATCACCGATTTTCTCGCGCTGCTCGGCAACTGGGGCCCGTGCCCCTGAGCTCGGCTGAGCCACACTGAGCATGGCGGACCTGCTCCTGGAACGAGTCGGCAAGGTGTTTCCGGGCGGTGCCGTTGCGCTCAGCGACCTCGATCTGCACGTCGCTCACGCCGAGATCGTCTCCGTGCTGGGTCCTTCCGGCAGCGGCAAGACGACGCTGCTGCGGCTCATCGCCGGCCTCGAACAGGTCACCAGCGGAACGATCCGGTTCGACGGGCGACCTGCCGCCGGAATGTCGCCGCGCGATCGCAACGTCGCCATGGTCTTCCAGGAGGATGCGCTGTACCCACACCTGACGGTCCGGGGCAACCTGGCGTTCGGGGCCGTCGCGCGCGGCGTCGAGCGCGACGAGGTCCGGCGCCGGGTCGGGTCCGCCGCGGCGATGCTGGGCCTGGAGGAACTGCTGGACCGTCTGCCGCGAACGCTCTCCGGCGGCGAGCGTCGGCGGGTGGCCGTGGGTCGCACCATCGTCGTCGAACCGGGGTGCACACTGTACGACGAGCCGCTGGGCGGCCTCGATGCGCTCACCGCACGGACCCTGCGCGTCGAACTGAAGGAGATCCATCGCCGCCTGGGCCGGACGGGCGTGTACGTGACGCACGATTACGCCGAAGCGATGGGTCTCGGCGACCGCGTGCTGGTGCTGGCGGGGGGGCGCGCCCGTCAGCTCGGCTCGCCCGGCGAGGTCTACGACCGGCCGGCGGATCGCTTCGTCGCGGGGTTCGTCGGGGACCCGCCGATGAACTTTCTCGAGGGCGTTCTGTCCCGGGGCGACGGCGGCCGCGTCGTCTTCGAGGAACCCGGCGGCGTGCGGATCACGCTGGCTGATTCACAGGGTGGCCGGGTGGGCATGGTGGGCATGGCGGTCGTGCTCGGTGTGCGGCCCGGCGCGTTGCGGCCGGCACCCGACGGCCCCGAGGCGTTCACGCTGCGGGTCGAGCATGTCGAGACGCTCGGCGAGCACGCGGATGTTTCCGGTCGGACGCCCGGCGGAGCGGGTTTCACGGCGCGTGTGTCGTTGCGCGACCGACCACGTCGGGGCGAGAGCGTGTCGTTCGCGGCCGAGCCGGGGGCGCTGCACCTGTTCGAGCCCGGGCCGTACGGCCGGAGACTTGAGTAGCGCCGCAGCGGGGTGGAGCAGCGTTCGAAGACACGGGCGAGCCCGCCTGCGGCGGACTCGACCGTGCCACCCCCCACCCACGAAAAAACCCCCGGCCCATGATGGGCCGGGGGTTGATTCAAACACGTTGCGTCGCTCGACTACTGCGGGCAGTCGCCCCAGTTTCCGAGCAGTGCGAGGAAGTCGACGATGCCGACGCCGTCATTGTCGAAGTCGCACGGCGCACCGACCGTCGTCCACGTGCCGAGCAGCGCCAGGAAGTCCACGATGCCGACGTTGCCGTCGTTGTCGCCACCGCAGTCCCACGGGCACGGCGGCGCCGCCTGGAAACACGGCGAGCTGACCGAGACGCCGTCGTCAACGACGTCGACGCACAGCAGGTAGTTGTTGCCGAAGACCGCCGGTCCTTCCGCGACCGGACATGGGAAGCCTTCGAAGACGGCGTTGCCGGCCGCGTTGGCCGTCGAGACGAACACGTAGTACTGGCCGGGCGCCGGCAGGGTCACAAGCCCCTGGTTCACGCTGACGCACGACTGGCTGTAAGCGGCCGTGCCCGGGAGCAGGTTGTCGGCCGCACCGTCACCGTCCGTATCAACGCATCCGGGCGGATTGTTCTCGTCGTCGATGACGAATGCCGTGACTTGCAACTCGGCCAGGACGTTGGAGTGGATGTCTACCAAGCCGTCACCGTCCACGTCGTCAGCGGCGGAGACATCGAGCAGGTACCAATCCGTGTCGCGTGCCGCGCCGTCCGCCCACGCGGTACCGTGGATGACCGCACCTGAAGTGATGGTCACGAAGGCCGGTGGATCCGGGATGGCGTTACAGCCGCTGTCGGTATCCTCGCCGCAAAGCTCCGGCTCGACGAGGTTCGACGCGGAGGTATCCAAGGTACACACCATCGGTGCGCATGTTGCTGCGGCGGCGTCGACGCACGCCTGGTCCCAGGCCGTGTCGCAGCATGCCGGGAGTGCCAGGCAGACCACTGCACAGCAGGTCAGGTCGCTGCAGCCGGCGGTGCCCGCCGTCGTCAGACAGGGGTTGACTGCCGCTTCACACGAAGCGGGCACGGCGGCCAGTTCCAGTGTGCCGACCCCGGTCGAGCCGTTGATGGTGCCGCCGAGGCGGATCAGGTAGGCGGTGCCGCTCGTCACCGTCACGACGGCCGGGCCGCCGTTGGGGGCACACACGAACGGCGGATCGGAGAGCGTATTGCAGTCGGCGCCCTCGTAGATGGCGAGTTGCGTCTCCCACGACGTCCCGGCAAGCGGTGTCGGCGTGACGGTGAGGGCGCCGTCGAAGTTGGCGTTGTAAAAGTACCACACGTCGATGCCCAGGCCCGTGGAGAACCCGTCGTTGCAGTCGGCGTGGCTCAGGCCGTCGGGTGAGCCGCAGATGGTCGAGACGTCGATCGGAACATTGACGAAGACCTCGATTGCGTCGATGCAGTCGTTGTTGGGCGGCACGTCCTCGACGGCGCAGCCGCAGAGTTCCGTGGCCTCGGTCGCGCAGATCCCGTCCCAGCTGGTATCGCAACAGAAGGGATCGAGCGCGCAGACGAGATCGCAGCACC
>JADFOJ010000025.1 GCA_022562915.1 Planctomycetota bacterium | reverse complement strand
GGGGCGGGCGGGGCGGGGGGGGGGGGGGGGGGGGGGGGGGGGGGGGGGGGGGGGGGGGGGGGGGGGGGGGGGGGGGGGAGGGAGAGAAAATAGACCGGGAGTGATTTCGGTCGGCGGCGCGGTGTTTCGCGGTGACCGCAGCCCGAAATTACTCCCGGTCTATTTTCTCCCCGCCGCCGCCCCGCCCCGCCCCCGCCGCCGCCCCCCCCGCCTTCCACGGCACCGGCTCGGACTTTCCCAGCGACTGCCAGCACGCCTCGAGCAGCTCCCGGAGACCTTCACCGGTGGCACCGCTGATCACCATCGGTGCGGCGCGGTCGGAATCCCGGCATGCCCTGCCGATCCGCTCGATCACGCCCGCGCGGTCAGACGCGGGCACCAGGTCGATCTTGTTGAGCGCGACGATCTCGGTCTTCTCGGCCAGGGCGGGCGAGTACTCGGCCAACTCCCGCCGGATCGCCGTGTAATTCTCGGCCGGGTCGCTGCCGTCGACCGGTGCGATGTCGACGAGGTGCACGAGCACGGTGGTTCGCTCGATGTGCCGGAGGAATTCATGGCCCAGCCCGGCACCGGCGGAGGCGCCCTCGATGAGCCCGGGGATATCGGCGATGACCAGCCGGCGTTCCATCCGGCCACCCGCCAGCTCGGCGATGCCCAGGCAGGGCGAACGGGTGGTGAAGGGGTATTCGGCAACCTTGGGCGTGGCTCGACTCACCGCGCTCAGGAGCGTCGACTTGCCCGCGTTGGGCTTGCCCACGAGCCCGACGTCGGCGATCAGCTTGAGCTCCAGCCGAAGTGTTCGCTCCTCGACCGGCTCCCCCGGGGTGGCCTCCCTGGGCGTCTGGTCCGTCGACGTCTTGAAGTGCTCGTTCCCGAAGCCGCCGCGCCCGCCGCGAACGACGACGTAGCGATCCTCCGCCGAAGTGATGTCGGCCAGGTACTCGCCGGTGTCCTTGTCGTAGACGAGCGTGCCCGGGGGGACCCGGACGATCGAATCCTCGCCGTCGGCGCCGTGCATCGACTTTCCCTTGCCGGGACGGCCGTTGGCGGCGAAGAAGTGAGGCGAGTACGTGAGCCCCAGCAGCGTGTCGAGGCCGGGGTCGCCCACGAGCACGACGTCTCCGCCGCAGCCGCCGTCGCCCCCGTCCGGTCCGCCCCTGGGAATGTACTTCTCGCGCCGGAGGCTCACACAACCGCTGCCGCCCTTGCCGGACCTGACGAAGATGGTCGCGCGATCGATGAGCATCGGGCGCCGGGAGAGTTTCCCAGGCCTCAGGCCAGGGCGTAGCGCGGGATCGCGGGATCCGCCGGGACGATGTCGATGAATCGCCCGCGGAACTTGACGGTGCCCGTCTCGGTCGCGTACAGCGTGTCGTCACGGCCGCGGCGGACCAGGTACCCGGCCTTGAACCGCGTGCCACACTGCCGGACGATGATCGCGCCGGACTTTGCCACCTGGCCACCATAGAGCTTCACCCCGCGATACTGCGGGTTGGAGTCGCGACCGTTCTTGCTGGATCCCTGTCCCTTCTTGTGCGCCATTGAACCGGAGCCCTTCTGCTACCTCATCACCCATCGTTCCCGGACCAGGTCGACGGGCCTGGATCCGCGGGGCAACGCATCGCCGGCAACGAGGTAGTCCCGCTGCAGGGTCTTGCGAAGCACGACCACCTCATCGGTGATCGGGTTGGTCACGGTGGCGGTCTCTCCGCTGATGCCCGCCACGAACATCGATATCTCGTTGACGTCGAGATTCTCTGCCGGCCAGATCACGAGCCCTTCCTTGGCGTGTTCGCGACCATGGAAGATCTCACCGATGATCTCGTTCTGGTTCTCCAGCAGCTCGTTGCCGAGCAGATCGCGGAGATCGTTTGCAACGCGGGTTGAGACGCCTCGCCCGGACCCGATGATCTCGCCGGAATCGGAAAACAGAACGAGCGTCGGTGCCCACACCTGTTCCCGACCTGTCCGATTCGTGACCTCGTAGGTCATGTACCAGTACGTCTCGCTGGACACGCGGTCCACATACAGGCGAAGTTCGCCCGTCCGGAACTCCAGTTCCCAGCGCGGAGGCACCGCAAGCGGCCTGGGGTACGCCAGAGCGCTGCCGGTGACGACCATGACAGCCACCGTTGCGGCTGCGATCCGTATCGCTGGACGTTGTAAGGCCATTGAAGACGCTCCACATCGATCGCGAGATCGTTATTCTATGACCGGAGCACGCGAGGTCAAAGACCACCCGATGTCCGTTTCGCAGGCCAACCCCGACCAGTTGCATCCGCGTGAGGGCGATAACCGCGGCTGCGTCGTCCAGATCGGCCCGGCCCGCCGATCGGAGGCAATCCAGCGGCTCGTGAGCACCGGCGCCGGCAATGACCGGGCTGCCGGCCGGCGCTTCCTTCATTACGCCCGCACCAACGACGTTCGGCTCGATGGCCTGTGGTCGTGGCTCGACGGCGACGGGCTGCTGCGATTCAGCGTCCTGGCGGTCCCCAGCCCCGGCCGGACCGCCATGCTGTTCGCCAGTCACCCCCGCGCCGCCTCGGAGATCAGCCCCGTCGCCCGGCTGATCGATCACGCGTGCGGCCATGTCGCCGGCTGGGATGTCGACCTGGCCCAGTCCTTGCTCGAGCCGGGGGAGATGCTTCATCGGGAGGCGTTTGTCGAGGCGGGCTTCATCGAGCTCGCCGAGCTGAGCTATCTCGAACGGCCCCTGTCCAGATCCAACACACCGCAGCCGCCGCGCTGGCCGGCGGGAACACGCACCGAGGTCTACCGGCAGGAGCGGTCCGACATGCTCCGGAAGATCCTGGAACAGACCTACGAGCAGACGCTCGACTGCCCCGGCCTCTACGGAATGCGGCTCACCGAGGACATCATCGCCGGCCACATGGCCACCGGTACCTTCGACGCCGCCCTGTGGACCCTGCTGTATGTCGACGAGCGGCCGGCCGGCGCGGTGCTTCTGAATCCATTCCCGGCGCATCGAACGGTGGAACTGGTCTACCTGGGCTTGGCGCCGTTCGCCCGCGGACGCGGGCTCGGCCAGCAGCTGCTTCGGCACGGACTGTCGCTCCTGACCGGCCGGCCCGAGCGAACACTGACCCTCGCCGTCGATCGGCAGAACACACCGGCGATGGCGCTGTACGAATCGGAGGGAATGCGCCCCATCGTGCAACGGGTTGCATTGATCCGGCCGCTGCGAAAACAGACCGGGAGAGGAAGAAAATAGACCGGGAGTAATTTCGGGCTGCGGTCACCGCGAAACGCCGCGCCGCCGACCGAAAATACTCCCGGTCTATTTTCTTCCTCTCCGCCCCCCCCCGCCTGTTTTCCACGACGCATCCCAACCTCGTGCGGAAGCGGTGGAGAAACTTTTTTTCCGCCGGATCTTGCCGATGGCGCGGGCGTAATGGCCGGGCGGGCCGCGCGCATGCGCACAACGGCCTTGCCGATGCGGCCGCACGCTCGTACGGTGCTGAACGTTCCACGGAAGGAACACGGTGGACCGATCGGATGAGGGGCGCCGGCGCGCGACACCCTCTGGTCAACGCACGGACGTGCAGCACAATCAAGTTGGAGCGTCGAGCCTTGCTCTGACGCGAATGACGCATGGACCTGCGTTGACCGGCAGCGCGATCAGTCCGGCAACCGCGGCGACGGCCCACAGGTACTCGAAGGCAGGTGACCCGATGCAACACCACGGATCAGCGCACGCGGCAACCCGGAGGATCAGTGAGCGCCTGGCCCAGCGGATCGGTCGCCACACCTACCACATGTGGTTCGGGGACACGACAAGGCTCCAGGTGGAGGGGTCGTGCGTCCGCGTGGTAACGGAAAGCCGTTTCGTCGCCGACTGGATCGACGGACATTTCAGGCAGGAGCTCAACAGCGCTGCGCGCGAGGCTCTCGGGGAGCGTGCCGAGGTCGACCTGCAGGTGGTCCCGGACCTCTTCGGTCGTGACGCCGGCGCACCGGAGACCGCCGGTCCGCCGACCGGCGGGGCACCGGATCGGGTACCGTCGACGAACCGGCCCGCGACCGGCAGTGGTGCCGGGGCCGTGTCGCCAACGACGCTCCGCAGGCTGGACGACTTCGTGGTGGGGTCGTCCAATCGGCTGGCCTTCACCGCCGCCGGCCGGATCGCCGCGGGCGTGGCTGGAAGTACGTCGCCGCTGTACATCCACGGCGACTGCGGCGTCGGCAAGACGCACCTGCTCCAGGGGATCGCCCGCTCGGTGTGCTCCGGGGCCGGGCCCCACCGCGGGACCACCGCCCGCTACATGACCGCCGAGCAGTTCACCAACGAGTACATCAATGCCGTCCGAACAAAGACCATCGACCGGTTCCGGCGCCGGATGCGCACGCTCGGCCTGCTCGCCATCGACGACGTCCACTTCCTGTTGAACAAGACCGCCACGCAGCGGGAGTTCCTGCACACGATCGACGCCATGGACCTGTCGGGATCGCGGATCGTGCTCGCGTCCGACGAGCACCCGCTTCGGCTCGGCTTCGCGCGAGCCCTGAGCAGCCGGTTCGTGGCGGGGATGGTCGCCGGGATCGAGCGGCCCGACCGGGAGATCCGGATCACGCTCATACACAGCCTCGCTGCCGCCCGGGGCCTGCGAGTCTCCGACGTCGCCGCCGAGAGGATCGCCGGCCACTGCGTGGGCTCCGTACGAGAACTCCAGGGCGCGATCAACCGGCTGGCGGCAATGCACCTCGTCGCCGGCGGCAACGGCGCCGGGCGATTCAACGGCAACAGCGGTACCACCGCCGCTGACATCGGACTCGTCCTGGTCGAACAACTGTTCAACGAGGGCAGCTGGAGGCCCCGGAAGCCGCTGCACATCGACACGGTCATCGACACGGTCTGTGCCCGCCTGGTCGTGAGCCGGGCGGAGCTCCTGGGCACCAGGCGTCACAAGCGCGTCGTGACGGCGAGGGGCGTGGTGGCGTACCTCAGCCGCACGATGACGACACTGAGCTATCCGGAAATCGCCCGGTCGCTCGGCCGCAAACATCACTCGACCGTCCACACCGCGGTGACGAGGATGAACAGGCAGTTGAAGGACCGCAGCCGCGTGGAGGTCTCGGAACGCGGCGATTCGAAGTGCGTCTGCGAGCTGGTGGACCAGCTCAGGCATGAGATTTTGAAGGCGAGCGGGTAGGGGTTCGTGGAGAGCGACGGAGCGACGGAGCGACGGAGCGACAAAGCGATAGAGCGAATCCACGCCGGATCCGGCCGCCCCGCCTCTCCTTCGTCGCTCCGTCGCTCCGTCGCTCCGTCGCTCTCCACCACCCAAGGCGGCCCGCTCCGATCGAGTACACTCCCGCCATGCGTCGCCTGCTCCTGGCCCTTGCCCCGGTGGTCTTCGCGATGGCTGCCACCGCGGCCCCCGATCGAGCCGTCGTTGCATCGACCCGGCACCTGCAATCGGCGGTGCAACGCCAGCCCGACGACAGTGACCTGATGCTGCTCTCCTCGCTCCGCCAGTTGCGCGATCCCCGGATGCGGTCGTTCTTCCTGCAACTCGCCCAGAACGGCCGGCCGATGGCTCGAATCCACGCGATCCTGGGGCTGGCGGAGATCGATCCGTCGGGCCACATCGATCCGTGGCTCATCAGCCGACTCGACTTTCCGGATGCGCGATATGCGACGGTCGAAAACGCGATCCAGCTCGACCTGATCGACACGCCCCAGATGAAGGAGCTGTTGGGCTGGGACGATCTGGAAGCAAAGTCCCGTGTGCTGCTCTACGCCGAGATCATGACCAGGGACGAGCCCGTCGACCGCACGGCGCTGGTCGATCTGGCGGCACACACTGAGATGGACATCGCGGGACTGGCCGCCTGCCTGCTGGCCCAGCTCGGCGACACGGAAACCTTCGACGCCTACCGGACCAACCTCGCGGCAGCGCCTCACGACATCCGCAACGCGCTGCTGGCGGGGCTGTGGAGCGCCATCCGGGTCTACGAGCTCACCGCCACGCTGGACTGGATCGCCGAGACCATCGACCTCGGCGACCTGAATCCGGAAGTGGTCGCCAGGGGCGTGTCGACGCTGCTGGTACTCGACCCGGAACGGGGAGCGGCCGTGTGGGCACGGACGCTCGGCGCCGATCCGACGTACAGCACGACTGTCCGGTACGCGTTGATTCTGCTGGCCGCCGGGACGGGCGTCCCGATGTCGGCGTACGACCGTCTGCCCGGCGATGACCCCCTGCTGGGCCGCATGGCGGATGCAGGTCGGGCGCTGGCCAGTGGCGTTGACGTCGCGTCGCACCTGATCGAGCTGATGGATCTCGGGCACGCCGGCACGATGGGATGGGTGATGAGCGTGGCCGTGGATCTGGACGACGAGCAGGCAGCCCGCCTGTACGGCCACACGATCGACGCCCTCGAGACCGGCGTTCCGCACTCCGCCGTGTCGCGGGCCAAGGTTGCGTTCGTCGCCGCGAGTCGCCTGTTCGACATCGATCCCGAAGCGCTGGTCGGGCGACTCGACCGTGCTCCGGACAACAGCCTGATGCAGGAGGCGATCCTGCTGGGCCTGCTGGAGTCGACGTCACCGGATGCGGCAACCGCCGCGCGCCGCGTCAACCGGACGGGCTTCAGTCGGGCCGACTCGCTGGCGACGATCCTGATCGCGAAGCACAGCGAGCAGCTCACCCCCGCCGAGTTGCAGCAACTCGGCGTGATCGCGGCCGGCGGAGGCAAGATCTCCGAGATGCTCCGTGCCCAGGCCGCCTGGCTGTACCTGCGGCACGCCGACCGGATCGAACAGGCGCTGGTCAACGTATTCGCCACCGCCGCCGAGAGCCCCTGACGAGTCGCGGACGTGAACAACGCCATTCCCCTGAGCCAGCCGGACATCACCGACGCGGAGGTCCGGCTCGTCGTCGACACGCTTCGCAGCGGCCGCTTGGCGCTGGGGCCGCGGCTCGAAGAGTTCGAGCGGCTCATCGCCGAGCACGCGGGGCGCCGCCACGGCATCGGCGTGAACTCCGGGACAAGCGGTCTGCACCTGTGCCTCGAAGCGCTGGGCATCGGTCCCGGTGACGAGGTCATCACGCCGGCGTTCAGCTTCGTCGCCTCGGCCAACTGCATCCTGTACACCGGCGCGACACCGGTCTTCGTGGATTGCGACCCGCGAACGCTCAACGTCAGCGTCCAGGCCGTCGAGAGGAAGATCAGCGATCGCACCAGGGCGATCATCGGCGTCGAGGTGTTCGGCAATCCGGCCGGCATGGCGGAGCTGGCGGCGCTCGCCGCCAGGTACGAGCTGCCGCTCATCGAGGACTGCGCCGAGGCTCTCGGCGGCCGGCACCGGGACGAGCCCGCGGGCCGCTTCGGCCGCCTGGCCGTCTTCGGCTTCTATCCGAACAAGCAGATCACCACCGGCGAGGGCGGCATGATCGTCACCGACGATGATCGACTCGCCGATCTCTGCCGATCGCTGCGGAACCACGGACGGCCCCCCGAGTCCACGGAGGCCGGGCAGGGGCTCGGATCGGAGCTGGATCACGTTCGGCTGGGATACAACTACCGGATGAGCGAGATCAACGCGGCGTTGGGGATCGCCCAGATGCGGCGCTTGTGCGAGCTCATCGAGGCGAGACAGAACGTCGCCGCCGCGTACACGCGCCGGCTCATGGGGAACATCGACATCATTCTGCCGACCGTCGAGCCGGAGACGTACATGAGCTGGTTCGTCTTCGTCGTCCGGCTGAGCGATCGCTTTACCGCCGAGAATCGCGACTACATCATCGACGGCCTGCGACGGCACGACGTGGGATCGAGCAATTACTTCCCGCCGATTCCGCTGCTGCCGTTTTACCGAAAGCGATTCGGATACCGTCCCGGCGACTTCCCCGTGGCGGAGTCGGTGAGTCACCGCACGCTGGCACTGCCCTTCTTTACGCGTCTGACCGGGCGCGAGGTGGACCTGGTCTGCCAGACGCTCGAACTGATGATGACGCGGATCACTTTCGCGCGGACGTAGGGGTCAGCAGCGCCACGCGCTGGCGGGTCAGTGTCGCTTCGCCGAACCGACCGATCAGATCGTCGATCTCGGCGGAGTCTCCGAACGCCTCGATCGCGGCGGCGAGTGCGCCGGAGCGCTCCAGCGCGATCCCCAGGTTGTAATACAGGTTTGCCGTGACGGCACTGGACGGAAGATCGGCGACCGCATCGATGCCCCGTTTCGCCAACGAGACGGCTTCGTCGAACCGGTTCGCCCGCCGCGCCTCGGTGCCGAGACGCGAATACACGCCGGCGAGCTGGTAGCGCGCGCCATCCTCGAGACTCAGCTCGTCAAGGTACTCGCACAGCCACCGTTGAACGTCCGGGCGGCTCGAGGCCTGCCCGAGCAGCTCGCACCCGACAAAGGCCCGCAGGACGCGCTCAGTCGAGACCATCCGGGCGAAGGCGCGCCGCAGATCTTCCATGCTGCGGGCGATCAGGACGTGCGTGATGACCCAGGCGACGGCATCCCTGATCGCCGCCTCGACGTCGTCGTAGCGTCGGCGCGTGTCCGCGAGATACGCGGGGTTGAATTCGATCTGGAATGACTGCCTGGATGCCATGGAACGGTCCGCCGCAGACGCAACGTATCCATTCACTGTGCCACGAATCCTTCCGCAGGCAAAGAGAATGGGCGTTTTCAGTGTTCGCGGCAGGCCGCCGATAACTCGGGGGATCTGTGTGGCACGGTCGAGCTTGCTCGCCCGTGTCTTCGACGGTCGCACCACGGGCGAGCAAGCTCGACCGTGCCACCCCAGAGCAGATGATCACAAGGCAATGTAAGAGCAGAACTCGCGCTCAATCCGGCGGCAGCATCTTCCGCAGGCTCCGGCCGTACTCGACCGCACGGTCGACGACCTGGGCCATCGACTCCTGGACGATGATGTGATCACCGTTGATCAGCGTGATCGTCGTGTCGGGGTTCTCCTCGACGCTTCGAATGAGTTCGGCGTTGACCACGATGGGCTTGCCGTTGAGTCTCGTGACGGTGATCACGTGGCTTCCTACCTGACCAGCCGCAGCAGTTCGTCGATCAATTCGTCGGTGACGGTGATCACCCGGCTGGAGGCAGTATAGCCCGTCGACGTCAGGATCATGTTGATGAACTCCTGGGAGAGGTCCACGTTGGAGAGCTCCAGCGCCGCCCCGATGAGCCGGCCCGTCCCGAACTGCAGCGGCGAGGTGATCAGTGCCGTGCCCGAATTCGGCCCGACCTGGAAGAGGTTGTTGCCCGCGTCGACCAGCCCCGCGTTGTTCGAGAATTTCGCCATGGCGATCTGCCCGATGTCGCGCGTGAGCCCGTTGTCGAACGACCCGGAGATGACGCCGTCGTCACCGATGGAGAACTGGCTGAGGGTGCCGATCGAGGAGCCGTCCTGGAAGACCGCCGAGAGGATGCTGACCTCGGAGGTCAGCGCGGAGATCGCATCGGTGCCGGTGTCGAAGTTCATGTTCACGGTGAGCGGGCTGACCGCACCGTTGTCGCGGCCGAGCGAGAACTGTTGGTTCGTTGCACTGACGAACCGTCCGTTGGCATCGAAGTTCACCACGCCCAGGCCGATGATCCGGTCCACCGCATCGGTGTCGGAGCTCTCGGCGATGAACTCCCACGTTGAGCCGGCACCAGGGGTGGTCGTCTGGAGGACGAAGCTCAGGTCCACAGTCAGGGCCGTGCCGAGGGAATCGAACACCACGAAGCTCGTGCGCACGGACTCGCCGTTGGCCGCGGCGGTCTTGGTCATGACGAACGGCTGGTTGATGCCCACGCCCATCGGGTCTGCGTACGTCACCTGGATGTCGCCGGTGTCGATGTCGAGGTCCTGGACGGTCCCCTCGTTGCCCGTGATCATGACCTTCCCCGCGTCGGGGCCGCCGCCGGGGCCGACGGTAATCCCTCCGCCGAGGTTCTGGCCGCTGATCACCGTGGCGTCGAGGCCGAAGACCTGGTCCATGAAGGCGAGGAAGCTGTTCATGGTCGAGCCGAACTCGGTGATGCCGTTGGCCGCGGCCTGTGCGGCGGTCATGAAGCCGAAGGTGTGGGTGCCGAGATCCTTGCCGCCCTTCTCGACGGCGGTGATCGTCAGAGTCGCCTGCCGGCCTCCTTCAATGGCCAGAAACGACCCACCCGCACCGTCGTCTATGTAGAGATTCTCACCAATGACGGTCAGGAGCTCGGTCCCGTCCATTTCCATGCCGAGCGTGAGCGCGTCATCCTTGAAGAACGCGCGCGACTCGAGGGTCGACCCTGACGTCGCCACGACGCCCGACGAATTGAGGTTGCCGTTGAAGTTCACGTTGCGGCTGGCCTCGGCCAGGGTCAGCGTACCGAGCGGGATGTTGATGTCCTGCAACGTGCCCGTGATGATGTTGAACTGAGGATCGACGGCGAACCCCTGGACCATGGCGCCCGAGACCGTGACCAGGTCGTTGTTCGAGTTGAGCTGGAACGCCCCGGCCCGCGTGTAGAGCTGCTCGCCGGAAAAATCAACGATGAAGAAGCCGTCGCCCTCGATCGCGACGTCGGTCGCCACGCCCGTCGCGCTGATCGCGCCGTCATTGAAGTTGCGCTGGGTGCCGGCGGTGACCGCCCCAAGACCGATCTGGCCGGGGTTCGTGCCGCCGGTCTGGGCGCTGGGAGCGCTACCCAGCGAGAAGTTTCGGCTGAACGACGGCGCCAACAACAGGCGGTTGCTCTTGAACGCAACCGTGTTGATGTTGGCGATGTTGTTGCCGATCACGTCCAGGCGGCGGGCGTTGACGGCCAGGCCGGACAGACCGGTGAACAATGCGGTTGTGGAAGCCATGGGGATCTCCTGGGATTCAGGCGGCAGTTGGGGAACGGGAACGACCGGCTTCGAACTGCTCGGCCACGGCGCGCGGCGCGACGGCCCCGGGCGGTCCGAGCGGCCGCGGCTCGGCGTGCTCGCCTTCGGCGGGCACGTACACCGCGGCGTCAATGTTCGCGGACGGCGACGACATCGAGAGCTCGCCGTCGATGGAGCGTGCGGGAACGTCCAGGACCAGTGCCCGGCCGTCCATGAACAGCACCGCTCGCTGCGCCCCCGACGCCTCGGCAACGTCCGCGGCGGCGGCGAGACGTTTCAGTTGGCTGGGCTCAAGAGCCTCGCCCGACTCCAAGGCCCCCGAGACGGAACGGCCGCTGGCAAGGCGACCCGCCTTCGCCGCGGCGAGCAGTTCCTCGAAGGGCTGCTGCTCCAGCGGGGCGGACGGCCGCGCACTGCCGGGGCCGAAGTACGACGGCCGGACCGCCGGTTCGAGCCGCTTCAGAAGGAATGTCGCGTCGGTAGGAGTCATGGGCAAAGAGCTCGTGGTCGCGTCAGGGCACCGCCGGCTCGGCGGGTTGCTCCCGGATGGTCAGGATGTTGTCGATGGAGAGTCGCCGGCCGGTGTCGAGCTGAAGGATGACGTTCTGGCCCTGCCGCAGCACGGTTTCCACCGTGCCGGAGACACGGTCGCCCTCGATGCTGAGTCCCTCTACCTCCTTGCCGATCAGGTTCGACGCCGAGGAGAGCTTGTTCTCGAAGACGAGCGTGTCCAGCCGCTCCATGAGGTCGATGTTGGCTTCGATCGAGCGGATGGAGTTCATCTGCTCCAGGAGCGCCGACGAGTCGCTTGGCGCGAACGGGTCCTGGTTGGCCAGCTGGGTGAACATGATCCGCATGAAATCCTCGCTCGAGAGCGCGCTGAAGCCGTTGGGGGTCGTGCTGCGAAGCGCCGTACCGGTCAGATCAATGGATGGAATCTGGCTCATGCTGCTTCAGCTCCTTGAGGGATGTCGTCCAGCGACCCCGGGCTGTCGCCGGCGAACGACTCGATCGCGTCCGCGAAGCTGGCCGAGAGACGGTGCTTCGGTGAGTCGTGCCCGGATTCGTCATCGCCGCGTCCGCGGCTGCGACCATCACCGGCATCGGCGTGATGGCGTGAGGCGTGTTGCTGCTGGGACTGGTCGTCGGCCGTCTCTCGCGCCAATGGCGATGGCGGCGCCGCGTGCACGGTGAGCCGCTCCACGGTCAGCCCCTGGGACTCCAGTGCCATGCGCAACGTCCCAAGCGAGCGCTCCAGCAGCGTCTGCGCTTCGGCCGTCGCCGGTTGGAACTGCGCCGTGACCGTACCGCGCACGATGGTCATCTGGACGCGAAGCTGACCGAGCCCCGGCGGTTCGAGCCGCATGGTCATGGTGCCGCCGCGAGCAGCGAGCATGGAGGTCAGGCCCCGCACCACCCGACCCGTTGCCTGGGCGTCATCGAGTGCGAGACCCGCGAAACCCGGTGAGGCGGCCGGGGGGGCCGGGGGTGCAGGGACGTCGGCGTTGACGAGTCCCGTCACGGATGCCACGGTGTTCATGCCGCCGGGCGGCGTCAGGCCGGTGGCGTTCTCCACGGCCACGGAGGCCTGCACCTGCATGGCGCGGCCCAGTGCGGGGTGATGACGAGACGCTGAGTCCTCGTCGAGGCCTCCGCCGGGTCGCGCGTCCGCCCCGGTGCCGGGCGACTGCTGGAGGCCCTCGGCGGAGGCGTGCCCCGGACCCGGTGGCGGCGCAGCGGGCGGACCCTGCCGCAGGGCTTGAGGCTGGTCCACGCCGGTCGGCCCCTGCTGCACGGGCAACTCGGCCCCGCTCGCCGCCGGAAGCTGCCCGGCAGGCGTCGCGGCGGTCGGGTTGACAAACGCCTGTCCCGAGCCGGGTTGCGAAATTCCGGTCGGCGTCGGGCCGGGGGCCTCGGCGGCGGCGCCGGTCGGGCCCGGCTGGAGGTTCTCGCCGGTCGTGCGGACAACGACCGACTCGGTGTGCATGGCGCCCAGGACGGCAACTGCGCCACGGGCGGCGGTCGGCAGGCTTTGCGCGTCGTCGCCCCCCGGCTGCGCGGTGCCGGCGGGTGTCGCGGCGTTGCCTTGGCGCTCGCCGGCAGTCGCCGGGCCGGCCGATTCCGGCGGACCGGCAGTGTCCGGCGCGGATTCTGAAGGCTGCGATCTCACGGCCGGGTCCGCGATGGCGTCGCCGCCGGCGGTGCGGCGTTTCTCTCGCAATGTCTCGGTAAAAGAAGGCTTTGACGCGTCCGGCGTCCGTGCGGATCGCGTGGTGGCCGGGGGCGTCCTGACGGGGGGGCTAGGTGGTGTTGGCGGAACCGTCGGCATTGCTGGAGTCCATCCCGGCGCCGGCCTGCCCGTCGGGCTGACCAAGCGTCCTGATGAGTTCCAGCAATTCCGTTGCCAGCGCGTTCTCCGGGACTGTCTTGAACTCCCCGAGGATCTTGCCGGCAGCTCGCTGGTTCATGGCGTCGAGGTAGGCGACCGCCTCGTCCTTCTTGCCGGTCATGACCAGCTCGATGATCTGCTGCTTGGCCTGCTTGGGCTGCAACGACTCCAGCAGCTTGACCGCCTTGGTGAACTGGGTGCCACGCATGCGCTGCTGCTCGTCGGCAATGCCGCCGTCGATCGCCAGGCGATCGGTCTCCAGTGCGAGGCGCTGCTCCATGATCTGCGCCCCGTCCTGCGCGAGCTGCCGCGACAGTTGCGCCTTGACGTCATCGATACGTCGACTCGACCGCTGTTGCGTCTGGCGGGCGCTGGTGATGTTCCGGACCCGTTCGGCACTCGGCAGTCCGGGATTCTGCCGCAGTACGGCCGTCGCCCGCTGCTGCTGAAGCAGGGCCGCGTCCTGGGCCTCCCCGGCGGCGACCGCGTCGGCTTGGGGAATCGTCATCGCCAGCATCTCCCGCAACTGGTGGATCCGCCGGCCATCGAGCCGCTCGGACGTCCACAGCCAGGCGAGGAACATCGCCAGCGCCAGCAGATGGACGACGGCGAGAAAACTCACGATGTTCCAGAGCGTTTTCATGGATCACGTTCCTTGCGCGCCGCCGCCGCGACGGTCAGGTCGTCGAGGGCTGCGATCTCTGCTTTGTGTTGTGCGAATGTCCACTGGTCGTATCGCTTCTCTCGCAGGATCTCAATCGCACGCCGGCGAGTCATGGCATGCACCAGTTTCGTCCGGGCCGACTCCATCCGCTGGTTGAGCCCGGCCAGTTGAAGGACCAGTTGTTGCGCCTTGCGAATCGTGTGCAACGTCGCCCCGGCGCCGAGTCGAAGCGCCCGCATGTCCAGCGCACCGATCATCGATCCTCGCATCCGGTCTTTCCCGGAGGTGATCTGCCGCTGGTGGCTGCGCAACCCGTCCTCGATATCCAGCCGCTGTCGCTGCACGTGCGCCACGGCGCGCCGGGCATCCTGCTCCGCCCGCCGCCGGGACTCAAGAACGGGCTGTAATCGAAAAACGAAACCGGCCATGATCGCGCGTCCCTCAGCTGCTCGGTCCCTTCGCCGCTCTCTTGCTGAACTCCTTGACGGCGGCGTCGGCCAACTCGATCAACGCCCGGCACGTCCTCGGGTACTCCGACGTCTCCTGTATCTCCTGCCGAAGAAACGCGTCGATCCGCGGCTTCAGGGCGATCGCGACGTCGCAGTCGGGGTTCGATCCGTGCGCATACGCGCCGATCGTGATCAGTTCCTCCGCCTCCTGCCACGCGGCGACGAGCCGGGTAATCATGCGCCGTGCCTCGCGATGGGCTTCGTCGCACACGGTGTCGGCGACACGGGACACGGACTCGAGCAGGTCGACTGCGGGGAAGTGCCCGCGCGAAGCAAGCCGGCGCGACAGGACAAGGTGGCCGTCGAGCACGCTGCGGGCTGCGTCCGCAATCGGCTCGGTCAGGTCGTCCCCTTCGACCAGCACGTTGTAGAACCCGGTGATGGAGCCGCTTCCCTCGACGGCGCCGGCACGTTCCAGCAGACGCGGAAGCATCGCGAACACCGATGGCGTGTATCCCTTGGTCGCCGGCTGCTCGCCGACGGTGAGGCCGATCTGCCGTTGTGCCTGGGCGAGCCGCGTCAGCGAATCCATCATGAGCAGAACGTCGGCGCCGCTGTCGCGAAAGTACTCCGCGACGGAGCACGCCACGAGGCTCGCGCGCACCCGAAGCAACGGAGACTCGTCGCCGGTCGACACGACCACGACGGAACGGGCAAGCCCGTCCGGCCCCAGGCTTTCCTCGATGAACTCGCGCACCTCCCGGCCGCGCTCGCCCACCAGTGCGAGAACACTGACGTCGGCGGAGGTGTTGCGGGCCACGGTGGCCATGAGCGTCGACTTGCCGACGCCCGGGCCGGAGAAAATACCGAGCCGCTGCCCCTTGCCGACGGTGACCATCGAGTCGATGACCCGCACGCCCGTCGGAAGCGGCTCGGTGATGCGCCGGCGCTGCAGCGCCCCGGTGGGCGGCGGGTCGAGCGGCCGGGCCGTGCAGTCGATCGGCGCCGGCCGGCCGTCGATGGGGCGGCCGAGCCCGTCAATGACCCTGCCCAGCAACGATTCGCTCACGCCGACCGTCTGCGCGGAGCGCTCGCAGACCACCTCCGTTCCCGGCGCGACACCCTCGGTGGTGCCGAAGAGCATGACGATGCTGCGGGTCCCGTCGAAGCCGATGACCTCTCCATGTCTGGAGCGCTCCGTAGCGGCCTCCGGCCGCACACTCGCTTGCTCGGCTCCGCGGCCTGTCGAATCGGCCGCTGCGATCGGGCGCACACTGTTCATCCCGGGGCGCCGCTCGTCGAAACGAACCAGCGATCCGATCGGGGCCGGCAGGTCGTCAATGTAGATCGCCATCCCGCGCACGGCCGCCACGGTCCCCACCAGCTCATAGGTCTGGAGGGTGCGGATCGTTTCGATCTGGGCGCCCAGCCCGGTCATCCTCGCTTTCGGTCGCGTTTCACCGCGACATCCGGCAGCAGCGCTTCGGCCATGCGTTGCACCTGCGTCTGCACGGTGGCGTCGATGCGACCGCTGCCGGTCGTCAGCACGCATCCGCCGCGCTCGACATCGGGATCGTCGCGCAGTTCCACGTCGGCGCTGGTGTTGAGTCTCTCGCACAGTGCCGGCAGAACCGACTTCACCAGCGCGCGGTCCTGGGGGTTGATGGAGACAGTCACGCGCGAAGGTGCGGTCACGAGGCTCAGCGCTTCGGCGACCTGGTCCTGGACGACGGCGGGATCCGCCTCGATCACGCGGCGGGCGATCCTTCCGCCCATGGTCAACGCGAGCTCGACGATGTCCTGGCGAGCGGCCTGCACCATGTCGTGACGACCCCTCTCGAACTCGTCCAATGCCGTGGCCCACGCTGCGGCCAGCGCCTCGAGCTGCGCGGTGTACTGCCCGACGGCCTCCTCGCGCCCGAGACGCTCCCCCTCGGCACGTCCCTCGGACAGTCCCTGCTCGCGTCCCTCGGCGAACCCGCGCGGAGTCGCCTCGCCGAGAAGCGCCGTCGCCTCGGCCCGGGCCGCGTCGAGGATCTCCGCTGCCTGGGCGCGCGCCGCATCGACAATCTCATCCGCTTCATGCTTGAGATCGCCAAGATCCTCAAACCCCCGCGTCACGAGGCCACCGGTATGTCTGCTCTTGATCAATGCCATGATGAGCAAGGCACGATTGCCCTCCGTCCGTCCGTCCCTCCGTCTCTTCCTACACAATGATGTCCTTCTCGCCACGGCCCGAGATAATGATCTCCCCCGCCTCCTCCAGCCGGCGCACGATGTCCACGATGCGCTGCTGTGCCGCCTCGACGTCGGTGAGACGAACAGGTCCCATGTACTCCATGTCCTCCTTGATGAGCTCGCTTGCTCGCGCGGACATGTTGGTGAAGATCTTCTCCTTGAGGTCGTCGCTGGCGGTCTTGAGCGCGAGGCACAGCTCCTCGTTGTCCACTTCCTTGAGGACTGCCTGGATTCCCTTGTCGTTGACCTTGAGGATGTCCTCGAAGACGAACATGAGCCGCCGGATCTGTTCAACCAGATCGGGGTCCTCGTTCTCGATCCCCTCGAGAATCGATTTCTCGGTGGTGCGATCGACGAGGTTGAGGATCTCGGCGATCGTGGAGACGCCACCGACCTTCTCCATCGACCCCACCAGCATGTTGGAGAGACGCGACTCGAGCCCCGCTTCGACGTCCGCGACCACCTCAGGGTTGGTCTGCTCCATGGTGGCGACCCGGCGGACGACCTCGACCTTCTTGTCGTCCGGGAGACCGGCGAGGACCTCGGACGCCTTGTGGTGCGCGAGGTGGCTGATAATCAAGGCGATCGTCTGGGGGTGCTCATCCTGGATGAATGTCAACAGGTTCTCGCTCTCGGCTTTCTGGAGAAAGGCGAACGGGCTGCGCTGCACCTGGGTCTGGATGTGGGAAATGACCTTGTCGGCGACGCCGCCGTCGAGCGAGTTCTTGAGCAGCGTCTTGGCGTACTGGAGGCCTCCCTGCTTCACGTGCATGTTGGCCATGCGCAGCTCGTAGAACTCCTCGATGACCTTCTCGCTGAGCTCCGGAGGAACATCGCCGAGCGACGCGAGCGCGCGCGTCACTTCCTCGACGACTTCCGCGGACATGTGCTTGAGCAATTCCCCCGCCACGTCGTGATCGAGCGTCAGCAGGACGATCGCCGCCTTGACGACACCGTCGAGCTTGTCGACATCCTTTGGTAATGGCTCTCCGGGTTGAAGCATGTTCGCCTGCGCCTATGCCTCTACCCTGATCCATCGGCGCAGGAGATTCGCCACTTCATCGGGATTCTGTTTGACCATGTCGCTTATCTGCCCCAGCATCTGCTTGTGCCGCAGCGTGTCGTCGTCGAGCTCCACGCCCTCCATCGCGGGAGCGGACTCCTCGGCCTCGCCGACAATCTCGCTCTGGTCGGTCGGCAGCGCCGGCGGCACGCCGACGATCTCCTCGGCGGTGGGAAGCTTCGACTGCACGCCGGCTTTGCGCACCATCAGGAACATCATGCCCAGGCTCAGCAGCGACAGCCCCGCCAGGAGAATGTACTTCAGCAGGTCCGTGTTCATGCCGCCGACCACCAGTGCCCCGGGGGGACCCGTCATCCCGGTCGCCGGCACTCCCGGCATCGCGACGCCACCCGCCGTCACCATGTCGAAAATCATGCTCACGACCACGGTGCCCGGCTGAGCCTCCGGGTACGCTGCGGTGTCGATGAGCGGTTCCACCATGGCCTTGATCCGCGCCGTCTCGGACGTGACGACCGGCTCGAGTTGCGCTTCGTTGGGAACGGCTTCAGGGTCGTTCCGGTCCATTCGGAACCTGGCGACGAAGTACGACCGCGGCACGAGGATCGTGGCGTTGATCTTCAGAGCGTAGCCCTTGGGGTCCGTGATCAACCGGGCGTCGCGGGGGAAGACCGGCAGGGTCGTTTCCCTGCTGCTCTCGTCGGTGACCTGCGTACCGCTGGCGCCGCGGGCGGCGATCGCGGCTCCGGTGTTCGGCCGGACCCCGGGTTCGGCGCTCGTGGACTGGCTCGTGGACTCCAGCGTGCGGCGGCTCTGGCTCAATGGACCGACCTTGGGGTCCTCGTAGCGGTCGAGCCTTTGCTCCACCTCGCGGATGTCGACCTGGGCGTTGACGGCAACGCGGACGCCGGCGATGGGGGCCAGCAGATTCTCGATGGTCGCCCTGACGTCACGCTCCGTGGCCTGCTTGACTTCCAGGTACCTCGAGGCGGTCAGGTTCTGCTCGTCACGGGGCGTGTAGCTCGTCCCGTTCTTGGCATCGATCACCCGGACGTCGCTCACCTTGAGGCCGGGCTGGGCTCCCGCGACAAGGTCCGCGATCGCTTCGATCGTGCGGGTGGACAGGCCCTCGCCGCGGGGAATCACCGTCACCGACGCCGTCGGTGTGAGGTGTGAGCTTCCGAACCCGCGGAAGTCCGGCTGGTCGATGACGACCGTCGCACGCTCGATCCCGCTGAACTGACCGATCAGCATGGACAACACGTTCATCTTGGTGATGAGCCAGCGCTTGCGGTTCTGCTCCTTCGTCAGGAACGGGTTCGTATCCTTGATGATCGCCGAGAAATCGACGTCCGAGGAGCTGATCACATCGCCGGTCGTGAGCTGCTTCAGCACCGTGTATTCCCTCTCGGCCGGCACCATGAGGCGCCCGTTGCGTTCACGGTGCGGAATGCCCGCTCGCTCCAGGTAGGCCAGCACCGCCGTGCGGCCGTCGGCATCGAGGTCCAGCGGCAGGGGCACCATCGACGGCCGGCCGGCAAACTGCGCCACCAGGAACAGCGACAGCGTGAGAATGACCATCAGCGAGAAGATCAGCATCTTCGCCGTGGATGGCAGATCCTTGAGCTGCGTGCCGATCGATTGGAATGTCCGTTGAACGGCGCTCATTCATAGGCCTCCGTGCCTGGTGGTCATGAACCGGGCCCTCCTGGCACGGTCCCGTGAGTCCGAGGATCCGATTCTAGATCCGCATCTGCCTGACCTCGTCGTACGCGTCGATCATCTTGTTTCGAACCTGCAACAGGAGCCGGAACGCCATGTCGGCCTTCTGTGTGGCGATCAGCACGCTCTCGACGTCATCGCGCTGCCCGGTGGCAAGGTCCTCGATGGCCTCGGTCGCCGCCTGCTGCAACTGGTTGACCTTGTCGATCTGGTCGGTCAGGACCTGACGGAACCCCGGTCCCGTGTCGGCCGCGGCGCCGAGGCCGGGCAGCGCGGGCAGTTCCCGGTTCAGTGATCCAATGAGTCCTACGGGGTCGGTCATGGGTTTCACGCAATGATCTGCAGCGCGACGCTGAACATGGCCTTGGTCGCCTCGATCGCGGAGATGTTCGCTTCATAGGCGCGGGCCGCCTCCATCGCGTTCATCTGCTCGATCACGGGCTGGACGTTCGGATAGTACACGTATCCCTCCTCGTCGGCGAAGGGTGAACCGGGCTCGAGCACGGGGCGAAGCGGCCCCTGGTCGATCCGGATCTCGGCGACGTGAACGCCCTGCGTCGATCCGGTGGCCGGGTCGCCTGTCGCAAAGACTGCAAAGCGCCGCCGGTACGGATCGTACTCGCCGTCGGCGTTCAGGATCGTCTGGCTGTTGGCAACGTTGGCGGCGACGATAGTGAGCCGTGTCCGCTGGGCGACGAGGGCCGAGGTCGAGATGTCCAGTGATCCATACATGGTTGAGGTCGTCGGGGGTCAGGGTTGTCAGCGTCAGACTCGTTCGGCGATCGCGCTGCGGAGAATGTCGTAGCGGCTCCGCAGGAGCTCCGTGGCGATCCGGAACGTGAAGAAGTTCTCCACGAGGTCCTGCATGGTGCGCTCAAGGTCACGGTCGTTCCCGTCGTGGAAGAGGATGTTCTCTCCGATCGGCGTGGGGTGGAGCGTCATCGATCCGGCGGAGAACTCGATCTGGGCCGAGTCCTCGAGGTTCAGCGATCCACCGGACCGGGCCGAGGTCCGGCGTTCGTCGATCGCGTCACGCATCTGCGCCTGGAAGTCCCGTACGGACACGTCCAGCGGGCGGTAGCCCGGCGTATCGAAGTTGGCGATGTTGTTGACGATCAACCGGTGCCGTTGACCGGAGAACTGGACCAGCCGCTCCAGGACCGACAGACCCTCCGTGTTGGTGACGCCGTCAATCATGCGCGTGGGCTCCGTTCTGCCGTAGCCACTGCAAATCGCGGGCCAGCAAGGCAGGCGGGCAAGGCAACGTGAACGCCACCCGGCACCCGGGCAGCCGCGCAGAAAACGCGCTCGGCGCAGGATTGGCCGTCGTCACAGCGTCTCCGAGACAATCTGCTGCTCCTTCCACTTCTTGAGCTTCAATCCGAGCGTCCGGACGCCGATCCCCAGTGCCGCCGCGCTCCGCTGGCGGTGTCCGTTATTGCGCACGAGCGTGGCGATGATCGTCTCGCGCTCGACATCCTCCAGCGTCAGGCTGCCGTCGCAGACGACGCCGAGATCCATCTGCAGATCAGTCGCCAGCGGCGCCGCCTCGATCATCGACGCCGGCCGCCGAGTTCCACGTGCCTGCAGCCAGGGCTCGATCAGCGTCGCCTTGATCACGTCCTGGGTGGTCAGCACCACCGCCCGCTCGCACACGTTCTGGAGTTCGCGAACGTTGCCGGGCCACGGATACTGCCGCATGAGGTCCAGTGCCGCCGGCTCGATCGACTTGACCGGTCGTCCCTCGCGCGAGGCGACCTGTTCGAGGAAGTGCGGCACCATCTCGGTGACTTCCTCGATGATCTGCCGCAACGGCGGCATGACGACGGGCAGCACGTTGATCCTGAAGTACAGGTCCTCGCGGAACGCGCCGCGAGCCACCTCCGCCGGAAGATCCCGATTGGTCGTCGCGATGATCCGCACGTCCACCGCTCGACTGGAGCTGCTTCCGACGCGCTCGAAGGACCGCTCCTGCAGCACCCGCAGCAGCTTGGCCTGGATCGCCGGCGCGATCTCGCTGATCTCATCGAGCAGCAACGTCCCTCCGTCGGCGATCTCGAACCGGCCCTTGCGAAGCCGGTCCGCACCGGTGAACGCGCCTTTCTCGTGCCCGAAGAGCTCCGATTCCAGCAGGCTCGTCGACAGTGCCGCGCAGTTGATGGCCAGAAACGGCATGCTCGCGCGCGGGCTGTGTTCGTGGATCCACCGCGCCGCCACTTCCTTGCCGGTACCGGACTCGCCGCTGACGAGCACTGTCCCGTGGCTGTCGGCGATCCTTCCCAGGTGGTTCTTCAGCGCTCTCATGCACGGCCCGTCGCCGATCATCCGGTGCCGATGCGCGGGGCTGCCGGCGGGCGACGCCGCCGCTCGCAGGATCTGGTTCTCCTTGAGCAGCCGCGCGCGCTCCAGCGCCCGGTCCACGCTCAGGAGAAGCTCGTCACCCGAGAACGGCTTGGTCAGGTAGTCGAACGCGCCGTTCTTGAGGGCCGCGACCGCCGTTTCGACGGTGCCGTAGGCGGTCATGAAGATGACCGGAAGCTGCTCATCGTGTCGCCGGACCTCCGCCAGCAGCGCCAGCCCGTCCATCTCCGGCATCTGAAGATCGGTGATCAACACATCGAACGTCCGCTCGGCAAGCTTGGCAAGCGCGGGCTCGGCACCGGCGGCGACCGTCACGGTGTGTCCCTTGCGGGCGAGCATCGTCGCCACGCTGTCACGCATCATTTCCTTGTCGTCAACGATGAGAATCCTGCTCATTGAGTGCTCCTGGCTTCCAGTGGGGAGGCTGTCGGTGGGGGCAGGCACAGTTCCACCACGGCCCCGCCCTCGGTGCGGTTGGAGACCGCCACGTGCCCACCATGCGCTTCCACGATCCGATGGACGATGGCGAGGCCGAGACCGGTGCCCGTTCGACGCGTCGTAAAGAAAGGATTGAACATCCGCTCGAGGACCTCCGGGGAAATCCCCGGTCCACTGTCCTGAACGCCCAGCACGATGCATTCGGCCCGTCCGCCGCGCGGCAGGCGTCGCCGCTGGAGTCCAAGCGTGACCGTCAGCGTGCGCTGCTCGTGGCAGCTTTCGGCCATCGCTTCGGCCGCATTGCGAATGATGTTGGCCAGCGCCTGCACCATGAGAGTCGTGTCCACCTCCAGCTCGAGCGACTCCGCCAGACGATGCCCGCCGACGACTGCTACGTCCGCATCAGCAAGCACCGTTCGGCAGCTTTCGAGTGCCTGATCGATGAGCTGGGCCGCCCGGACGCGCTGCGGATGCACCGTGGTGTCGCGGGCGAAGCGCAGGATGTCCCGGACGATGGTGTCGATCCGCTGGACGGCGGTGGTGATCCGCCCCGCCAGCCGTAATCCCTCGGGCCGGTCCGCGAGGTCCTCGACGAGCATCTGCGCGTAGAGACCGATCGACGCCAGCGGATTCCGCACCTCGTGGGCGATACCCGCGGCCATCTCCCCCAGCGCAGCCAGTGACCGCGAACGGTGAAGCTGCACGTTGGCCTCGGCAAGCTCGCCCTTGAGGCGCGCGACTTCCTGTTGCAGCGCGATGTGCGTGCGCTCGAGTCGCTCGGTGGTCTCGTTGACCGAGCGCATGAGTTGCCGGAGGTCGTCGATCCCCAGGGTCGGCACCTCGGCAGGCGGCTGCTGTGTGGTCACGGTGCTCATGTCTATCCCCGGCGATCCGCAAAACGATTGGTGACGGCCCGGGCGTTCAGATACGCCAGGCGAGCTTCGCGCGCGGTGGCGAGGCCGTTCAGCGCGGCACCGATGCTGTCGCGGTTTGCCTCCAGCAGGTCGCGATCCCGCTCGTCGAGCCGCATGATTCCCGTGAGCCGGTCGCTGATATCCTCGATGAGCGCTCCGATCCGCTGGTGGGCGTCGGAGGACCCCGGCTGCGCCCGGTGAGTCGCCTCCGAGAGACGCGCAAGACTGTCCTGACCGGCCGTGAACTGGTCCATGATCCGCTGACGATGTGTGAGCAGCACGAGCAGGTCGTCGGTATCGCGGGCATCGATCAGCGCGGCCTGCCGGTTGGCGAGGCCGGCAAGCTGCTCGGCGAGCGCCTGTTGGCGCTCCAGCAGCTTGATCAGCAGGTCGGCGGGAGCGGTTGTTTCGAGGTTGGACATCGATCGTTCCTGGAATGGAGTCGGGTTCAACCGGCCGCGGAGGCCGCCTGGTTGCCGTCGACCGGGCCGGCAGGCATGTTCTGGAGCCATCGTTCCCACGCCTCGCGGTCGAGCAGCACGTCCGGGGCCGCGAAGGCCTCGTCCGGGAGTTTCTTCAGACGCAACAGCGCCCGGCGGTGCGCGGTCCGCGCGCGGTTGAGGTCCCCGAGCTTGGAGTAGCAGTTGACGATCTGGATGAGCGCCGTCATCGACGAGTGGTGCCGGGTGAAGCGACTCGCCACCTGGTCGTAGTGCTCGACGGCCTCGGCGTACCGGCCAAGCTCGAACGCGCAGTCCGCGCGGTAGAGATACGCGTAACGCAGGATCTGGTCATCCACGATCGCCCCGGGAACCGCCGATGCTTCGTCATCCCGGATGATCGCCCCGAACAACTGCTGCGCCGTGTCAAGGTACCCGGTGCGCTCCGTCTCGAGCCTGTCGCGTTCGACCGGCGACACGCCGGGCAGGCCCCGGTCGCGGGCAAGCGACGCCGCGTGACGCCGGTAGCTGTCCGCGAGGCGGAAGCGGATCTCGTGTATGCGTGGATCGTCCGGATATCGCCGGACCGCCTCATCGAGACGTTCGATGGCACCGACGTAGTCCTCGTCGTCGTAGTACAGGCTTCCCAGTTCGATGAGGGCATCGCGGTAGTCAACCGCATCGGGCGCGAGGTGCTGCTGCCCGGTGACGACCTCGATCATGTGCTGCTCCGCCTCGGGGCGGCGCCCGAGCGCGAGCAGGCAGCGAGCCAGCGGAACGTGGCTGCGAGACGCGACATGACTGCGCGGGTGCTCGGTGAGTACCTGCTCGTAGTACCGCGCCGCCGACTCGTAGTCCATTTCGGCATGGTGCGCCACGGCGAGACGGAACACCGCATCGGGACGGCGCGGATCGGCCTCGGACCGGCCCGACACGTACTCGACAAAGTGGCTGATGGCGAGGTCATGCCACCCGCCGAGGTCGTAGCTGTCCGCGGCGAGCCACAGTGAATCAGCCCAGTGCTCGTCGGCGCCGGGACGGCCCGCCAGTTCGCGGGCATGGCGCACGAAGTAGTCGCCGGCCCGCCGGTAGTGCTCGTTCGCTCCGAAACGCAGCGCCGGATCGATGTGACGCAGCTCGATGTGACGCAGCTCGATGCCGGGATCCAGGTTCCCGGCGTCGGCGATCGCGTTGTCGGCGAGTTGGCGGCTCGTCGAGGCGACACGGAAGATGAGCTCCGCGGGAACGTGGCCCAGCGCATACATCTTTTCAGCGAGCAGGACATACTGCAGCGCGGCGTCCAGTTTCTCCATCGTGAGCGCCGCGTCGTGGCGGTCGGAGAGACTGCGGGCGATGTCGTCGGGTGTGACGTCGCGGCGAGGCCTCCCATCGACGATCGCATCGCGCAGCACGGTGTAGTCGTCGAGGCTTCGCTGATCGTCGCCCAGGACGCTGTACACCTCCGCCCGGCCGAGGCGACCGGGTATGCCGGACCGGGACGTCGCGTACTCACGGACAACCTCGTCGAACAGCTCGAAGGCGTCGTGCCACCGTCCCTGGGTCACGGCGATCTGCCCGAGCAGAACCAGTGCGGACGCCCTGGCGGGGTCGGCCCCCCGGAGCGTCTCCATCGCCTGCTGGACGTGGTATTCGGCGTACGGGAAGTTCCCCAGTTCGTAGTAGCCGCGAGCGAGCAGCGCAAAGAGTTCACCGAACGACAGATCGGGCATCTCGTCGAGCTCCGGCTCGAAGCGGCGCATGTCGATGAGCAGGTGCGCGACCGCATCGTCGGCGTGCCCGCTCTCGATGCGGAGCTCCGCCTGCCGCGCGATGGCCCACAACTCGTCACCCGAACTGATCAGGTGATCGGTGCGGTAGCCGACCAGCAGTTCCGTCATCGACTCTTCGGAAAAATCGGACTGGCGAAGACTGAACTCGACCAGCCGGCGGAGCACCGCGTTGCGCCGGCGGCGGAGCTCGCCGCCCTGATCGCCCGCGCTGGCGGCCATCTTTTCCATCCGGTCGAGGCTCTGCCGGGTCGCGTCGAACTCGCCAAGCGAGATCCAGGCGTGTGCCCAGCGCTCCAACCTGGCCGGGCTCATGGGCAGGCCCATGTCGGACGCCCTGCCGTAGTGGTCGACGATCCGACGGTTGTTGACTTCGAGGTCGAGCTCGGCCGCATTCTGGCTCAGGGAGATCCAGTCCGCCACCGTCGCCTCGAACCGCGCCTGCTCCAGGCCGGTCGCGTCGGCCAGGTTGGGCTCGACCACCTCGTTCAACCGGGTAGCGGCAAGGTCAAACTGCTCGGTCTCGATGAGGCGGTCGACGAGGTCGAAGGCACCCTGGAAGTCGTTCTTCGGGGCCCGCATCATCGCGACGTACAGGCCGACGGCGATGACGACCGCGCTCACGGCGATTGCCGGGATCTGCCACAGGTTGTTCCACGAGGACCAATCGACAGCTTCGTCGGCGGACTGGTCGGCGACCACGTCCTCGCCAGACGGCTGTTCGCGATCCTCTCGCACGCCAGCGGCGTCCTTGCCAGCTCGATCGTCGGCCACGGAGATCCTCTCACTGACCGCCGGACCATACGGCCCGGGCGGTCGGACGACCAAGAAGGCGGCGAATCCGTTCACCGCCGAGAGCGCTTATCGGTCGCCGTGTGGATCCGGCTATAGCATTGGCGTGGGGTCCGACGGAACGGAACGCCCGAGGTTATCGGTCGTTGCGCGCATGCTCGGACACCGTGGACGCCGGCCGCACCACCACCGTGCGCGCCATCAGGTCGCCGAGCCCCTGCCCATGGGGGTTGATCAGGGCAACAACCGCAAGCACTGGTATCAGCAGGACCAGCGCCTTGAACAGATTGCGGACCAGGATCGCTCGCGCTGCCGGACGGTCGCCGTCAACCATGACCACGCGGGCGCCGACGAGGATCTTGCCTAACGTGCGTCCCGTGATCAATTCAGTCACCGTCGAGTGCAGGATGGTCAGTCCCAGCATCAGGAGAAACGGAACCGACTGCATGAGGTCCGTCGACCACAGCGGCATCCGCGCGAGGTCCGCCGGCGGGCAACGAAGGACGATGAGCGTCGCCCCCGCCGCGACTGCCACGTCCACGCACACTCCAACGACCCGCGGCACCGGTCCCGCGACGATCTGCGTCGGTCCCAGCGAGATCGTCGCCTTGGCGGGAAGCGGCCGGAACATCAGGACGGCCATGATCGCGGTCACCGCCAGCGCAAGAAGCAGCGGCCGGTGGAGGAGCCTGGCGGCCATCAGCGGCTGTGGCGTCATCGGCCGGCTCTCACCCACGCGGCCGGAGACCGGATCGATGCGCCTGATCGAGAGTTCTCCCTCCGTGGAGGATTCAACGACCGCAAGACCGTCGCTCAGGCCCAGGACGGCCCACGCCCCACCCGGCGCGTCGAACCCGGTCAACAACGGCAGCACGTGCCACGGCCTCAGGTAGACCACGTCGAACGAGTTCGTTTCAGCGGTCTGTGTGACCAGGGCCACGGCGGGCCCGACCGCGGTCAGGGCGCGTATCCGACCGGCCGGCACGGACACGTCGCTGCGCGTCCACGATCCGCCGTCCCCGCGGTCGAGCCGGTACACGGCGGCCGCGCTGCGTTCAGGCGAAGGGTTGAGCAGGATCAACGTCCGACCGTGCTGCCCGCCGGCGACCAGGCGGCAGCCGGCGCCCGGCTCGAACCCCTCCGGCAACGGCACGTCGACCCACTGGCGACCGGAGAGCTTCAGCAGCGTCGGTCGCCCCAGCACGGGCTCGGAGGCAACCGACCCGGCACCTGCGCGGACGCCGGACCGCGCCCTGGCGGTGGGCCGCAGCAGGACGATCGGCCCGCCGGGCGACCCGGTGACGTCGACGAGTTCGCCGAGTGCTTCAAGCGGCCCGACGGCGCGGAACCGGTCGTGGGGACGATGATGCCACCCACCGAGGTCCGGGTTACGGTACACCTGCGTCGAGACCACGTCGCGACGGCCCGCGGTCTCGAAGATCAGCCAGAGCTGATTGCCCCAGGCCGCCATCGCCCGCGGCACCTGCGTCAACGGCAGCCCCCGGTCGTAATAGGGCCCGTCCGTCGACCGCGCGTAGTGATACAGCTCCAGTACCGCGCCGCGCGTGACAACGAACCACGCGTGATCGTGGCTCGACGCCGACGGCAGCACGTCGCCGGCACACGGGGCGCCGCACAGCAGGAGCATCGTCACAGCCAGGTGCACTACACGCATACCGCGATCATCCGGGGCGCGACTCCGTCACCGGCTTGAACCTGTCCGTCAGCCAGCGGAGGTCGAAATAACGCGGCGCGACGTCCCCGCCGGTGGGTCCGCGCACGGACAGCCTGACCTTGATCCGGCCATCCGTGCTGACGATGTCCACGAGGGTGGGAAAGCGGGGCCCGGCGAGCGGCGACGCACCGGTAATCTCGATTCGCTCGTAGCGCGACAGCTTCATGGCACTGTATAGAAGGATCCGGCCCTCCTCGTCGAGCAACTCGCTGCGCACGGGCAGCAGCGTCTCACGGTCGAGGAACAGCCGCGGGTGATCGCGGGCGGTCACCACCCAGGCCACACGGTCGTCGTCATACCGGACGTTTCCCCCGGACGCGGGCAGCCGCGTCAGGCCGCCGAGATCCAGCAGTAATGTGGGATCGAAGGGCACCGCACTGGTTGCGGCGAGTTCTCCGCCGGCGGCGATGTACAGCGTCGTGGCATCCTGGCGAAAGTCGAAGAACCACGCAGTGTCGTCGTCGGAGCCGATCCACATGAGCCGCCGGCCGAGCTTGGCAATGTTCAGCGCCGTCCGGCGGGGCGGGGCGACCCAGAGGTCCGCCTCGCCCTGCTCGTGGTGCCGGCCGTCATCGTCGGTCCACCACAGCTCGATGACGCCGCGGGCGTACACCTCGCCAATACGGTCGACCCGACTGTTGTGGCCGTGGACGAGCGCCTCGTAGGAAGGGGTCTCGAACCCGGCGGCACCGCCTGTTCCGGGGCCGGTCCGGCACGAGACCATCCCCAGAAAAGCGATGCATATCGCTCCTACAGTTCGCCGCGCAGAACCTCTCCAAGCTGGTCGGTCAGTTCGCGGACGTCGTCGTCGGTGAGGCGAGGGTTGACGACCTCGACCGGTTTCGACCCCGCCGGCACACCCCTGGGCAGCATCATCCATCGCTCGTCCTCGGCTTGCCCGGTTCGACCGACATATCGCAGCAGCTTCTTGCGCATCAGGATCAGGCACAGGATGAAGCGATAGGCGATGCGTGTGCGTCTGTCATCACCGGCGAGTGATTCGAAGAGGTCCAGCAGCACGGTGTCATCCACGAGAACGCGCTGCTTCCGATTCGGGTCCGGGACCGTCGTTTTCCAGTAGCTGAAGACCCCCTGGGGCCGACTGGAGTCCCACGCCTCCAGGCAGTAGTCGCGCCGCTCGAACCCGTCGTCGCCGGGAATCTCGCAGAGCGTGGCCATGCAGGGCCGTCCCGGATCGAGAGCCCTCCCGGTGGCGGCGCAGACGCCCGTCGGCCGTGCGACGCGGTATTCAACGCCGAATCTGGACACGGCCTGATCCTACGACCATCGGCCGGTACTGTCACGCCCGGCACGGATTTGCGGATCAGGGCGGCCATACGGCGAGCCGATATACTTGCCGGGAGATCCCTTTTTGCTGGCTGGAGGTTTGTAGCCGCGCATGCTCCGCACGATCAAAGTCCTGGGCAGCTACGGGTGGTTCGACATCATCGTCGAGATCGCGGTGATCTGGGCGTGCGTCTACCTGGTGGTCCGGTTCCTCACGGGGACCCGCGGGGCCGGAATCATCAAGGGCTTCGGGTTGCTGGTCGTGGTGGTCACCCTGCTGATCAAGGTCTTCGGCCAGTACACCGACACGCTGGGGCGGCTCAACTTCATCTATGACCGCTTCCTCGGCCTGGTCGCCATCCTGCTGATCGTCGTGTTCCAGCCGGAGCTGCGGCAGTTCATGATCCGTCTCGGTCACGCGCGCTTCTTCCGGCAGTCCAGGAGCCAGGTGAACCGGGTCGTCGACGCGGTCAACGAGGCGGTGGAACTCCTGAGCAAGAGCCAGTTCGGGGCGCTCATCGCGATCGAGAGAAGTATCGGGCTCAGCGGCCTGTTCGAGGGCGGTGAGCGGATGGACGCGGAGGTGAGTGGCAGGCTGCTGGGATCGATCTTCTGGCCCAACAGCCCGCTGCACGACCTGGGCGTCGTCATCCGGGGCAACCGGATCCTCGCCGCGAACGTCCAGTTCCCGCTGGCCGAGGAGGGATCGGTGCCGCGTCACCACGGCGCGCGTCACCGGGCTGCCGTCGGCGTGACACTGGAAAGCGACTGCATCGCGGTGGTCGTCAGCGAGGAGACCGGGTCGATCGCCCTCGTGGAGCAGGGCATCGTCGAATCCAACGTTCCGCTGGCGCGATTCCGCGAGCTGCTGCAGGCAAGGCTCGAGGGACCACCCGGCGGCGGGCCGTCGGGCACGAACGAACCGTCGCGACCGGCGCGGCTCGCACGACCGAAGGTAAAACCGAAGAAACTCACCAGTCGTCCAGCGGCCGAGCAGCCGGCGACCCTGGCCGAGGAGGCGTAGCCGTGCAGTTTCGCGACAGGTTCGGGACCTTCGCCGTCGTCACCGTCGTCGCGGTGCTCATCTGGGTCTGGGCGGCGATGGAGACCCGCGACCAGGACGTCGCCCGCTTCAGAATCGAGCTCGTGCCGGCGGCGGGCCAGGTCATCACGCCCCGCGAGGTGACGGCCCGCGTCCAGATGGAGGGGTCGAAGCTGGCCCTGGAGCGGGCGCTTCAGCTCGCCGCGCGGACGCAGGTGAAGCTCACCGCGGGCAATGAGCTGCCGTCACAGCCCGGCGTGCATCTCACCGCATTGCTGGAGGCCCTGGAACAGAACGAGGCCGTCATCGACACCGGCGTGAGGCTGGTCTCGGTGGACCCGATCGACATGGAGATCGAGATCGACGACCTCGTGAACGTGACGCTGTCCGTCAAACCGGTGCTGCCGGGCGTCGAACTGGAGGGTGCCGTCACGGTCGAGCCGGCCCAGGTCGTGGTCACTCTGCCCAGCCGTGTGCGCGAGCGTGCCGGCGACACGCTGCAGGTCGAGGCGCGCGTCCTTCAGCAGCGGCTCGATCGGCTCAACCCCGGTGTGGTCAGCACCGTCACCGCGAAGCTCAGCCTCTCGGCACCGCTCGCCGACGAGCAGTCGGTCACCATCCAGCCGTCCAGGGCCACGATCAAGTTCACCGTCAAGAGCAGGATCAAGGAGACGACCCTTTCCACGGTTCGCATCCAGATCGCCGGCCCACCGGAAGACCACGACGAGTACCGCATCGAGATCGAGAACCCCACGCTCGCCGACGTGACGATCAAGGCGGACGGCGAGTTGATCAGCCAGATCGAGCGGAACCAGGCCGTGGTGGTGGCGATGGTCCATCTCAGCCAGCGCGAGAAGGAGCGCGGCATCGACAGCAAGGCCGTGACGTGCTTCATGGCGCTGCCGCTCGGCGAGAACTCGCCGGTGCAGGCGAGGATCGTCGACGCCGAGGTCGGCGGCACGCACCAGGTGCCCATCGTGCGTCTCAAGATCACCGCGCGGGCGGCGAAGCCGGCGGCGTAGGCTGACAGGCGCCTTGATCCTGGGCGATCGGCCGCGAGTGGTCCGCGGGAACCGTCGCGGCGGGCGACTGCCCAGTGAGCTCTCAAGCCCATAATCCACCTCGCACGGCCTCCACACCTGGTCTCGACAAGCCGGCCGAGTACAAAAAGTACGCAATTGGCTCGATCCGGAGGCCGCTTGAGTACATAATGTACGCGTGTACCGCATCATTACCAGGAGGCGGCTCCGTGAGTATGCGGCGATGTACCCCAACGCGAAGGCGTCACTCGACCACTGGGAGCACACTGTCAGGAACGCCAAGTGGACGTCACCTGCCGACCTCAGACAGACGTTCAACGATGTCGATCCAGCAACCGTCACCTCGGGAAATCATGTCTTCGTTTTCAACATCCAAAGAAAGGAGCACCGTCTGATTGCGGCAATTCATTTCGATAAGGAACGCATCTACGTGCTCCGGATTCTGACGCACAAGGACTACGACACGCAACGATGGAAGGACCAGCTATGAGCAAGGCCAATGCCACCGCTGCCGACCGCAGGCCACCGCCTGACTCCTGGGCAGAACTGATTGCCGAACTGCCGCTGCGTCCTGTTCACAACGACATGGACTACGACAACGCCGTCGAGCTCCTTGATCGCCTCGCAGTCCTGAACGAGCGTACCGAGGACCAGGAGGATTACGTTGAGACGCTCTCCGGGCTGGTCGAGCGGTACGACGACGAGCACTTTGCGATCAAGGGTTCAGACATCTCGCCGATTGAGAGTTTGCGATACCTGTGCGAGCAGAACGGCATGATCGCGTCCGGCCTTGGTGAGCTGCTCGGCAATCGATCATTGGGCTCGAAGGTGTTGCGAGGAGAGCGGCAACTCAGCAAGCAGCACATCCGTACGCTCTGTGATCGATTCTCGGTCAGCAGCGATCTGTTCCTGTGAGTTCTCAGGAACTCGTTCCAGGTCTTGCGCTTCGACCGCTCGGGCGCAGGTTCGATCCCGTTTTCGCGCAGGATGTTGGCAATCGACTCCGTGGAGATCGTGTGACCCAAATGCTCAAACGCTCCCTGGACCTTGCCATATCCCCAATGGCGGTTCTCAAGGGCGAACCGCACGACCAATCGGCGGATGATTGTCGCTAGCCGAGGTCGGCCCGGACTGCGCTTCGCCGAGTAGTCCCACTTCATTGCGATCAGGCGCCGGTGCCGGCGAAGGATCGTGTCCGGTGTGACAATGCTGGCAAACTGCCCCAGAAGCTTCCGGCCCAGCAGCTTGCCCTTCATTGCCAGACGGCGTCGCTGCGCGTCGGTGACGCGAAGCCGCTTCTTCCCGACGACCTCCCGGTAGACCTGGTTCTCCGTCAAGAGGTAATCGATGATCAGGAAGTCGTGCCCGTTGATGCAGGTCACGACGCGATCCCGAGCGTGAGCGTCACTGGCGAGGGCTGATGGTCCAGTGGCAGCGCAGCGGCATGACGATCCGGGCGTTCTGCCGGGAACGCGGCCTGAACGATCACACCTTCTATGGCTGGCGCCGAGATTTGAAACGGCGCGATGGGCAGCGTTAGAACTCTGGCCGCAGTCATGGTCGGCGATTCGTCGAGTTGAGCGCTGTCGGAGACCATGGCCTGTCGACTCGTCCCGCGGCGGGAACGATCGAGATCGTCGTCGACGGTCGCACGGTCGTGCGGGTGGGCTCGGGCGTTGACGGCGAGGCGTTGAGCACGGTTCCCGGCGCGGTTCGGCAGGCCGCGCCGATCCTGGCACCATCCGAATTCCCACCATCTCGTCATCGCTCTCGACGTGCTCGACGGGGCTTTGCTCAGTAGCAAGTCGGAGTTTCACGCCCGTACGACTCCGGAGGAGGTTTTCGGGAGAGACAACCCCGACTATGCCGCGGAGGTCCGTTTCCGGCTGATTCCAGGCCTCTGGTGACAAGAATGTCGTGTCGGCAGATTCCTGACGCTCCGGGCACGGTCGGACCGCTGGCATACGGCGCCACGCCACGCAGGAATGCTGCGGACGACGTTTTCGGGAGAGACAAGGGTCGCCACGGCGCTGGGCTGGCTGGTGGGCGTCGTGCAAGCCGCCGCGCGGTGGATCATCTCTGCAACGCCGCGTGCCCGGCTCGCCGGCCGCGCCGTGCGCCGCAGGACGGCGGCCGGCCTGCACCGTGTCGCGGACTTCACCCGCAAGCAGGCAGGCCGCGTCGCGCCGGACACCCGGAATGAGTGCCTGTCCCTCGGTCCGGCCCGTACATCGAGTGGACGCGGCACCTTCGGGCGACTGCTCACGGGTAGTGCGGATCGACCTCGGTCCAACTGATGATCCGCGGCGATGAGGACGCAGGTGCATTGTTGAACGCCATCCAGTAATAGGTGTTGGCGCTCTGGTTGACCTTCGAGTTGGTGCCCACCTGGAAGCCGGTCGCCTGGAATGCCTGGATGCCGTTGGCGTAGATGACGCCATTCTTGAAGTCCAGCGTAAGGTCCCCGACAACATCGCTCGTGCGATGTGCCCCGATGACCGACGCGTCACCCTTGATGATCAGGTAGCCCGGCTGAAAACCCACGTCCGTGATGTCACGATCGTCGGCGCCATCTCCCGTATAGGAACCGACGCTCATCTGTTCCGCGACTGCCTTGAAGGCCACGTAGTGAAAAGTTTCTCCGGAAGCGTTGACGTGATTGTGCGTTCCCAGCTGGAAACCACTCGCCTCGAAAGCCTGGATCTTGTCTGTATCCATATTTTGATCGCTGAACCGGATGCTGGCATCGCCGACCATCGCCGAGGAGCGATGTATCGTGTTGCGGCCACCCTCCGACATCACGATGAGGTAGTCGGGCTGGAAACCAACGCCGCCGATGCTGCGGTTGTCCGCTGTGTTGCCCACGTAGGTACCGACGTCGAGCTGGCCGGCGGAGGCCTGGAAGGCAATCCAGTAGTAGGCGGTGCTGCCTTGATTCACTTCGGCGTCGCTGCCCACAGTAAAGCCGTCGGCGTCCAGGGACTGAATATGGTTCGCTGCGAGGCTCTCGTTTGAGACGAGTTGCTTCGATACATCGCCGGTCATCGTCGAGGACCGCAGGTACGGATTCTTGCCGTCTCCCTTGACAATGACAACGTCGGGCTGGAAGCCCACCTCGATGATCGCACGATTGTCCGTGCCGTCGCCGGTGTAGGTCCCGGTGGCCATCCACCCCAACGCCGGCGTCACCTCGGAATGGGTCACGGCGCTCGTGGAACCGCTCTCGATGTACGCCGTCGTGACATCGGCCGAGTTGAGGCTGATCCTCACCGTGTCCCCCTCCGAGAGGGAGGAGAAGTCCATCCGCAGGATGTAATTCGTGGCCGATGAGACGTTGAAGGACACGGGGAACGTGATGGTCCCCGCGGCCTGATCCACGGTCTCGACGCCGCCCACCGTCGTCGTCTCGCCGACGTCGATGGTCCCGTCACCGTCGTCGTCCACGACGATCTCGCCGAACGTCCAGTCGGGATCCGTCAGGCCTGAAATGTTGGACAACTGAAAGACCAGTTGGGTCACGGCGATGATGTCACCACCGGCATCGAGCTTGAAGCCGAAGAGTTCCGCGTCGGTTTCACCGCCCGACTGGGTGAAGGCGTCCGACTCCTGCCCCGCGTCGTGATTCGTCAGGGTGAGCGCGGGTATGCCGGCGCCGGGGTTGATAAACGCCGCCCAGTGATAGGTCGTGCCGTTGGTGTTGACCGTGCTGTGGGTGCCGACCTGGAAGCCGTCGGGCTCGAGCGCCTGGATGCCGTCGGAGAAGTTGCCCGTGTTATTGAAATGCTGCGTCGCATCCCCGGTGAGCGTGTCGGGACGGTGCACGGCGTAGTCGCCGCTCGTCGCCTTGATCACCATCCACCCCGGCTTGAAGCCCAGGCCGGCGATGCTCCGGTCGTCGGTGCCGTCGCCCGTGTAGGTCCCGACGCCGACCTGGCCGGCGATCGACTTCCAGGCCACGTAGTGGTAGACCTCGCCGCTCGCGTTGACGTCGGTACTCGACCCCACCTGGAACCCGTCCGCTTCGAGGGCCTGGATCCGGTTGGTCGTCGTGGCGGAAGAGCCGAAGTGGACGGACGTGTCCCCGGACATCGAGCTGAAGCGCTGGTAGGATTGATAGCTGCCGGCGGGAATCACGATCAGGTAGTCGGGCTGGAAACCGACCCCGGTGATGCTGCGGTTGTCGCTTCCGTTGCCGGTGTAGCTGTCGACATGGAGTCTGCCCGCACCCGCCTGGAAGGCAATCCACCGGTAGTTGGCGCCGTTGCCGTTGACGTCTCCATTGGTCCCGACCGTGAAGCCGTCGCTGTCAAGGGATTGGATTCGGTTGGAGGACAGGCTCGTCGTCGCGGCCATCGACTTCGAGGCGTCGCCGGTCATCGTCGAGGTGCGAACCTGTATCCGCTGGCTGCTATCTTGCTTGACGAAGACGACGTCCGGCTCGAAGCCCACGCCGGTGATCCCCCGGTTGTCGATGCCGTCGCCGGTATAGGTCCCGGTGTCCATCCGGTACCCCTTCCCGCCGAACGCCATCCAGTAGTAGGTCTTGCCGCTCTGGTTGACCGTCTGGTTGGTTCCCACCTGGAAGCCGGTCGTCTGGAGCGCCTGGATACAGTCTGCGAACGTCGTGGACGAATAGGCCCAGTTGAAGTTGATGGAGACATCCCCGGTCATCGTGTCAGGACGGTGGATCGTGCCGGGCGAGCCGTCGCCAACGCTCACCGAGGTGTTGGCCTGGACAACCACCCATTTCGGTTGAAAGCTCACCGCAATGTTGCGGTTGTCCGAGCTGTCGCCCGCATAGGAGCCCACCTCTAGTTGACCCGCCACCGCTTTCCACGCCACGTAGTGGTAGATCGTGGTGTTGTTGTTCACCGCTGCGTCGGATCCCACCTGGAAGCCATCCGGCTCGAGGGCCTGGATCCGGTTGGTCGACAGCGCCGAGCCGTCCATCTTTGCACTTGCATCCCCGGCCATCGCCGAGGAGCGGTGGTACGGGTGCTGGGAGTTCTCGGGCGCCATGATGACGTAGTCCGGCTGGAAACCGACGCCCGTGATGCTGCGGTTGTCCGTGCCATCGCCCGTGTAGGTGCCCACTTTGAGACTTCCCGCTGCGGCCTTGAAGGCAATCCAGTGGTAGGGCTCACTGCTTTGGTTGATGAAGTCGTCGGTGCCGACGGTAAAGCCGTCGGCATCGAGGGATTGAATCGTGTTCGAGAACAGGCCGCTGCCGACAAACTTCTTCGATGCATCACCGGTCATCGTCGAGGTACGGATGAGAGCATTCTTGTTCGGATAGCGCTTGACGATGACGACATCCGGCTGGAAGCCCACGCCCGTGATGGCCCGATTATCCACGCCGTCACCGGTATAGGTCCCGGTGGCCATCTGCCCGAGGGCCGGCTTCGGCGCGACCAGCCCGGCGAGGAGCATCACGACCGCGACACGCCCGATGCGATACCGGGCGCCGAGTTCGATTGCAGTTCGCTGCTTGTCCACGATCGGCTCGATTTGCGGACGCGGCTGACCGGGAGTCGACCACGCCCGACAGGTCAGGCCTCCGTAGGTCAAGATCGACACGATCGCCCGTACACTCTGCGCCGGCCGACCACAAAGCCATGCGGCCGCCGGGTCAACCGGCAGGTGTTGTGCCCGGACCCCAGACCGTACAGACGCGCCAGACGAGCGATCCGAGCGCGGGCTCGATGCTCTGGGGGCGGACGAACCCCAACCCGTGCGTCGAGTGGACGCGGCACCGTTGGGCGCCTGCTCACGGGTAGTGCGGATCGACCTCGGTCCAACTGATGATCCGCGGCGATGAGGACGCGGGTGCATTGTTGAACGCCATCCAGTAATAGGTCTTGGTGCTCTGGTTGACCTTCGTGTGGGTCCCCACCTGGAAGCCGTCCGTCTGGAGTGCCTGGATGCCGTCGGCGTAGTTGGCAACCGTCTTGAAGTCCAGCGTGGAGTCCCCGGTGACCGAACTCATGCGATGTGCCGCGTTGACCCCTTCGGCCTTGAGGATCAGGTAGACCGGCTGGAAGCCCACGCCCGTGATGTTGCGATCGTTCGCGCCATCTCCCGGATAGGAGCCGACGCTCAACTGGCCCGCGCTCGCTTTGAAGGCCACGTAGTGATAGGTCGTACCGGACATGTTGACCTGGTTATGCGTTCCCACCTGGAAGCCATCCGGCTCGAAGGCCTGGATCCGGTCCGTGAACATCGTCTGCTCGCTGAACCGGACGCTGAAATCCGCAGGCATCGTCGAGGAGTGATGGAGCACGTTATGGGATCCCGCGGACAGCACGATGACGTAGTCCGGCTGGAAACCGACGCCGCCGATGCTGCGGTTGTCCGCCCCGTTCCCCGAGTAGGTGCCGACGTCGAGCTGTCCCGCGTTCACCTTGAAGGCAACCCAGTAGTAGGTGGTGCCGCCCCCATTCACGTCCGCGTTGGAGCTGCCCACAGTAAAGCCGTCGGCGTCCAGGGACTGAATCCGGCCCGACTGCAAGGACGGGTTGCCGACGAGTGACTTCGATGCATCACCGGTCATCGTCGAGGAACGCAGGAACGCATTCTTGGAGGTGTCGCCCTTGATAATGACGACGTCGGGTTGGAAGCCCACGCCCGTGATGGCCCGATTGTTCGTGCCGTCGCCGGTGTAGGTCTCGGTGGCCATCCACCCTGGCGTCACCGTCGTCTCGGAGTGGGTCACGGCGGTTGCGGCACCGGTCACGCTGTACGCCGTCGTGACATCGGCCGAGTTGAGGCTGATCCTCACCGTGTCCCCCTCCGAGAGGGAGGAGAAGTCCATCCGCAGGATGTAATTCGTGGCCGATGAGACGTTGAAGGACACCGGGAACGTGATGGTCCCCGCGGCCTGATCCACGGTCTCG
>JADFOJ010000104.1 GCA_022562915.1 Planctomycetota bacterium | reverse complement strand
GGGGAAGCTGGCGTCGCGCTGAACGGACTCGACCAGGGCGGGGCCCAGGTGCCGCCACCGTGGGCGCCAGGTGTAGAGACACGCCAGGCGCAGACGCGTGGCGTCCTGCCAGGCGGCGAGACGATGCTGCACGGTGGTTTCCGGGCGGTACCCCTCCAGGAACGCGGCGGCGGCGTGCTCGGCACAGCCGACTGAGCATCGCTGCTGCATCGCCCGCAACTGCAGATGTACCAGCATGTTGGCCACGTCAAGCGCCGGCTCACCCGACGCCATGGTGTCGAAGTCCAGCAGACCCGTGCGCCCGGTATGCTCGACGAAGACCTGCTTGTCGTAGAAGTCACGGTGCAGCAGGACCGAACCGCACGAACCCTCCGCCAGGGCTTCGAAAACCCGTCGGGCCGCGTCGGCGAAGCCGGCATGCACCGCGGGTTCGAGCGCCCGAAGGCGCTCGAGGTGCTTTTGGAGCATCGCGATCTCGCTCGCAGCGTCATGCCCGGCAACTGCCGGCGGCGGTGCGCAGCCGTGCAGACCGCGAAGGGCTCGCCCGGCCGCGCGGGCACCGTCGATGAACGCCCGGTCATGCCCCAGGAGTTCGTGCAGGCACGAGCCTTCGAGGCGCGAACACGTCACGACGCCGTTGGGCTCGTCGACCTCGATCACGGTCGGCATGGCGAACGGCCTGTCGGGCAGACCGCCGAGGTGTTGCAGCGCCGCGGTGACCTCGTGCACCTGCGACGGCCGCACGACCTTGGCGAACGGCGCCGCGGCTCCGTCACCGAGGCGAACGGTCGCCCGCCGCTCGGGCCGGTGCCCAAGCAGCGTCGCGCCGGGTCTCCCCAGCAGTGCCCGCAGGCCCACCAGCTTGCGGTCGGCGCCGCCGAGTTGCAGCAGCACGCGTTCGGAGTCCAGGACGGCCGTCGGCGCCCCCGGCCCGGCCCCCGAAGAATGCCGTGCGGTCTGCCGGGCGACGCGCTCCAGTGCAGCCGGGTCGCCAAACCATTGGCCGGGGACGATCCGGCCGTCGCCGTCCGTGAACTCCAGCAGCAGGTGCTCACCGGATCGTGCCCATGCTCGTCGCAACGTGAGGCAACCACCGGTCAGACCGAGACGGTCCCGCAGCGTGTCCGGCAGTGTGATCCGGGCGAGCCGCTCGATCACGACGCGACCGCCTGGCCTTCGAAGATGCGCTCCGCGGCACACAGGATCATCTCGATCTTCTCCGGCCACTCCGGCAGCCGGTGGCGGAACGGCTCCAGCGCGACCAGCAGCAGGCACGCGCCGGTAAACCGGTCGAGCTTGCGGGTGATGTCTTTTTTCGAGGCACGGCGGTACTCGTCGAGCATGGGCTCGCAGTACGCGCTGACCTTCTCGGGCGCCAGCACGCCGAGGATCACGTCGTACTCCATCCGCGCCCGGAACATGCCCAGGTCCAGCCGCGGCTCACCCTTGCCCGCGCGGTCGAAGTCGACGATCGCGACCCCCCCACTGTCCGGGCCGCCCGCGCCCGGGGGATCGTCCTGCAGGACGACCTGGTCGGCGGAGAAATCACCGTGGATTGCGCGTCGCGCGCGCCAGTGGCGGCTCGCCAGCTTTTCGCCGATGCGGCGAGCCAGCCGTTGCGCACGGCTTCCGAGCTCCGGCACGATGTCCGCCAGCGCGTCGGCGCCGTCGGCGAGCGTCTGGGCGAACCCCTCGGCGGTCGAGAACCGCCGCAGGCGGTTGGGTTTCTGGGCGTGAAGTTTCGCCAGCGCCGCGCCGATCGCGCGGAAGGAGCTCTCCGGAACTTCCGAGCAGACAAGCGCGTCGCGCAGCGGCACGCCTGCGATCCACTCGACCACCGACGCGCGGTGGCTCTTGGAGCGGGCGAGACCGCGCGGCACGCGCAGCGGCGGCTCGCTGACGAAACGGCCCGCGTTGTGGCCGGTGATGCCGAATTCTTCCCGTGTGTAGAGCTTGAGCACGGCACCGGGGGCACCGGGGGCGCCCAGCCGCGCCACGTAGCGACGCTCCGGCTTGTATCGCAAGGTTTCCAGGGGCGCGTCGGACAAGTCGGGCCGGTCCGGCAGCATCTCGCGGAGCATGTCGCGCCTGGACCCGGCGCCCTGTAGTCGGGGCAGCATTCTCAATTCGTGGTCGTTGGGAAACGGGTAGACGGCGACGGCCCGATCGGTGAGCACCGTGACCCCACCGCCCAGCGCCGACGCGGCACTCTGGTGGCGGCCGGCCTTCTCGATCTTGGCGCCGCTGGAATCGTGGGCCCTGGCATAGACGTCCACGGTGCCGGCGGCGCAGCTCACCCTGTACCCGACGAGACAGCTCGTGGCGGGCTTGTACCGGACGTAGTTGGCAACGCAACCGGTCACGCCCGCGTCGGGGTAGAGCCCCTGCAGCATTTCGGTGAACGCGTCGGGGTCCAGGATCATGGCGAGCCCCGGCAGGCCGGGATCCCGCTTGACCAGGTTGGCGTCAGCCGGGCAGAGCATGCGCCTTTTCCGCCGGACGCCGGCCGTCGCCGCCACCGCGCAGTGCGTACATCGCGGCGTACGGGCCGTCCCGGGTGAGCAGCTCGGCGTGCGTGCCCTGCTCGACGACGGTGCCGTGGTCGAGGAAGAGAACGACGTTGTCGTCGTGGACCGTGGACAGATCGTGCGCGATGATGAAGCTGATGCGGTCACGGCTCAGGTCGCGCAGCGCGCCGCGGACGAGCCGGGTATTCTCGTTGTCGAGGCTCGATGTCGGCTCGTCGAGGATCAGTATCGGCGCCTCGCGGATCGCCGCACGCGCGATCGCGATCCGTTGCCGCTGTCCCTCGGAGATCGTCTCGCCGCGCTCGCCCACCATCGTGTCGTAGCCCCGGGGCATCGCCGTAATGAACTCGTGGGCGCGGGCAGTCCGGGCGGCGGCGATGACCTGCTCCTCGGAAGCCCCCGGCGCGCCGTAGGCGATGTTGTCCCGAATGCTCACCGCGAACAGGACGCTCTCCTGGGGCACCACGGCGATCCGGCGTCGAAGCGTCTCCACCGTGTAGTCGCGAAGGTCCACGCCGTCGATGAGTATTCGCCCCTGGCGCGGATCGTACAGCCGGAGCAGCAGGTTGACGATGGTGGTCTTTCCCGCCCCGGACGGCCCGGCGAGGACGATCACCTGCCCGCGATCAGCTTCGAGGTTCACGCCGTTCAGGGCGACCTGCGCCGGCTCGTAACCGAACTCCACGGCCTCGAAGTTCAAACGGGCCAGGATCGGCGGCACGTCGACGGCGCCTGGACGGTTCGTGATCTCGGGGGTGGTGTCGAGCACCTCCACGATGCGCTCCGCCGACGCGGCTGCCTTGGAGATCCGGCCGGCGTACTTGGCCATGTTCTTCATCGGCCGGAACGCGGTCTTGAGGTAGCTCAGGAACACGAGCAGCTCGCCGGGCGTCATCGTCCTGTCCAGCACGAGCCGCGCGCCGAAGAAGAGCACGACCGCGCCGGCAATGGCGATGAGCACGTCCGTGGTCCCGATCAGCCGGGCCGAGAGCCGCTTGGCCTTGACGCCTTCGCGCAGGTCGCTCTTGTTGCGGGCGGAGAACGCCTGCTGGTGGATCTCCTCCAGCGACAACGACTGCACGGTCTTGATGGAGCCGATGACCTCGGCGGCGGTCGCGCCCATCTCGCCCTTGCGCTGTCGCTGGACGCGGGCGATCTTGTGGATGCGACCACCGAGGCGTTTCGTGGACAGCGCAAACATCGGCACGATCGCCAGGCCGATCAGCGCGAGCTTCCAGTTCATCCAGACCATCACGCCAAGCATCACCACCAGCGTGAGAACGTGGGCGACCATCGGCATCATCGCGGTGATCACGACTTCCTTGACCTGGCCGATGTCACCGATGATGCGCGTGACCAGGTCGCCGGTTCGCTTGGTGCTGTGGTAGCTCAACGACAGCCGCTGAAGGTGTGCGAACAGCTCGCCGCGGCACTGCGTGAGAACGCGGCTGCCCGCCAGCGCGAAGCCGACCCGGCGCAGGTACGTGCTCCCGGCCCGCATGGCGGCGATCAGCACGACCCCCACCGCGCACACGCCGAGGAATGCCATGGGGCTGAGCCCGCCGGGCGCACTGGACCCGGGGGTTCCCGGCGTTTCGGCCAGCGGCATGATGACGGCATCGAACACGAACGCCAGGGGCCACGGCTCCAGGACGCGGAAGCCGACCTCGGCAATCAGTGCGCCGCTGGAGCCGAGCACCAGCCACCGCTGGCGGCGGATCATCGGCCAGAAGCGAACGAGCATCTGCCGAAGCGTCGGCATCGATTCCGAAACGGTTGGCTTCTTCTTGCCGGCCATCAGGTCGGGCATCCCGTCGGCGACCCGGTCGGCGAATGCGCCCCGGCAAGCTCGAAGACCCTGCCGATGACCGCGTGCCAGGTGTGGTCGCGGACCGCGACCCGCCGGGCGGCCGCGCCGAGCCTGCGCCGCAGGGGCTCGTCGGCCGCGAGACGAGCCAGGGCCGAGGACAGCCCCGCGATGTCACCCGGCGGATACAGCAGGCCGGTGACGCCGTCGATCACGAATGTCTTCATCTGGCCGATCTCGGCCGCGACGATCGCGCGCCCGGCGGCCATGTACTCGAAGAGCTTCAGGGGAGAAAAATAGAACTTCTCGGCAGGAGAGTACGGCACCACGGCGACATCCATCGATGCCAGCAGCGGCGGCACCTCCGCCGGCGCGACGGCCCCGTGAAAATCCACCGCGTCATGAGCACCACAAGCGGCCACCTTCGCCTCAAGTATATGCCGCTGCGGCCCGTCACCCACGATGAGCAGTCGGGTGTTGCCGTCCCGGCCGTGCAGCCGGGCGAATGCCTCGATGAGATCCTCGACCGCGTGCCACGGCTTGAGCGTCCCCACGAAACCGACGCGGACCGGTCGCTCCTCGTGGCGTGGCCGGTCATGCGACGGGGGCAGGAAACGCTCCGGATCGACGCCGTTGGGAACGACGTGCACCGGGCTCGAGACGGCCGAATGGTCTCGCAGGTAGCCCGCCACGCCCTCGGAGACACCCAGCAGCGCCGACGCGGCACCGAACGCCCTGGCGACAGCGCGGTTTGTTTCGTCCTGGAGCACGAGCCGCCGGTAGCGCCGCTGCTCCTGGATCAGCGGAGCGTTGACCTCCAATAGTCCGGGCACGGAATGGTCCCGGGCGTACTCCATGCCGGCGTAGCTCCACAGGGAATGCCGCTCGTAGACCATGTCGAACGGGCCGCGCGAATCCAGGGCATCGCGAAGGTGGCCGTTGGCGTCGAGCGCCGATCGTTCCTTCTGTTCACGAGTGTCGCGCGAGCCCTTCGGCAGGCGGTGCACCGGGACGCCGTCGAGCCCCGGCGGCGGTTGACCGCCGATCCGGGCCGCGAAGATCTCGACGCGGGCACGCTGGGCAACCATGCTCCGGACCACTTCCTGGACATGGTTCGAACTGCCCTTGGTTCCGAAGACCGGCACGCCGTGGTCGGCGCAGACGTAGGCGATGCGCATCAACCGACCTCCAGCGTCACCGGCTCGCGCGTGGGCGAACCCGTGCGGAAGATCTCACGCATCGCGACCGTGTTGCGGTGGATGTCGAACTCCTCTTCCACGAGCCGCCTCGCGTTGGTCGCCAACCGCTCGCCGAGCGCCTCGTCATCGAGCAGCCGCTCGATGGTGTCGGCAAGCGACGCCGGGTCGTGCTGCGGCGTGATCAGGCCGGTCTCGTTGTCGCGGACGATCTCGGGTATCCCCGTCACCGTCGTGGAAATGCAGGGCGTGCCCAGCGCCATCGTCTCCAGCAGGACGGTGGGCAAGCCATCGCGGTTGCCGTTGGCGGACACGACGCAGGGCACGGCCATCAGCGCTGCCCGGCGCACGCGCTCGTTGACCTCGTCACGTGATCTGGGCCCGAGCAGCTGAACGCGGTCGCCGACACGAAGCGCCGCGACCTGCTTGTCGAGGTTCTTGCGGAGCACTCCGCCGCCGATGATCTCGCACTCTAACGTGCGGCCGCGGTCCTTGAGAATCGCGCATGCGTCGATGAGATCGGCAAACCCCTTTTTCTCGACGAGGCGCCCTACCCCGATGACCACCGGCGGCCTGCCCTTCGGCGGCGTATACGAGAACTGCTCGAGATCCAGGCCGTTGTAGATCCGCCGGACGCTGTCCGCGTTCTCGCCGAAGCGGTCCCGCAGGTAGGCGAGGTTGAAGTCGCTGACGGTCACGACCGCGGCGGCATCGCGCAGCTTGCGGCCGAGGTCATCGTCCTGGACGCTCTCGTGGAAGATGTCCTTGGCATGCGCGGTGAACGAGTACGGCACCCCGGCCAGTCGCGACGCCAGCCGCGCCACGGTAGTGGCCGCGGTCGCAAAGTGCGCGTGGATGTGCGTGATACCGCGCTCGCGAACCGCCTCGGCAAGCGCGATCGCCTGGTAGAGGTCGCCGGCGTCGGTGCCCTCGGCGGTCTCGAGCACCTGCCGGCCCTTCGGAAACACCGTTCGGGCGCGGCACAGTGCGGTCCAGAAGTGCTCTGCCTTGACGGACGGACCGGGAAGATAGGTCGTCTGGGCGCGGACCCGCCCGAGATCGCGGTGAAAGCGGCCGTCCGCCGGCATGCGAAGGGAGAAGATCTCCAGCTCCAGCCCGGACTGCTCGTGGGCGAGGATCTCGTTGAGGATGAACGTCTCGGCCAGGCGCGGGTACATCTTGCAGACGTACGCGACGCGCCCGGGTTCAGCGGGTCGCATGGACTGGCTCCGTGTCCCGCCGCTGTGCAGTGAGAACCTCCTCGAGCAGGGCCGGGAGCCGCGCAACACCGCCCAGGTCGATCGCGTGCTCGGCGAGCGGCAGGAGCCGGGGTTGCGAATCGATCGAGTCGATCCAGGACGAGAGCGCCTGCGGACCGAGATCGTCCGGGTGCAGCACGTCCAGCAGCCCGCGCCGCGCAAAGCACTCCGCACGGATCAACTGCTCGGTGCGCGGCCGGACCCTGGGAATGATCAGCGCCCTCTTGCGGAACGCCATGATCTCGCAGATCGTGTTGTACCCACCCATGGCAATCACGCGGTCCGCGCGCTCGAACAGCGGGCACGGATCGGTCACGAATTCCAGCACGCGGACCGACGGGCGACCCGCCGCGAGCGTCTTGAGTCTCTCGCGGCTCTCGGCCGGCATGAGCGGGCCGGTCACCAGCACGCCCGCTCCCGGCAGACGGCATTGCAGGAACGCCTCGGCCAGGGGCACGCCGTCGCGGCCGCCACCCACGACGCACAGGTCCAGCGGGCCGTCGTCGTGACGCAGACCTTCCAGTGGATCGGGCCCGGCTGACGGGGGGCCTCCATCCAGCGGGTTCAGGTACCCGGTGAAGCGGGCCTTCTCGGCGATGTCCGGCGCGAAGCCGTACTCGCTGACCGTGTCATACACATCCCGGTCGCCGTAGATCCAGATCCGGTCGTAGAACTCGCGGATGGTCGCTTCGTAGTCGCCGTCGGACCATTCCGCCCGCACGGCGTCGGGAGCGTCGAGGATCTCGCGCAGCCCCAGCACGACGCGACGGTCGCGGCTCTTGAGCATCTCCAGGCCGGGCATGAGTTCGTCGAAGATCCCCCTGGGCGCCTTGTCGACGATCATGACGTCAGGATCGAACGAGCGGAGCACGGCGGTGATCGCCCGGCTGCGAACGTCGATCAGGTCCGCCATCGGCATGTCCAGGGACCGTGGGAAGTACTGCCCGTCGACGCCTTTGCCGATCGACGGCAGCGTCACGCAATCGACGCCCGCCGGCATGGCGAATGCCGTTGCTTCGCGCAGCCCGGACAACAGGAGAATGACCGGCATTTCGCCGCCGCGGCACAATGCCCGGCTGATCAGGATGTTCCGCCGGATGTGGCCCAGGCCCTGTGTGTCGTGCGAGTACAACGCGATCCGGGGGCGGCGTTCGCCATTGCGCGTCACACTGGGCAAAGACGAAGCGGGCTGTCTTATTCCGGGACCGCTGCTGTGATACCGCGTCGCCATGACCCCTCCTGTCCGTGTGGGGTGAGACCCCACTAGGGACATAGAGGCCGCTTGGGACGGGCGTGATACATCGATAGGAAACGCTTCGAAGCTTTGTTACCTCAATCCTTTATCTATCGCCTGCCGGAGGTGCTCACGCGGTATGGCCGGCGGCGTGGCCCGGTCCAGAATGACCTGGGTCGATGCGGCGAGCTCGATCGCTGAGAGACCCGATATCCGTATCAGATCGAGGATCTCCCGCAGCGTGTCGAGATAGCCCAGGGCCTCGGCACGGTCCGGTGCCGACTCGAGGTACCGGCGGAAACCGGCGCCGTCCGGTTCGTCGTCGGCGGCGGCGTAGCTGCCCCAGGTTAACTCCAGGACGCTGGGCACGTCCGGGTAGCGGATACCCAGGAACAGTTGATCGAATTGCCTGCTCGCAGACACCATGGCCGACCAGTTCAGCCGATTGATCGCCACGCGGCCGTCGGCCCGGCTCCGGCCGTCGGCGGCAAACGCGTCGTTGTAGAAGTAGCGGCCCGACAGCACGCTGCGCTGCTCGCCGGCACGCAGCGGGCGAACGTTGATGCCGAGCGCCGCGAGGCGAGCGGCCTGGCCGGGCGAGAGCAGAATGTCCTCGTCGACCGGGCGGTCTCCCGGACCGGGCTGGCGGCCCGCCAGCGCATCGGCGAGGTTCGCCGGGCTGAACCCCACTGCCTGGAGGTCCAGGACCGTCCCGCCGAGCGTGAAGACCGTCGGCCCCAGGTCGAACTGGAGCCTGGACCCGAATCCGCCGAGCGTGCCCAGCGCGTCTGCATCGGCGTTGGGGCTGCCGAACAATGGCGCGGCACCACCGCCGATCGCCTGCGGCGCGACGCTGAAGAAGAACCGGCTGCCGGTGACGAAGTCCACGCCCCTGTCGGACTCCAGGACACCGCCAAAGTTCAAGACGAGGCCCGGCGCGCGCGTCCTCAGGAAGATCTCCGGTGCGGTCACGTGCATGTCGCCGACCGAGTTCAGGTCACCCACGGTGATACTCACGGCGGCCTCCATGTTCAGCTCGCCCAGCGCGGTCAACTTCTCGTTGGGGCCCATCATGATGGAGCCCGCCTGGGAGACGATCGACACGCTCCCCGCCGCGGCGATGGTGGCCGTCTGGGGCACGGCGCCCCGGCCCTCCGGATTGAGCAGAATGTCGTCCGTCGCGCTGACCAGCGGCCCGTTGAGGTTCATCAGCTCGCCCCCGACGAGCGTGAGGCTGCCGTTGGTCGTCTTGATGAGGCTGCCGGAGACGGTGAGCACGCCGCCGGCGGCCAGGCGCTGGTCGCTGCCCGCACCGGCACCGGCGCCGGGACTGGTCCCGGTGAGCGTGGTGGCGCCCTCGAACGACAGGTCGTCCGCGGCGAACACGTCACCGCCGAGGTCCGCCGCGCCGAGGAACGTCACGTCGTCGGTGATGGAGGTGACGTTACCACCCACGGTGGCATCGCCGTCGAACCGGACGTCGTCGAACGCCGTTTCTGCGTTGAGCAAGGCTGCTACCGCGTCGGCTTGCGAAACATCGATTTCGAGCAGGAGATGTCCGCCGGGTACGAGAAAATCGGCCGCTTCGGCGATTAAAGGACGGATGACGTCGAGGCCGTCTTTGCCGGCGGTCAATGCTCCTCGCGGTTCGTGCAGCCGCACGTCAGCGTCTAATGTTTCCCATTCCTCGTCGGCGACATAGGGGGGATTGCTGGCGATGACGTCGAACGGCTCGTCACGATTGAGCGGGGCGAACAGGTCTCCGTGCAGCAATCTGATTCTCTCGATCACGTTGTGCTGGGTCGCGTTGGTGCGGGCCACTTCGAGCGCCGCCGGGCTGACGTCGGTCGCCGTCACGTCGGCATCGGCCCGGTTGACGGCGGCGGTTACGGCGATACATCCGGAACCGGTGCCGATGTCGAGAATCCGCGGCGAGGAAATCGGCTTGGCCAGTTCGAGCAGTTCCAGCACCAGTGTCTCGGTGTCGGGACGCGGGATGAGCACGTCGGGAGTGACCTGAAAATCGAGGCTGAAAAACTCACGATGCCCGACGAGGTAAGCGACCGGTTCCCGCTGCGCGCGACGCTGTACCAATTCGCGCATCACGCGCCGTTCGTCGTCGGTTAAGACGTGGTCGTAACGGGTATACAGCTCAATCCGCTGGCAGCCGCGCGCGTGTGCCAACAAAATCTCGGCGTCGAGTCGCGGCGTCTCGATCTCTTGCCGCTGAAGATGACCGGTGGTCCACTCGAGAATCCGACGAATCGTCCATTGGTCGTTTTCGGTCACGGCGGATGAGAATGCTGGTTGTTAGTTCGAT
>JADFOJ010000150.1 GCA_022562915.1 Planctomycetota bacterium | reverse complement strand
CACGGCGGGCCTGGCAAGGCGGCGGATGATGTCGGCGAGCGCGACGACCGCGCTGACGCCCCTGGTGAACTCGCGACCCGCGTGCGCGGAACGCCCGAAGACCTCGATCATGAACTGGCCGGAGCCGCTGCGCTGCAGCGCGAGAGCCCCATCCGGCAGGGCGGGCTCCAGCACGATGCCGACGTCGTGCCGCCGCGCCTCGGCGGCAAGGATCGCATCGCTGTGAAACGATCCCGTCTCCTCGTCGCTGGTGAGCATGAAGGTCCAGCTCGTTCGGGCGCCCGCCTCGGCGAGCACCTCAAGCGCGTTGATCGCAATGACGATGCCGCCTTTCATGTCCACCGCGCCGGGCCCGACCGCCGTCCGCCCGTCGGCCGCCAGGGTCAACTCGTTGAACGCTCCGTGCGGGTCGTGCACCGTGTCGAGGTGCCCCACGATCAGGATGCGTCGTCCGCCGGACACATCGGGAGACCGTGCCACCAGCGTCGGCGGCACCGGGGTTGCCTGGGGTGAGCCCGGCGGATCGAGCCACGCCGGTCGAGCCTGCCCCTGGACCAGGTCGATCCGCGCGCCCAGCGCGGTGAATCTGGTCGCAAGCGCGTTGCGGTACTCGTCGAGACCCGGCGCGTAGCCGTGGCCGGTGGGGATCGCGACGTGCTCGGCGAGCTGCGCGTAGAGATCATCGTGCCGTGCGGCCGCCAGGAGTCGCACTCGTGATTCAAGATCATTCAGCGTCATGGAACTCCTACAATCTATCGGATGACGACGGAAGCCACGCCACCAACCGAGCGCGCCAGTGCCCAGGTGCTGCAGATGGCCGGCGACGAGCAGCACCTCAGGACGCTGCCGGTCTTCTATTACATTCTCGCCGGTCTTGGTCTGCTGTTCGGCTGTTTCGGGCTCCTGTACATCGGCGGCGGTGCCGTGCTGGCCTTCCTGCCCGAGGCCGCGTTCGCCTCGAACCCCGATGCGCCGCCGGCGGAAGTGATCCACGCCCTCGGCTGGATGGTCGTCGCGATCGGAGCGCTCGCCCTGGCGGCGCAATGCGCCGGTTCGGTGCTGCTGGTGCTGACCGGCCGTTTCATCGCGGCGCGGCGGCACCGCATGTTCTGCCTGGTCGTAGCCGGGATAACGTGCCTCTGGGTCCCGCTGGGGACGGCGCTCGGCGTCTACACGTTCGTGATCCTTTCTCGCGAGCGGGTCATCGAGCAGTTTGGAGGGCGGTCGCAACCGGCCATCGGCCGCTGAAGACCTCTGCGGCGGGGCCGGTCATGAGCACCGGGCTGCCGGGGCCGTTCCACTGAAGCTCCAGATCACCACCGGGCAGGTGCGCCAGCAGGGACGATCCGGTCCGCCGGGCGAGGACGCCGGCCACGCACACCGCGCACGCGCCCGAACCGCACGCGCCGGTGATGCCGCTGCCTCGCTCCCAGGTGCGCATGACGACCTCGGTCGGGCCGATCACCTCGACGAAATGAATGTTCATGCGCTGCCCGAATGCCGGGTGGTGCTCGAGCGTGGGGCCGATCGCGGCCAGGTCGATCCGCTGGACGTCGGTGACGTGGATGACCGCGTGCGGGTTGCCCATCGACACGAAGACGGCCTCGTGACGCATCCCGGCCGCGTCGAAGGCGTAGATCGGCCCCCGGTCGCCCCCCCGGCCGCCGGCGAGCATGCCGCGCTCGACCGGGATCAGGTCCAGGTCGAGGACGGGCCGGCCCATGTCGACGGTCACCGAGACGATTCCCCGCGAGGGATCGCCGGAGTCGCTTCGGCACGACACGGCCATGACCCCCGCGCCGGTCTGGATGAACAGGAGGCCGTCGTCGCCCGGCGCAGCCAGCCCGCGGTCGACAACGTACTTGGCGACGCAGCGCAACCCGTTGCCGCACATCGAGGATTCCGTACCGTCCGCGTTGAACATTCTCATGCGTACGGCGTTCCCGGCCGGCAGATCCAGGCCGGCGTCGGGGGCCGAGATTAACAGCAGCCCGTCACCACCGATCCCGGTGCGCCGATCGCACATGGCCCCGGCAAGCTCGCCGAGATCGTCCCGGGCGGCCAGACCCGGCTCGGCGATGCCGTCGAGACAGACGAAGTCGTTGCCGGCGCCGTGCATCTTGGTGAACGGGACGGTCATGACGGCAATCGTATGCGTCATCGGTCCGGGTGGCACGGTCGAGCGAGTCCGCCCCAGACGGACGAGCTCGCCCGTGGTGAGACGTCCGAAGACACGGGCGAGCAAGCCCGACCGTGCCACC
>JADFOJ010000103.1 GCA_022562915.1 Planctomycetota bacterium | reverse complement strand
CCGCTGCCACACCGCTATGGGGAAACGGCTACTTCGGCGCTGGCTTTGCTTTCCCCTTCGCGACATCGACTCGATCAACGCCAGACAACGAGCTGTGGCCGCGTTGGTCGATGATCAGGATCTCCGCACTGCCCTGGTGAGGCAGATCGGCAACGTGCAGGACGTCGCGCGCATTGTCGGGCGGGTTGCGACCGCAAGAGTCACACCGCGTGACATCGTCGCGCTTGGTCATTCGATTGGCATGATCCCGGATTTGACAGAAGCATTAGCCGATCAACCCGCCTTTGCTGCAACGCTCGACCGAGCGCGACAACTCTCCGGACCGCTAAACCCACTAGGCGAAACTATCCGTAGTCACTGCGTTGATTCGCCGCCGGGACATCTGCGCGAAGGTGGACTCTTTCGCGATGGCGTCGATCAACCGCTCGACGAGGCGCGCCACCTTCAGCGCGACGCCAACACGTGGCTCGCTCAGTACCAACAGCAGCTGATCAAGCAGACCGGCATACCGTCGCTGAAGGTCGGCTACAACAAGGTCTTCGGCTACTACATCGAGATCACCCACGCCCATACTGACAAGGCCCCGCCGGCGTTCACCCGCAAGCAGACGCTCAAGAACGCCGAGCGGTACATCACGCCGGAACTCAAGGTCCACGAGGACCGCGTGACGACTGCCCGGGCCCGGGCGATCGAGCGCGAGAAAGCGCTCTTCGAATCGCTGTGCGGCGACGTTGCGCAACACACCGCGGCACTGGGCGAGTACGGTGACATCGTCGCCGAACTGGATGTGCTGCTGTGCTTCGCCCAGGTCGCGCGCCGCCGCGGGTATTGCCGCCCGACCCTCGTGACCGAACCGTGCCTTGACATCCGCCAGGGGAGGCACCCCGTGCTCGATGAATCCCTCGGCGAGCGGTTCGTGCCGAATGATTGCGCCATGGGTTGCCGGCAAGACGGCGCACAGGCCACGTTGGCGCTGATCACCGGGCCGAACATGGCCGGCAAGAGCACATACATCCGGCAGGTGGCGCTCATCACGCTGCTGGCTCACACCGGAAGCTTCGTCCCCGCTCTGGAAGCCTCGATCGGTCTCACCGACCGGATCTTCACCCGCGTCGGTGCCGCGGACGAGCTTCATACGGGCCGGTCGACGTTCATGGTGGAAATGACCGAGACGGCCAACATCCTCCACCACGCGACGGATCGCAGCCTGGTGATCCTCGACGAGATCGGGCGCGGGACCAGCACCCTCGACGGATTGTCGCTCGCGTGGGCCATCGCCGAGGCGCTGGCCGACCGCGGGTGCAGGACGCTCTTCGCCACGCACTACCACGAGCTCACCTCGCTGGCGGAGGATCACCGGACCATCCGCAACCTGCACGTCTCGGTGCGCGAATGGGGGCAGGAGATCATCTTCCTCTACCGGATCCTTCCGGGACGGACCGATCGCAGCTACGGCATCCACGTGGCAAAGATCGCGGGGCTCCCCCGCGCGACGGTCGAACGCGCCGCCGAACTCCTGGAGACGCTCTCGGTGCAGACTCAGGAGCCCGCGAGACGCTCCCCCGGCACGGCCGGGCAGATGAGCCTGTTCACCGAGTACCTTCAGCATCCGGTGCTCCAGCGGCTCAGGGAGATGGATCTCACCGCCTTGACGCCGCTGGAGGCGTTCGACGCGCTGCGGAGCCTCCAGGACACGGCGCGTGATCCAGGGGAACCGGCGCCGTGAGCCGGATGCAGCGGGACGTCATGCTGCGGCGGGCCCAGAACGCCCTGGCGTCCAACCACCTGACGCAGGCGAGCACGATCTGCGAGCAATTGATCCGGACGAACCCCCGCAACGTGCCCACCCTCAACCTGCTGGGCCGGATCGCCTTCGCCCGGTCTTTCTACGCCGAAGCGGCCGGGTACCTGGAGAAGGCCGCCGCGATACAACCGCGCGACATACAGGCGCCCCTGACCCTCGCGGAGCTGCGGACGATCCAGGGCGACTACACCGCGGCGATCGCCCTCTACGACAAGGTGTTGCGGCTGGCTCCCGGTGCGGCGGGTCCGATCGCCGGCAAGGCTGACACCTGGGAGAAATGCGGCGAACGCGCCAAGGCCCGGGCGCTGCTGGAGCCGTTCGTCGCCGGCGGCCGGGAGACGGAGGTGATGGCCCTGATCCAGGCCCGCCTCGAGCTGCACGACGGCAACTTCGACGCGATCGTGGACCTGGTCAACCGCCATCTCGACGCGTCGGGGAACACCCTCTGGCATCTGCTCTCGGTGCAGGGCAAGGCGTTGGAGAAACTCGCCCGGTTCGACGAGGCGTTCGATGCATACCGGCGTTCCAACGAGGTCGTCGCGTCGCCGTTCAACCAGGACGCCTGGCTCGATCACACGCGCGATCTCACCGCCTGTTTCAGCGCCCGACGATTGCAGACGCTGCCGCGTGCCTCGCACGGTTCGCACCTGCCGGTCTTCATCGTCGGGATGCCGCGGTCCGGGTCCACGCTCATCGAGACGATCCTCGACGCCCATCCCGACGCTCACGGCGCAGGGGAATTCCCCGCCATGCAGGAACTGGTCAACGACATCACGCTCCGGATCGGTTCGTTCTCGCCGTACCCATCATGTATCGACGACCTCTCCCAGGACGATGTCGACGATCTCGCCGCGGACTATCTCGGGCGGCTCGCGGCGGTGAACCCCGCCGCGCAACGGATCGCCGACAAGTACCTGACCAGCTACCGGCACCTGGGGCTCATCGAACTGCTCGTTCCCGAGGCCCGGGTCATCCATTGCCTCCGGCATCCGCTGGACACGTGCATCTCCTGTTATTCCCAGACGCTCTCGCCCGCGGCGTTTCCGTTCGTCAGCGACCTGAGGCGACTTGGGATCGTCTACGTTGACTACCAGAGGCTCATGACGCACTGGAAGTCGGTTCTGGCGATACCGATCCTGGAGGTGCACTACGAGGAACTCGTCAGCGACCAGGAACGCGTGAGCCGGCAGATCCTCGACTTCTGCGGCCTGGCGTGGGACCCGCGGTGCCTGCGGTATTACGAGCACAGCCGCGTCGTGCAGACGGCGAGCTACGACCAGGTGACCCGGCCGATCTACAACAGTTCGGTCGGCCGGTACAAGCCGTTCGAGAAGCACCTGGCCCCGCTCATGGAGGAGCTCGCCCGGGGCGGGGTTATATAGCAATAGCGTGTGGCACGGTAGAGCTTGCTCTGCCGTGTCTTTGAACGTCGCTCCACGGCGGAGCGCTACCCCCAGTTGGCGATCAACAGCAGCAGGTCGTTGACCCCGATGGTGCCGTCGCCGTCGATGTCGGCGACGTTGCAGTCGCCTTGCGCCGGCCCCTGGCACGAGAGCAGGATCAGCAGGTCTGCAATGCCGACGACGCCGTCGCCGTTGAGGTCGGCGCCGACTTCCGCGCCGGTCGGGACGTCGACAAAGACCGTCCAGTTGCCGAGCAACGCCAGGAAGTCGGTGATCCCGACAAGACCATCGTTGTCGATGTCGGCGGGGCACTCCGTGCACGGTCCCCAATCGGCCAACAGCAACAGGAAGTCCTCGATCGTGACGAGGTTGTCACCGTCGAGGTCGCCGGCGAAGCACGGGCCCTCCTGGTTGCTGTGACAGAATCCCACGGCTGCCTGCATGTGAACGCCCCCGGTGATGAACTGGACGAGAAAACGGCCGTCGATCCCGGTGCCGTCGGAGGTGAACTGTCCGAGCAGCACCCGGCCGTCGGCGTCAGGGGCGCCCTGGGCATCGGCGGGTGTGACGAACCAGCCGGCGTTCGTCATGATCAGTGTACTTGGCCCGAAACCCGGCCACGGTGGCATCAGCAGTGTCGCATCGGCCCCGTTATTGTTGTCCGGCCCCACCCCGATGGTGACGAAGGTGTCCCACGCCAGGCTGGGGAATGCCATCTGCAGAATGAAGAGAGGCGCGAGATCCCCCCCGAAGGCATGTTGATAGAACGTCCCGCCGGTCACGCTGATCTGCAGCGGCACATCGACCGTCCCACAGACGGCGACCAGATGGTCGTCGGACTTGCTGAACTCGGCGTAGACGCTGCAACGAACCAGTCCCGCGACGTACGGGTCCGGCTCGGAGACAACCACGATCCCGGTGAGCGTGGCCGCGGCCGGGCAGACTGCGATCAGTGCACCGGCACCGGCGACCAAACCAAGAGTTCCGACCTTCATGACCATACCTCCCTGTGACCCGGAATTGCCCAGGACAGCTCCAAGTATTGTAACCTTCGCGTTCCGTACCGGTATGTCGGATCGGCCCATCCTCCCCTACAGTTCACCGGCCTGTCGGAAAACCCCCTGTTGGAACACCCGATGAACGCAGCGGATCTCCAGAAGACCTTCGACGCCGCCCTGACCTGGGAGCAATACCTCGCCACGGATCCCGAACGGTCGCCGAAATGGCTGGACATCTACCGGCAGGTGAGCCTCACGCAGGACCAGCGGAGGCTGATCGAGGGCTTCGTCCGCGAGGTCAGGATGCTGTGCGTCTCGGGGATCTGGTGCGGGGACTGCGTTCAACAGGGCCCCCTGTTACAGCGAATCGCCGAGGCGAGCCCGCGGATCGACCTGCGATGGGTCGATCGCGACGAGCACCCCGATCTCGCCGAACAGATCAAGGTCAACGCGGGTCTCCGCGTACCCATGGTCATTTTCATGGCCGAGGACTGCGAGCCGGTGTCGCTCTTCGGCGACCGGACGCTCACGCGCTATCGGGCGATGGCGAAGAAGCAGTTCGGCGCCGCATGCGCGCTTCCCGGCGCACCGGTTCCCGACGACGAACTGAACGCGACACTTCAGGACTGGCTGGATGAGGTCGAGCGGGTGCACCTGCTGCTGAGGGTCAGCGGCCGCCTTCGCCAGAAGTATGGGGACTAGCCGGGTGGCACGGTCGACGGAGCGAAGCGACGTCGCCCGTGGTTGCACGCTCGTCCACGGGCGAGCTCGCTTCGCTCGCTCGACCGTGCCACCCAAAGCGATTGGAATCAAGCATGTTACTGAACGCGGAAATCCTCCAGGAAAAGTTCGATCAAGGCGTGTCGTACGCGGATTTCGTCGCCAGCGGCCGGCAGGAAGGCCACCACCCGCCCTGGGAGCAGCGCTACTCGCTACTGAAGCTCGATGAGACCCAGGCGGCCATGGTCGGCGGGTTCACCCGTGAGATGAACGTGTTGAGCCTGACCGGAACGTGGTGCGGTGACTGCGCGCTGCAGGGCTCGGCCATGGCACGTATCGCGGAGGCGAACCCCGACAGGATCCACCTCAGGTACCTGCCGCGGCAGGAGGAGCACACCGATCTCATCATCAAGAGCCCGATCAACGCGGGATTCCGCGTGCCGGTGACATGGTTCATGGCGGAGGACTTCGAGCCCGTCGTGGTCTTCGGAGACCGGACGCTCAGCCGCTACCGTGCCATCGCCCGCAAGCAGCTTGGGCCCGAGCGTGCCAACGTGAGCGCGCCTGAACCCGCCGACCCGGTGCGGGAGGTGCTCCGGGAGATGCTGGACATCGTCGAGCGCGTGCAGCTGGTGCTTGCCCTCAGCGCCCGGCTCCGCGAGAAGCACGGCGACTGATCGCGGCGGGATCCGGCTCGCCCCATTGCGGCCGCAGGACCGGCCACAGCACCAGGTCGCCGTCACTCGGCAGCAGGCCATCGTCGTGGCGATCCACGCCGACGGAGTAGATCACCGGTTTGCCCTCGATGAGCCGGTAGCGAAGCGGCGCGCCGTCGTAGCGATCGGGCGGGATCTCCGGCAGCAGGTCGGGGATGAGTTCCGCGAGCGAGGCCGGCCAGCCGCCGTGGCGGCGGCGGTACAACTCCAGTGCGATCGCGACGCACATCGCATCGCGCTCCTGCGTGACCAGTTCCGGACGGGTGCCGACACGGGAGTACGCATGTATGAGCCGGCCGATCAGCGGGTACCGCGCCCTGTGCAGAAGTGTCTCGGTGCCCGCACCAGTCTCGCGGTCCAGACGCGCCGGGTCTCGACGCCACAACGGCCTGGCGAACTCCGCCTCGACGATCGCCAGCAGGCGACGGTACTCGTCCGTATACGCGCGCCGGCCCGCGATCACGAGCCCCGCGATCGGGGCGAGCAACTCGGCGCCATCGGTGCCGTTGGTCAACCCCGGCGAGTTCAGCCCCTGCGCGGTGAGCCGGCCGTCGCCGTTGCCGTCATCGGTGTACAGCCGCTGCACGAGGTCGTCGAAGAGCATCTGCTCGCCTTGGAAGCGCGCCGAGAGACGGCCGCCGAACAGGGCAGTCAACCGGTGGGCGAGCCGTCCGAGCTGCTCGTCCGCGAACACCTCCGGTTGATCGGCGAGGATCTCTCCGAGCGTCGTGACCCCGAGCGACACCTGCCGGAAGGCGACGAGAGTGTTGAGAATCAACGGCACCTCCAGGGCGTGCCGGGCGATCCCCATGATCGCCTCGATGTCGGCGGTCGCGAGCGTGCCGTCTCCCAGCTCGGCCGCCCGCAGGGCGTCAACCGACAGCAGCCAGCCCAGAGTGTTCAGGGAACCGAGGTACGGCAGCAGTTCCGAGGCGAGACGGTCCGACAGGCTCCGTCCGGTCCAATCGACGTCAGCGACATCGGGCCACAGCGGGCGATCGGACTCGTCGATGCCGTCCCCGACGACGTATCCCAGCCCCCGGCGCGACGCTGCCCTGCGGACCAGCTCCATCGCCTCACCGTGTTGCTCGAGATACCTGGTGGTCTCGGGCCAGCCGGCGGCGCCGGGGTACGCGTCGCCGCTGGTCAGCCCCGCGGGCACGTCGCCGAGCGCGAGCAGCGCCTCCCGGTAAAGGTCCCACGCCCGGTTCCCCTCCGGCACGGCCGCGGCGGCGGCGTTGATCTCGACCAGGTAGTCGCGGGCGATCTCCGGGCGGCCGGTGAGCAGCCGGATCGTGGCCGCCAGGTAGATCCCGACCAGGACGATGAGGACCAGCCCCGCTGCCTGGCCGGCGCGCAGCCACGTTCGCCAGGCTCGCGAGCGCCCTCGCCGCTTGGCGCGGCGAATGAGCCGGGCGGAACGGCGCAAGGGTCCGAAGGCCGCCGCCAGCGCATCGGGCGATTCGCCACGGGCAAGCCCGTCACGAAAATGCGCGGTCAACTCGCGACCGACATCGGCTTTCTCGAAGCGCCAGAGCCGTGTTCGATGGACGACATCGAGCACGATGCCGCGCAGCTCCGGAGGAATCTCCGCCTCGCCAAGACAGTGTCGAACGTCGAGCCGGCCGGTGAGCCGGCCGCGCAGCAGATCGCGCATCGGCGTGTTGAAGAGGCGCCGCCACAGTCCCTGCCGCACCGGTGCCGGGGTTTTCTCCGTCATGCCGGCGCATCCGCGGCGGCGTTCGACGGCTCGGCGGTAACGCCGAGGGCGGCGATCGCGTTGACGAGCGTCTGCCACTGCCTGGTCTCGGTCGCCAGTCGCTGAAGACCCCGCCTCGACAGCGCGTAGTACCGTCGCTCCGGGCCGTTGTCGGCGCGGCACCACCGGCTGGTGACGTACCCGTTCGCCTGCAGGTTGTAGAGCATCGGGTAGAGCGTCGACTGGCCCATGCCCAGCACCCCGTCGGTCTGGACCAACAGGGCCTCGACGAGCTCGTACCCGTACATCTCACGTCTGCGCAGAAGCTTCATGACTGCAAACGGCCCGGCCCCGCGCATCAACTCCCGTTCCACTCTCATCCGCCTGCTCCCGTGGCCGAGTTTGTCCCGGTCCGTATCGCACCGGCCTGCGTACACTGTCACCGTATGCGGCTCGCGCTCCCCCGCCACCCCGAAAAAGGACGCAGGGTCCTTTTCCTGATCCTTGCGGCGCCGGTCGTCGCACTGGGGGAGCCCCCGCCCCCACCCCCGCCCCCGGAGCCGACTCCGGTCTCGGCTCCGAATGAAGCCTCGCTGGCCGCGGCGGGCGACCTCGAGCGGCAGACGATCGACCGGCTGCTCGACGGCGGTTCGTGGACGCGGCGGGCGCTGGCCGCCATGCGGCTGGAGTTGTACCGCTGTGACGACAGCCGGGCGATCCTTTTTCGGCTCGCCGAAGACGAGTCGTGGCAAGTCCGCACGTTTGCGATCCGGGCGCTGGGTCGCCGTCACGAATCGCTGCCGGAGGACGCCTTCGGCGACGAATACGAACCGAAGGTCCTCCGGGCGGCGCTGCGGCACGGATTCCCGCTGGACACCGAGCGGGTCGGCCGCGGCGTCCGCTACCTGTCGCGATCGGGAAACCTCCATGACAAGATGCTCGCGGTGGAGCTGGGCATCGCCAGCGGTGACGAGGAGCTGGCCAGGCTCGCCCGCCGGACGGTCCGCACGATCATCCTGCGGATGGGCCGCGGCGAAGCGGGCACGTTGTCACCACGACTCGCCGCCGTGACCGGCGCGCCGGACCTGCGCCGTCATTACCGTTGGCGCAAGTGGCTCCGCAAGGCGGGCAACCACTTCCCGCTGCACGCGGCGCTGGCCACGCTCGACGCCGACACCCCACCCGGACCCGGCCAACTGGCATCCCTCGATTCGCAGCAGTTCGCCGACCTCGAAGGGTACATCGATGATCTGGGGCGCCGCTCGGTGGACCTCGGTATTTGCCTGGACTGCACCGCAAGCATGTCGGCGGAACTCTCCGAGGCCCAGGGCGGCATCGATGACCTGATGATCTTCGTCGGCGACGTCGTGCTCTCGCTGCGGGTCGCGATAGTCGGCTACAGGGATCGGCGCGACGAGTTCCTGACCAGGGCGTGGGACTTCACCACCGACATCGACGTCGCGCGCGGGCGCCTGTGGTCTCTGGCCGCCGCCGGCGGCGGCGACACCCCGGAAGCCGTCTACCCGGCGCTGAAGCTCGCCTACTCGAAGTTCACCTGGCACCCGGACCACACCAAGGTGCTCGTGCTGATCGGCGACGCACCGCCACACGTGGGGCTGGGAGCTCCATGCATTGAGATGGCCGCGCGGGCGAGCAGGAACGGGCTCACGACACACGTGATCGAAGCGGACACGCGCCACGTCAAGCACTTCGCCGAGATCGCCGAGGCGGGCCGCGGCCGGTGCGTCTCGATGCCCGCCGGCGGAGACGTCTCCCTGATCGCCGAGATCGCCGGCCTCACACTCGGCGAGCGCTTCGAGACCGCCATGAGAGAGTTCTTCCAGACGTACCTCGCGCTGTGCCGCTGAGACGGCGGGTAGCGAGATGCCGGCGCATGACGTCCCAGCCCCTCGCGGACGACTCCCTCGGCATCCGCCTCAGTCGTGCGGCGTGAGTTCCGCACCTTGCGGCGTGACCTCCGAGACGCGATGGGGAAACCTGCGGATCATCAGCATGTGGTCGCGCAGCGCGTTCTGAATCGGCGTGACCGCAAAGAGTCCGGGGTAGAGCTGCCCGAACTTCTCCCCGGGGTCGCGCATGACGTTGTAGAAGTCCATGCCCGGCATCCCGCCGTGGCTCCCGGTGATGTGGACCTTGAAATCCTCGTAACGGATGGCGCCGAGGACACCTCCGCTGTAGTGGAAGATCATGTTGCGCCTGCCGTGGCCTTCGCCAAGCAGCAGCAGCGCCGTCTGATCGACGCCGTCCGTCACCCGGTCGGTGGGGATGTTGTCGAGCGCCCCACCCAGGCGAGCAGCCGTCGTGAACAGGTCGGTAAGGTGCAGGATGTCCACCGGGTCCTGGTTGGGCTCGATCATCCCCGGCCACCACGCCATCGCCGGCACCCGCACGCCGCCCTCCAGGACGTCACCCTTGCCGCCGCGCAGCCATGAGTAGCCGGAGGTCGGGTAGAAGGCGTACATCGGGCCGTTGTCGCTGATCCAGACAACGAGCGTATTCTCGGCGATGCCCTCGTCCCTCAAGGTGTCGAGCAACTGCCGCATGTGGGCATTGTGCGCCGCCATCGCGGAGGCCTGGGCGTTGACCTTGTCCACGTGCTTGTCGTTGTGGTGAGCCTTCGATCCCTGCAGCTGCTGGGTGTAGGTCGCCCAGTAGATGAAGAACGGATCGGGGTCGTCGGCCTTGTCCCTGATCCAGGCCGTGATCTGCCTGATCGACTCGGCCTCGAACGCCTCCTGTCGAAGAGGACCAAGTGTGCCGGCGACGCCTTCGACGGGCTTGCGTCCCTGCCCCTTTCGTCCCACGAACGCGGGCTCCGACAGGTCGATGCCCGTCTGCCTCTTGTACTGCTCCACCCCGGGGAAGTCGTAGAACATCGACTTCATGGGGTTCGGCGCGTCATTGTACATGTCGAAAGAACCGGGCCATGCGTCCGGCGCGCCGTTCCACATGCCGTAGTAGGCGTAGTCGTAGCCCTGGTTCTCCGGTGCGTGCTCGGGCTCATCACCCAGGTGCCATTTGCCCCACATGGCGGTGTTGTAGCCGGCCTCCGAGAGCACCTCCGCCACCGTCACCTCATCGGCCGGAAGTCCCTCGACCTGACCGGGCCACAGCACGCTCAGCAGTCCGGTGCGCACCGGATGGCGGCCGGTGTTCAGGGCGACGCGAGACGGCGTGCACGAGGGCTCGGCGTAGGCAGACCAGAACCGCATGCCTTCGAACGCCATTCGGTCCAGCTCGGGCGTCGGCGTGCCGCGATGCTTGCCGCCGCCCTGCCAGCCCAACTCTCCCCACCCGACGTCGTCGGCGAGGACGTAGATGATGT
>JADFOJ010000149.1 GCA_022562915.1 Planctomycetota bacterium | reverse complement strand
GTTGAGCAGGAGCTTCCAGTTGTCGACACGGGTGGCGAGCATCGGCGACTGGTCCACCTGCCGGAGGTTGCTCTGCGAGAAGCGCCACCTCGCCGGCGATCAGCTGCTTGGAGCCGCAGTAGATGCAGCGGGTGTGACGGCTCGACATCCCCGCCGGGGGCACAATGGGCGATCGGCACGCTGTGCCGTGCATGCACATGGCGCGCCGTACCTGGTCAGGCAAGCGCACTGCGCACCGCGCACGGCGCTTCATCGTCCGGCCGCCATCGGCAGACGACGCAGCGCCGCCCTGGTGAAGCGGGTCCGTTCGTGGCCATTCATCACGAAGAGGATGCACGCGGCCGTATACACAACCGCGTACGCGCCAATGGCCAGGCTGAGCCACATCACCAGTGACTCGTCCCGGTGACCGAACACGGGCAGCAGGATGGGCGAGCACGCCACGGCCACGATCAGGGGCCGCAGCAGCGGTGACAGCACTTGCCCAGGGGTCATCCCCAGCGCCCTGGCGCCGGCGAATGGGACCAGAATCCCGTGCACGACGAAGAGCACGATGCTGAAGGACCAGCACACTGCGGTGTAGCGAACCGACTCCGGCAGCACCAGCAGCAGCAGTCCCGCCAGCAGCGGATTGGCGATGCCACCGGCGATGACCAGCGGGGCGTAGCACCTCACGTGCCCCGCCCCGTAGAGGATCCGGATCCAGCCGTCGGCGATGGTCCAGCTCGCCATGCCAAGGGCCATGATTCGGATCAGCGCCGTGGCCGCCGCGAGCGTGGTCTGCGAATCGTCCAGCCGGTTGCCCACCCAGAGGTTCAGGCCCGGCTCGGCGAGCATCGCCACTCCGATCGCGACGGGAAAGGTGGCGAACCCGTGCAGACGCGTCGACTGGCGCATGAGCGAGCGGATGGCGCCGTCGTCGCTGGTCGTGCTCAGCCGGGTTGAGACCGCGTCGAGCCCCTCGGTCATGCCGACGGCAAGTTGTTTCACGGCCCCCGTCAAGTGGCTGGCCAGCCCCAGGACCAGGTTGCCCCACAGGCCGAACGCGAGGTTCATGATCACCTGCGACAGGCGGTGGTGTAGCGAGGTCGCCACGGTCGCCGCCCCGTTCCACGCGCCGACGTGAAGGATGGACTTCAGCGCGTCGCGGGTGATGGTGAATGGCGCGGGAACGAGCCGCCGATCGATCACGGCCATCAGGATCGAGGCGACGAGCAGGGTGACGGTGACCAGGACCGCCGACAGCACGACATAGAGGGTGACGGCCTGACCGGCATCATCGATTCCCTGCCAGAGCACAACGAGAGCCGCGATCAGGTAGCCGAAACGGTTGGCGATCGTCCACGCGTTGAACGCGACCATCCGCTCGGTCACCTTGTACATGCTGAAGGGCGCGGCCAGCAGTATCAGCGCGACGGCCTGGGCGCCTCGGGCCGCCACGAGCCACCGGGCGGCGGGCAGCAACTCGGCAGGGATCTCCAGCAGGGGAAGCACCAGCAGCAGCCCGAAACAGAGGGCGGCCGTCAGCACTGCGATGACCGACGAGATGGCGAGCGCTGCGTTGTAGGTACTGCGAAAATGGTCGTCGTTGCCCCGGTGGTAGACGACCCCCAGCTCCCGGATCAGACTGGAGACTACGACCTCCTGGGTCATGGCGGTCAGGCCGGTCGCGGCCCCCAGCAGGGAGATCAACGCCCAGCCCTCGGTGCCGGTTCCCCTCAGCAGGAGGCGCACCACGACCAGCCCGAGCACGATCACCGTGAAGACGCGGGTGTAGTTGGCAGCAATGCGAATCAGCCCGCGCTTGGCTTCGGAGGCCATGGAGATCTCCCGCGGCATGCCCGGCCACCGTCCCACGGCCGGTCCGGCTGGCGCGATCAGGCGGCACGTGAGGCGCAGGATCGCCCATATCTGCCGTTGCCTGTTGCTACCTCGGCCGGCATGCACGTGTTCATGAACAGGCGTGAAGATTACGAGAGATGACCGGACGGGCGTCTCAGCGGCCATGGGCGCGGGACCCATGGAAATCGGTCCCCGGGCTCTCTATGCTCATCTCGTTTCACAGCCCCGGGCAGGAGAACTCGAGTCGATGATCGTCTTGTGCGCGGGGATGCAGCGATCCGGCACTCGCTGGTACTACAACCTCATCCACGATCTCATGGTTGCCAACGGCTGCCCCCGCGCTCTGGACGTTCGCGAGCAATACGGGCTGAGCTTCCTGGGGATTGCCCGCCTCGCCGAGGAGATGGGCGTGAGGCCCATACCGCCGGGTCCGGCGTTCGCCGAGTCGTTGCGGGAGGGAAGGGAC
>JADFOJ010000102.1 GCA_022562915.1 Planctomycetota bacterium | reverse complement strand
TGATCACCACGATCAGCAGCAATGTCGCCAGGACTCCCCAAATGGGGATGCCGCGGCGGCTGACCCGGCGGAAGAACGGTGGCAAGATATGATCGCGGCTCATCGCCAGTGGATAGCGCGAGGCACTCATGATCCCGGCATTGCCGACGGAGAAGAACGCCAGTATCGCCGCCACCGTCACCAGTATCTTGCCCCAGTTGCCGTACATCATCTCGGCTGCCGTCGCCACCGGGGTGAGATTGTAGGCCGTGTGGCCGTCAGGCGTGAGCCAATGCAACTTCTCCTGAGGTACCACGCCCATAAGCACGTAGGTGCCCAAGCCATACACCACTATCGCGGTAATAAAGGCCAGAAATATCCCCAACGGCAGGTTGCGCTCCGGGTTCTTCACTTCCTCGGAGACGCTCGCGATGTTGGTCACCCCGACGTAGCTGATGAACACGAGCCCGGCGGTGGCGATGATCGAATCGAACCCCTCGTCGAAGAACCCCTGGAAATGCAACGGATCGAGGTCCTTCCACCCGAGGGCGATGAACACGGAGAGGATCGACAGCAACCCGAAGACCAGCACCTTCTGGAAGCCGCCGGTCTTCTTCGCACCCAGCAGGTTCACGATGCCGAAGAACACGGCGAGCCCCGCCGCGATGGGGTACGGCCCGAACCGGTGCAGGAGTTCCGCCGCCGCCGGGTAATGCGCGCCGATCAGGTCGAAGATCAGGAAGATGTACGCCCCCATGCCGATGAGGGCGAAGGTCGATTTCAGCACCAGCGCCAGCCAGGTTCCAAACCCGCCGACCGTGCCCGCCAGCGGACCGAGGCTCCGATCAAGAAAATAGTACGCGCCGCCGGACCTGGGCATGGCGGTGGCCAGTTCCACGATGCTCAGCATCGCCGGCACGACCAGCACGGCCGCGATCACGTAGCTCAGGACGACCGCCGGCCCCGCCTGCCCGGCGGCGAGCCCCGGAAGCAGGAAGAAGCCGGCGCTGAGCGTGGTCCCGGTCGCTATCGCGAACACGCTGAACAGCGACAACTCTTTCCTGAGACGGCCGGATTGCTGAAGAATGCTCATCGGGTGACAATGACCATAAGTCGCCGAAACCCACGCCACGGACCACCGAGCACCGCGGCCGGCGGCGCATGATACCTGTGATACCTTTCCACCGTGTTCGACACCCACTGCCATCTCACCTTCAGCCAGTTTGCCGGGCGCATCGACGATGTCCTGTTCGCCGCGCGGATGGCGGGCGTGCGCGGCGTCATCTGCGTCGGCACGACCTCCGGCGATTGCCTCGCGGCGCAGGATCTCGCCAGCCGTTACCCGAACGTCTGGTTCACCGCGGGCGTTCATCCCCTGCATGCGCATGAACCACGCGACTGGTCCATGATCAGTTCCGTCGTCGCGCACCGGCGGTGCGTCGCCTGGGGCGAACTGGGGCTCGACAACCACTACACCGAGCCACCCGCCGCGCTGCAGCGAACGCTGCTGGAGGAACAACTCGCGTTCATCGAGTCGCACACCGGGAGCGTCTCCGGAGCGAGCGGCCCGAAGCCCATCGTGGTCCACTGCCGCGACGCGTTCGACGATCTCCTGGCCGCCTTCGAGCACGCGCCGTTTCCCCACGACCGCTACGTCTTCCACTGCTTCACCGGCACGCCGGATGACGCCCGCCGTGTTCTTGATTTCGGCGCCTGGATCAGCTTCACCGGCGTGGTCACGTTCAAGAACGCCCCCGAGGTCGCCCTGGCGGCGAAGATCGTTCCCGCCGATCGCCTGATGGTCGAGACCGACGCGCCGTTCCTGAGCCCGGAACCGGTGCGCTCGGTACGCCCCAACGAACCGAAACACGTGGTCCACGTGGCTCGGCGGCTGGCCGAACTCCGCGGGGTGGAGTACGAGCTCCTCGAGCAGCAACTCGATGCGAATGCGGTGCGGTTCTTCGGGGTCGAGCCGGGCACGGCCGAGGGGTAAGGTACGGCGACTTATCAGACCCCCCCCGCGTGCCGCGCTGCACCTACCATTGAAGTGCAATGGCCAAGGCAGTCGTCGACCCCGAAGAACTCCGCCGCTTCGCTCACGACCTGAAGCGATTCAATACCGAGCTTCACAACCAGCTGTCCGCGCTGCACGGCAGGCTGCTGGAGCTCGGCCAGTCGTGGCGCGACCAGGAACAGAAACAATTCTCCGAGGAGTTCGAGAAGACGATGAAGGTGCTCGCGCGGTTCGTCAGCGCCTCGGATCAACACATCCCCTTCCTTTTGCGCAAGGCCGAGCGAATCGACGAGTACCTCCAGCAGCGATAGGACCTTCCACCGTGCGCCAGGCCGCCCGCGTCACCTCGATCAATGCCCTGAAGGACTTCAAGCGAGCCCTCGGCTCCTTCGGCATCGTCGTCAACACGGCCCTCGGCGAGGCCCAGGCTGACCTTCAGCGAACCACGTGGTGGATCCAGCAGGACCAGTTGACCCGCTGGAAGAACGAGAAGCGCGCCCGCACCACGCGCCTGGAGCAGGCAAAGAGCGAGTTGTTCCGCGCCCAGGTCGCGGCGCCCGACCTGCGGGTCCCGTCGACCATGCAGCGCAAGGCGGTCGACAAGGCACAGAGGCTGCTGGACGAAGCGGAGACGAAGATCGCCAACGTCAAGCGGTGGAGCCGCCTGCTGGAGCGCGAAGTGGTGTTGTACAAGGGTCACTGCCAGAAGCTCGGGCGGGTCGTCGAGGGGGACCTGCCGCGGGCGCTGATCAAGCTCGACAGGATGGTCGCCGCCCTGGAGAAGTACGTCAGCATCCGGGGCCCTGCGTCCGACAGTCCGACCGCGGCGTCCAGGGAGACCGGCTCATGAGCATGGGGGTGAGCCGGGCCCGGCTCAAGGCGTCGATGAAGGAACTGCTGGTCCACTGGGAACTCGTCAAGGCGAAGTGGGACGATCCCGTCAGCCGGGAGTTCGAGGCCAGGCACCTCAAGAACCTGGGCCCGGCGGTCCAGGGGACGGCCAACGCCATGGAGAAGATGGAGGCGATCCTGGCCCGCGCCAGGCGCGATTGCGGATGAGCGGCGAACTCTCGCTCGACCGGGTCCGCCACTGGCTGCGGACACTCAACGCGCTGACCGCCGAGCGAGGCCGCGGCGAGACCGAGATCGAGCAGCGGTACCACGGGGATCTCGACGCGATCCGGGCCGAGCTCGACACGACGACCGAGCAGATCGAGCGCAGTTACCGCATCGAGACGACGACCGCCAAGGCGCAGTACCGCGCAACCGAAAAACGACTTACCAAGACGTTCGAGCACGAGGACGAGCGGACCCGCCGGGCGGAGATCGTCGAACGCGAGCGCATCACCGAGAAGGGGCAGAACACCGAAGCGGCCGCCCGGCGGCGGTGGGACGAAGCGGTCTGGGCGGCCGAGACCGTGTTCGAGGCCAAGGAGGACTTCCCGAAGCAGGCGTTCAAGCAGGCGAGCAAGTCGCTCGACACGATCCACGAGAACCTGCAGTCGATCGACCAAGCTGCGGCAGCGCTGCTGACGCGCTGCAGGATCAGCATCGGGGCTCACGGGAACGACCCGTCATCACCCCCGGAATCACCCCCGGAATCATCCCCGGGCTCATCCGAGGACGCCGCGCTGAGTCCGACTGATGTCGAGCAACTCTGCGCCGCGGCTCACACCGCATATGACCGGCTGTGCGGGCTGCGTCGGCTTCGGCTCTTCCAGAACATCCAGCCCGTGCTCATCGTCATTCTTCCCGCCGTCGCGGTCGCCGTCGCGCTTGGGCTCACGAGGGGCTTTGCGCTCGATGTCACACTGATCGGGGGCACCGCGGCCGCGATACTGCTGGCGTTCGGCGGCCTCGCGTGGGTGTACGCCACGACCCGCTCGGCGGCCTCGGCGAGGTATCGAACCCTGCGCGATGCGCTCGACACGACCGCCACCGCGCGACGGCAGTGTCTCCGGGAAGCACAGGAACTCCTGGAACGCGAGGAGGCCGACCTCGTCGAGACACGCGATCGCGAGATCCGCAACGCTCGATCGATGTACGAACCGATCATCGAGCAGATCGTCGAACGCCGCCGAAGTCACGTCCAGCGCATCGACGCGAAGTACCCGTCCCTGCTCGGCGAGCTGCGCCGGCATTACGACGAGGAGATCGCTGCCAACCGGGCCAACTGGAAGCAGGTGAGTACGCGGTATCGGGAAAAACACGACGGGACACTGGCGTCGCTGCAGGCACGCTGCCAGGAGCGCCACGACGAGGTCGAGAGCCGGTACCGCCGCGAGTGGTCGGCGATGCAGACCGAGTGGATCGACGGCGTCGCGGCGGCCCGCCAGGAAGTCTCCCGGCTCAACGACCGGAGCGCGCAGCTCTTCCCGGAATGGGCGGATTCGTCGTGGAGCACCTGGACGCCCGGCCACAGCTTCGCCCCGGCGATCCGGTTCGGCGCCGTCGCCGTGGACATGAACACGCTCCCCGGCGGGCTGCCGCAGGACTCACGTCTCCTTGTCGGCGACCCGACGCGGTTCACGATCCCAGCGGTGCTGTCATTCCCCGACCATTGCTCGATACTCCTGGAAGCGGGCGCCGAAGGTCGCGACCGGGCCGTGCAGACGCTCCAGACGATCATGATGCGTCTGCTCACGACGATCCCGCCGGGCAAGGTGCGGTTCACGATCTTCGACCCCGTCGGGCTCGGCCGGAACTTCGCCGGCTTCATGCACCTCGCCGACTACAACGAGGCGTTCGTCGGCGGCAAGATCTGGACGGAGGCCCGGCACATCGAGCAACGGCTGGCGGACCTGACGGAGCACATGGAGAACGTCATCCAGAAGTACCTGCGCAACGAGTACGAGACGATCGCGCAGTACAACGAACACGCGGGGGAGATCGCCGAGCCGTATCGCTTCGTGGTCGTCTCGGATTTCCCGACGAACTTCAGTGACGCGGCCGCAAAACGACTTCTCAGCATTCTCTCCAGCGGGCCGCGGTGCGGCGTCTACACGCTCATTGCCATGGACGGGCGCCTGGACCTGCCGCGGGGCACGGCCCGGAGCGACCTGGCCAGGTACGCGGTCAACCTGGCATTCCACGAGGACCGGTTCGTCTGGAAGGATCCGGACTTCGAGCCGCTGCCGCTGACCCTCGACCCGCCTCCCGACGAGGCGTTCGTGACCGCGAATCTCAAGGTCATCGGCGAGAACGCCCTGGACGCAACGAGGGTCGAGGTACCCTTCGAGGTGGTGGCGCCGCCGGAAGGCGAGTGGTGGAGCCTCTCGGCGACGAACGAGTTGCGCGTGCCGCTTGGTCGGGCCGGGGCGACCCGGTTACAGTACCTCACGCTCGGCCACGGCACCAATCAGCACGCCCTTATCGCAGGCAAGACGGGCTCCGGCAAGTCCACCTTGCTGCACGTGCTGATCACCAACCTGTCACTGTGGTACGCGCCGGACCAGGTCGAGTTCTACCTGGTCGACTTCAAGAAGGGCGTGGAGTTCAAGACCTACGCGACACACGATCTGCCCCACGCCCGGGCCGTCGCGATCGAGAGCGATCGCGAGTTCGGGCTCAGCGTCCTTCAACGGCTCGACCGTGAGTTACAGTCCCGCGGCGAAGTCTTCCGGCGTCTGGGCGTGCAGGACCTTGCCGGGTACCACGGCGCCGAACGCGACACGCCGATGCCGCGCATCCTGTTGATCATCGACGAGTTCCAGGAGTTCTTCATCGAGGACGACAAGATCGGCCAGGATGCGGCGCTGCTGCTGGATCGTCTCGTGCGCCAGGGGCGGGCGTTCGGGATCCACGTGCTGCTGGGATCGCAGACCCTCGGCGGCGCGTACACCCTTGCGCGGAGCACGATGGGACAGATGGGCGTCCGCATCGCGCTGCAATGCAGCGAGACGGACTCGTACCTTATTCTGAGCGATGACAATGCAGCGGCCCGACTCCTGTCGCGCCCGGGCGAGGCGATCTACAACGACGCCAACGGCCAGGTGCAGGGCAACAGCCCGTTCCAGACCGTATGGTTGCCGGATGCCGTCCGCGAGCGGTACCTCACCGCCATACAGGCGCTGGCCCGCGAGCGCGGCTACCGGCGCACCGAGCCGCGGATCGTCTTCGAAGGAAACGTGCCCGCCGAGGTCACCGCAAACCACCTGCTCGACGAGGCGCTGCACGCGCCCGGCCGGCCGCGTGCCGGGGCTCCCCTGGCGTGGCTCGGCGAAGCGGTGGCGATCAAGGATCCGACCGCGGTCCGGTTCGGTCGCTCCAGCGGCAGCAACGCCATCATCGTGGGGCAGCGCGAGGACGCGGCGCTGGCCATGATGACGGTCTCGCTGGTCGGCCTCGCCGCGCAGTGCGACCCGGACCAGAGCCGGTTCGTGATCCTCGACGGCATTCCCGCCGACTCGCCGAACGCCGGGCGGCTGGAGCGCGTCGCCATGGTCCTGCCCCACGACGCCCGCGTGATACCGTGGCGGGAGGTCGAGGAGGCGATCGCGTCGTTGCACGGCGAGCTTCAGCGCCGCACCGAGGCGGGCGAGACCGACGGGCCGTCGGTCTTCCTGCTGGTCAACGGACTCCAGCGGTTCCGCGTGCTGCGCCGCGGCGACGACGACTTCGGCTTCTCCCTCAGCGGCGATGAGGCGAAGACGCTCTCTCCGGACAAGCAGTTCGCGGAACTGGTCCGGGAAGGGCCGTCATACGGCATTCACATGATCATCTGGTGCGACACGGTGACCAACCTCGAACGCGTCTTCGACCGGCAGGCGCTGCGCGAGTTCGACAACCGGGTGCTCTTCCAGATGGGCGCACCGGACTCGACGAACCTCATCGACACGCCGGCCGCGAGCACGCTCGGACTCCAGCGGGCGCTGCTGGCAAACGAGGAGCAGGGCACGCTCGAAAAGTTCCGCCCCTACGCCATGCCGAGCGACGAGTGGCTGGCCGAAGCGGGACGTCTGCTGGCGGCCAGGAGCGGTGCCGGTCCCGAGGTGACGGTGGTGCCCCGGAGGAAATCACCCCAGGACGTCTAAGGGGCTCTAACAGAATGAGCCCCCTAAGACATAGTTGTGGCACGGTTGTCCCGCCGCAGGCGGGTCAGCCGTGTCTTCGGACGTCCAAAGACACGGGCGAGCTCGCTTTGCTCGCTCGACCGTGCCACCCCACACTTCCAGAACCTACTCACCCGCCGGAAGCGCCACCGGAATCCGAACCGTCTGGTCCGCGCCGACGGTCACCTCGACGGCCGCGCTCGCGGAGAGCGTCCCGCCGGTATGCCGGAGCGTGACGCGACCGCGCCACCGCGCAGGCAGCCCGTCGGCGCTGCGAACCCGCGTCACCTGATCCCACCCGCCGAAGACCGCGTCGACGCCGTCCGGCGCGGTGACGGACGGCGCGGGCGGCTCGTCGTTGCCGTCGTAGTCAAGAAAGAAGATCACCCGATGCAGGTCCACTCCGGGATCCAGTCTCCTCGGCCCGGCCACGACCGAGAGTCGCTGCCGCTTGCGGGCGCTGCCTTCCAGGTACAGCACGTCGAGGTGCGTGCCGCCGTACTCCAGGAAGATCTTCGACGTCTTTCGACCCTGTTTGTTCAGCGTCAACGTCGCGTCGATCTCGAGGACCTCTCCGGGGCCGATCGTCCTGGTGCTGGGCTCGGCCACGGTGCACCCGCATGAGGTTCCGATGTTCGCCAACTCGATCGTCCGGCGGCTGGTGTTGGTCAGCACGAACGTGTGCTGGAGCTTCACCGGACGGTCGATGAGCTGGACCATCCCGAAGTCGTGACGACGGTCACCGTCCAGCTGCGGTTTCCCGACGGTCAGGCGATAGGTGCCCCAGGCACTTCCCAGAACGCCTCCGACGATCAGCAGCAGGACCAGCGCCGCCCGGAGTTGGCGACGGACAACTGAGCGAGGCGGGACAGGGGTCGTGGGTGCGGCGTCGGTCATCCACGAGCATTATTGGCCGGTCACTGTCACTCTGGCAGTTCCAGGGCGCGTGGCGCTGCCCAGGGCCCCTGCCCCTGTGGCCCGTCGCTTGCGCCGACCATGGCGGAGGGTCGTTGGAGGATCATGCACATGAGTCCCGACCGTTTCACCACGCTCGCCAGGGAAACGCTCAGCACCGCCCAGACGATCGCGAACACGCGATCGCACGCGGAGTTGGCGCCGCTGCACATTCTGCAGGCACTGCTTGACGACGGCGCCGGCATCACCCGCTCGATCCTGGGCAGGGCCGGCGCCGACGCCGCGCGCGTCGCCGAGGTCGTCGCGAGCACCATGGATCGGCTGCCGACGGTCAGGGCCTCTTCCCCGGCCGCACCGCAGACAAGCCCGGCGACGGTCGCGGTTCTCGCCCAGGCGGAAAAAGAGTCCGCATCGCTCACCGACGCCTACGTCTCCACCGAGCACCTGCTGCTGGCGCTGGCGGAAGTACGTTCGGACGCGTCGGAGGTTCTCACGACCCTCGGTCTCGATCGGGGCCGCCTGCTGGAGGCGATCCGGGCACTCCGCGCCGCGAGCGGCGTCGAACACGTCAACGATCCCGGCGCGGAGTCGGGCTTCGAGGCGCTGAAGAAGTACGGCATCGACCTCGTCGAGCTTGCCCAGGCCGGCACCCTCGACCCCGTCATCGGCCGGGACGAAGAGATCCGCCGCTGCATGCAGATCCTGAGCCGGCGCACCAAGAACAACCCCGTGCTCATCGGCGAGCCCGGTGTCGGCAAGACCGCGATCGCCGAGGGGTTGGCGCTGCGCATCGTCGACGGCGACTGCCCCGGCTCGATGCGCGACTCGCGGATCGTCGCCCTTGACGTCGGGCAACTCCTGGCGGGCGCGAAGTTCCGCGGCGAGTTCGAGGACCGGCTCAAGGCGGTGCTGCGCGAAGTCGCCGCCGGCGAAGGGCGGATCATCCTGTTCATCGACGAGTTGCACACGATCGTCGGGGCCGGCGCCGCCGAAGGAGCGGTCTCCGCGGGCAACATGCTCAAGCCGGCCCTTGCCCGCGGCGAACTGCGGTGCATCGGCGCCACCACGCTCGACGAGTACCGCACCCACATCGAAAAGGACGCCGCCTTCGAGCGCCGTTTCCAGCCGATCCTGGTCAGCGAACCGTCCGTCCAGGACACGGTCGCGATCCTTCGCGGTCTCAAGCCACGGTACGAGGCACACCACGGCATCCGGATCCAGGACGGGGCGCTCGTCACCGCGGCGACGCTCAGCCATCGCTACATCGCCGATCGTTTCCTGCCCGACAAGGCGATCGATCTGATCGACGAGGCCGCGTCGCGGTTGCGTATCGAGAATGACTCCATGCCCGTGGAACTCGACGAGCTTCGCCGGAAGATCATGCAGTTGGAGATCGAGCGCGAGGCTCTGCGGATCGAATCCGACGCCGAGTCGAAGAAGCGGCTGGAGGCCGTCGGCCGGGAACTTGCCGACCTCCAGGAACGCAACCATCACCTCGGGGCCCAGTGGGACCAGGAGAAGGCCGGGCTCGACGCGATCAAGGCGTTCAAGGCCGAGATCGATCGCAAGCAGACCGAGTTCGAGCAGGCCCAGCGCCGCGGCGACCTCGAGACCGCCGCTCGAATTCAATATGGCGAGCAGCGCGACCTGGCGCGGCAACTGGAGGAGGCCGAGCACTCGCTCGCGCAGCGCCAGGCCCAGGGGCAGGCGCTGGTACGCGAGGAGGTCGATGCCGAGCAGATCGCCGAGGTCGTCGAGCAATGGACGGGCATTCCCGTGAGCCGGCTCGTGGAGAGCGAGCGGCAGAAGCTCCTGCGAATGGAGGAGCAACTGCACCGCCGCGTGATCGGCCAGCCCGAGGCGGTCACGGTCGTCTGCGACGCGGTGCGGCGCAATCGCGCCGGCCTCGGCGACGCGGATCGGCCGATCGGCTCGTTCCTGTTCCTCGGCCCGACGGGCGTCGGCAAGACAGAGCTGTGCAAGGCCCTGGCGGCGTTCCTGTTCGACACCGAGGAGGCGATCGTCCGCATCGACATGAGCGAGTACATGGAACAACACGCGGTGGCGCGGCTCATCGGGGCCCCGCCGGGCTATGTCGGCTACGAAGAGGGCGGCCGGCTTACCGAATCCGTGCGGCGCCGTCCGTACTGCGTGGTGCTCTTCGACGAGATAGACAAGGCGCACCCCGACGTCGCCAACGTGCTGCTGCAGGTGCTCGACGACGGTCGCCTCACCGACGGCCACGGGCGAACGGTCGACTTCCGCAACACCATCATCGTCATGACCAGCAATCTCGGCTCGGAGATGATCCTCGACCTGTCGAGCCGCGGCGCCGAGGATCTCGAGATCGAAGCCCACATGCGCGAGCTGCTCAAGAAGACGCTGCGGCCTGAGCTGCTCAACCGCATCGACGAGACGATCACCTTCCACCGGCTCACACGCGACGACCTCGCCGGCATCGTGGAGATCCAGCTCCGCCGGCTGTCGTCACGGCTGGCCGATCGCGGTCTGTCGCTGACCGTGAACCCCGACGCGACCGCGGCGATCGCCGACGAAGGGTACGACCCGCAGTTCGGCGCGCGGCCGTTGAAGCGAGTCATTCAACGGCGCATCGAGAACCCCATCGCCACCAGCGTCCTGGCCGGCGAGTACCAGGCCGGCGACACGATCACGGTGGGTTACCGCGGCAAGTCGTTCACCTTCGCGAGCAGCCGTCCGGCGGAAGAGATCGAGGCCCGGGCGGTCGAGTAAGGACAGTGGGTGGCACGGTCGAGCTTGCTCGCCCGTGGTTGGACGTCGCTCCACGGGCGAGCGGGAGAAAATAGACCGGGAGTGATTTCCAGCCGGTGGCCCACCGCTACGCGGTAACGGCAGCCTGGAAATTACTCCCGGTC